>CAMYII010000050.1:50465-110054 GCA_947258385.1 Acidiferrobacterales bacterium
CAGCCCAGCTGGCTTTTGTCGAGGAAGCTGCGGGCGACGGCGATGTAACCGTCGAGCAGCCGCACCGGATCATCGCCGTACTTGCCGAGCAGATGCTCGCTGTAGCCCTGGAAGCGTTCGCGGAAGCGCGCGATCACGGCCAGGCCGAGGTCCGCCTTGGCGGGAAAGTGGTAATGCACGGCGGCGTTTTTCATGCCCAGTTTCTCCGCGATGTGGGCGTAACTGAAGCCGCTGAAGCCGTGCTCCTGCAGCAGCGCCTCCGCCTCATCGAGGATGCGCGTCTTGGTGTCCTTGTTTTCTGCTGCCAGGCCCATACCAAATAGCCTACTTACTAGTTAGTAAGTTGTCAACCGCTTCAATATGACCGTTTAACGCGAAGACGCCAAGACGCAGAGAAAAAATGTTCATGAACTCAAGCACCTTTGCGCCTCAGCGCCTTTGCGTTGAAAACTCATATAGGCATGAAATTCGATAATCAACATTAGCAACACTGCGGCCCGGGGGCTTCCCCCGGGCCGTTCCCTTTTTCAGGCCGAGGCGGCGGCGATGCGCCGCGGCCGGGGCAGTTTTAGCGCATAGGCCCCGTCGCCGAGCAGTCCCTGCGCCGCGGCCGCCGCCGCCAGGAACACCGGGTACTCCCAGCCGCCGCCGGTACCGGTGAACAGCCAGCCGTTGGGCAGGTGCACCCAGGCTGCCCCCAGCAGCACCGGCATTATCGCCACCACCACCCAGCGGGTGTAGACCCCGGCGATCAGCAGCGCGCCGCCGCCGATCTCCGCCGCCGTGACCAGGTAGGCCAGCGGCCCGGGCAGGCCGACGGATTGAAAGAATTGCACCGTGCCCGGCAGGGTGAAGACGAGTACCTTCAACAGCCCATGGGCGATGAACATCACCCCCAGGCTCACGCGCAGCAGCAGGGCGGCATAGTCGGCATTTCGTGTCTGGATCATGGTCATTTTCTCCTTTGCTTGGATGATGGTTGGATCAGGAACGGTCGTGGCTGCCGTCGCAGTAGGGCGCCGCGCCTGTGCGCTTGCAGCCGCACAGCCACACGGTCCGGGTCTCCTCGACGTTGAGGCGCGCGGGACGATGGTCGGTGCCGTCATGGGAGCCGTCACAGAAGGGCTGGCTCCGGCTGCGCCCGCAGGTGCACCACCAGTACTCCTTGGTTGCCTCCAGGGTCACTTCGATGGGCCCGTCGGTCCGGGCGGTGTTGGTTGAAACGGTTGTGCTCATTGCATTGCCTCCTTTAACGTATGTATAAAGACTGTCCTAAGTAGGACTAATTACCCAAATAAAAACGACTATAATTACCCAAATAAAAACGACTAGAAGATCCCGCGCAGCCGGCGCAGCACCTGTTCCGCCTCCTTGAGCTCGGCCTTGGTGAGGCGGTCGAAGCGCTTTTTCAGATACGTAACCTGCCGCGGGAACTCACGCTCGAACACGCGCTCACCCTTGGGCGTCAGCACCACCCGCGTGCAACGGCGGTCGTCCTCGGCCGCCACCCGCCGCACCAGGGTTTTGTGTTCCAGGCGGTCAATGACCCCGGTGAGCGTGCCCTTGGTGATCAGGGTCTTCTCGCCGATTTCCTTGAAGGTCATCCCGGCGGTGTTGCCCAACGTAAAAATCACGTCCGCTTGCGGTCCGGTCAGGCCCGCCTCGCGGTAGCCGGCGGCGTCATAGGCGGCGAAGGCCTGATAGGCCCGCACCAGCTCGCGCAGCACGGGCATGAAGTCCTGCCTGGCGGCGTTCTCGGCGGTAATGGTCTTGTCCGGGGCCATGGTAATCATCCAATCGACATCAGTACGGATGACATTAGTACTAATTAGTACTAATGTCAAGCCCCCCAAAGCGTGAACTGCATCCTCGACCCGGGCGGTCCGGCAGCCCCGCTTGGTCGATGATAAACTTGACATTCAAATGAGAATAGTTATCATTATCATATAGAGATCAAATCTTGAGTACACTCCGGAAAGGGAGGACGCCGTGACCTATCTCATCGACGCGCGCCTGGAGCAGACCGATCCCGAGCTGCGTCTCATCGAGACCCCGACCGGGCGCTGCTGCGGCGCGTGGCGCGGTGAGGCGCTGTGCAAGCTGATGGAAGCCGGTGGGTTGTGCCCGCATGATTTCTGCTGCGCCGACCCGGCCTGCGTCAAGGAGCTGGTGCGCATGCTGTTTCTGCTCTCGGCGGCCGAGTCCACCGGTGGCCGCGCCGCGGCCGGGCGCAAGCCCGTCACCTCCTGCCGCGGCGGTGGCCGCCGTCCCCACCGGCGCTCGTGGGTCGTCGCACCCGCCTGGCGCACAGACCGCTAGTGTGCTGTCCCATCAATCAGTTGTTTAATTCAGACCTGTCAGTCCGGTCAAGCCTGCGCATTCGCGTTCAATGTTGATTATCGAATTTCATGCCTATATGAGTTTTCAACGCAAAGGCGCTGAGGCGCAAAGGTGCTTGAGTTCATGGACATTTTTTCTCTGCGTCTTGGCATCTTCGCGTTAAATGGTCATATTGATTCCGGCATTCCGGCCAAGGGCCCGCGAGCGGGAATGACGACATTTGGAACCTCCGACGCATTTTTATGTAAAGGTATCGACGGGACGGCACACTAGCTCGCGTTTTCTCCACTGTCGGTTCTGTTCACCGCCCGAACGGGTACATGAAAAACCTCAACGCTGAGGAAGGACCGGTCTTTCGACGCGCCCGGCACGGCGGTATTGACTGCGCTCGACCGCTCGGGGAGACTGGGGCGCTTTCACGCGGGGTCTGACAGGATGAAGTCAAACAAGCGTAGCGCGGCAACAGCGGACGTCGCCGGGGACCCGGCAACCGCCCGGCTCAAGGCATTTCTTAGCGCACCGGCGCGCCCGCAAGACACGCTGTGCTACGAACAGCTCCTGGGGTTTCTGTTTGCCATCGGTTCTTCGCCGGAGCTCATTCCGCCGTCGGAGTGGCTGCCGCTGGTGTTCGGCGATAAGGAGGCGGGCTATGAGAGTCTCGACGAAGCCAGGGAGATCCTTGAATCGATCATGGCGCTGTATAACCACATCAATAAAGAAATCGTCGACGGTGACCCGGCGCTGCCGGACAGCTGCGCGCTGTTGCCCGACGTCATGGCGAACCTTGAGCCCGAGGCGCCGCTCAGCCGCTGGTCAAACGGGTTTGCCGCCGGGCATGCGTTCGTCGAAGAGCTGTGGGACGAATACACGCCCGAGGCGCTGGATGACGAGTTCGGGACTATCCTCATGGTGCTCACATTTTTCTCGAGCAAAAAGCTGGCGCAGGCCTATCACGAGGAATTCGATACGATGGGGCGGTCGCTCACCGAGGCCGCGGCCGCGGTGCTGGAGCTCTTTCCGGCGGCGATGCCGAGTTATGCCCACATGGGCCGCTCGATTTATCTCACCCTGCTGGAGCAGCAAGGCCCGGCCGCCCCCGTCGTCAACGATGAGAAGACCGGCCGCAACGCCCCCTGCCCCTGCGGCAGCGGCAAGAAGTACAAAAAATGCTGCGGGGCAAGCGAGCGATTGCATTAGCCGGGCCTGGCCTCTCTACTCACCAACCATCAAAGCCCCGGCAGCACAGTGCCTGCCCACACCAGCAGCCCAAAGACAGCAGGCAGGGCGGCCGATTAATTCCTTAGCCCAACTGTTGTGATACTCCCCAACTCATTGGGCGCTCGCCCACTGCTGCCCCACTTAAATTTGCATGTTTTCCCCTAGGGTCGCTTAGTCCATCGAAGCTGAGACGCCTGAGGGTCGATGCCGACATGAAATCGGATATATGTAGCTTGGGTCAAGGAGCGAGCGCGACGGACCCAACAGACCCGGCCAATTTTGGCAATGTTGGGTTATCGCCTGGACTAGGACTTCCAGTCCGTCGCGCTGCGCTAACCCGACCTACGAGGGAAAAGTAAATGGGGCAGAGTTGGACCCACCCCGTTTTGCAGCAGTGGCGCTGGCATACTTGACCGGCGCCCATGGTCTGACACCTGACGCCTCCCGTCCCGCATTTTATTTTTCTGCCGCACGATGCCGGTACCATGACCAAGCCCGGCGGCGCGAATCCGGACTGTTTGTGCCAAAAGTTCGACGCCTATATGGCCGGCGAGGCCAAGCTGACGTTGAAAGAGAAAATGGGGTTTGAGCTGTTCAACAGCAAGGCCATGTGCGCCCATTGCCACCCGAGCACCCCGGGGCCGTTTGCCGACAAGGCGCTGTTCACCGACTACACCTTCGACAACCTCGGCGTGCCGCGCAATCCGGAGAACCCGTTCTATGACATGGACACGGTCTATCTCGACGACGGCTCGCCCATCAATCCCGAAGGCCGCGCCTGGGTGGACCCGGGTCTCGGCGGCTTTCTCGCCACCCGGCCCGAGTGGGCGGACATGGTCGCGGAGAATAGGGGCAAACACAAGGTGCCGACGCTGCGCAACGTCGACAAGCGTTACGGCGGTGACAAGGGCGAGCGCTTCCCCAAGGCCTACAGCCATAACGGCTACTTCAAGAGCCTGAAGGGCATCGTCCACTTCTACAACACGCGAGATGTCAAGAAGCCGGCCTGCCCGGATCCGTTCACCACGGAAAAAGACGCCATGAAGCAGGACTGCTGGCCGGCCCCGGAGATCCCGGAGAACGTGAACACGGACGAGCTCGGCGATCTCGGCCTGACCGCGGCCGAGGAGGACGCTATCGTCGCCTTCATGAAGACCCTGAGCGACGGTTACGTGCCTTCCGAAGACTGAAGGCGCCGAATGGCGCCGGCTCATATATCAAAGTACCCTTGAGGTGTTCCGGACGAGGACGAGGACTGAGGTCTGATGTGCGTCAAAAAATATATGAGTTGAATCAATCCGTGAGGCAGGGTGGGCGCGCCGCGGCTCGCGCCCGCCCTGCTTTTTTTGCCCGCCGCCGCGGTCCTTCGGTTGTAATAACCTTTCTCCCTCCTTCGATTCACCGCGCATGACCTCTTCGTACTCCGCCGACTCTACGCCCGCCGGGCTCGATGCATCCCCTCAAGCAATGTAAAGAATTGTCACGTCCTGCTCTGTGTTGCACGTTCCCTGGCAAAATCGTTGCTATCTTTTTAGGCACGCGGCCGGGGTCTTTGCCCAACTCGATCGGGCAAATGTCGCCCGCGCCGCGTTAATCGCACCAATATGGGTGGAGAGTGGGGGCCTATGAAAGTCAAGATCGCGTTGGACGACCTGCAGATGGGCATGTATGTCTCGGAGCTCGACCGCCCGTGGATCGAGACGCCTTTCTTGTTCCAGGGCTTTGAGCTCACCGCGCAAGAGGAGCTGGAACAGCTCAAGAGACACTGTACCTATGTCTATATCGATACCGAGCTGGGGATCGATCTGCCGCCGAAGCTGCGCGCGGCGGCGGCGGTGCGCACGCGCATTCTCCAAGAGAAAGACGAGCGCCTGCTGAAGGAATTCAACAAGCTGGTCGAAAATGGCGCGCCCGAGGCGGCCGACGGGAAAAAGGCCTATCCGGATAAGACCGGCCTGGAGCAGGAGTTGCCCCCGGCCCGCGAGATCGATCGTGACGCGCGTGAAATGATGCACGACGTCCTGGACGATGCGAAACAGAACCAATTGCTCGATCTCGAACGCACGCAGCGTGTGGTGAACAACATGGTCGACAGCATCCTGCGCAACCCCGATGCCCTGGTCTGCCTGAGCCAGCTCAAGGAGGCCAGCCTGTATACCGCCCTGCACAGTGTGCGCTCCGCGATCCTGGCCATTGCCTTCGGCCGTCACCTGGTGCTCAGTCGCGACGAGCTGGTCCATCTGGGGCTGGGCGCCATCATGCACGATATCGGCATGATCCGCATGCCGGCCGAATTATTGGACAAACCCGGGGCGTTCACCGAGATCGAGTTCAATGTCATGAAAACGCACGTCCCCCGCGGGGTCAGTCTGGTCGAGCTCGCCGGCTTTCCGGAGGCGTCCAAGCCCTACGTGGCGCAGCACCACGAGCGTCATGACGGCAGCGGCTATCCGTACCGGTTAAAAGAAAAGCAGCTCAGCCTCTTCGGCGCCATCGGCGGCATCATCGATGTCTACGATGCCCTGACCAGCGACGCCGCCCACCGCCGCGGAATGTCGGCCGAAGACGTGCTGCGGCGCATGTACGAGTGGCGCGAGAAGGACTTCCACGCGCGCCTGGTCGAGGAATTCATCCGGGCCATGGGCATCTTCCCGATCGGCAGCCTGGTCGAGCTCAATACCGGCAGTGTCGGGGTGGTCGTCAGCATCAACCGCGCGCGCCGCTTGAAACCCAAGGTGGCGCTGGTGCTGACCGCCTCGAAGAAGCCCTATACCTACAAGACCATCACCGATATGGCGGTCGATCAGGACAGCCGCATCGGCGAGCTCAAGATAAACAAAGTGCTGCCGGCGGGGACCCACGACATCAACCCGATGGAGCACATCGTGATGCTGTAAACGAAGGCGGCGCGCCACGGTCAAGGCAGAGAGCGCCCGGTTGGCCCCCTCGCTGCCGGCGGCCGAGGCCTGCACCGCGATGTTCAACGCCAGCGGCACCAGCAGCACGGCGGCGGCGTCCGCGCGCACGATTTCGGAGACAAAGAGATAGATCGTCAGTGCCAGGATACCCGGTACTCGGATCATTTCGATTGTGAGTTCCATGAAAAACGCGACCCCCAGGCGGAGCACCTCAATGGCCGGACCGGTCGGGGCCGGTGAGACAGTGCCGAACACCGTTGTTATAGGCGGCGCATTCCACCGGTCGCGTGGCGCGAACGCCACCCGAGGGCGAAAAGGCCCAACGGCCGGGCCCCGCCGCGCCGTTGGCGGACGATGGGGGGCAGCTGACCGCACGGGGCGGCGCGGTGCCCGTCTATGTTGTATTTTTACAACAACCTTTTCTTCTTAGATCTATCTGCTATGTTAGCGATCTGCTATGGTAAAAACACCACATTAACTGTTGTATTGAAGAACTCGATAACTAATGTGGTAAAAACTCAACAAGGGAGAAAAACCATGAAGCATTTAAAAACTCTTAATTAGCTTGTCCTGGGTGTGATCTTGGCAGGCGCCGGCGTGGCCGCGCAGGCCGCCGAGGTCGGGCAGCGCTATGTCTCCGCGTTTATCGGCCAGAGCGAGGCCGATATCGCGGACTTCAACGACGATGACACCTCCTATCGCATCGGCGGCGGCTTCCGTGTGAACGAGAACTTCGCCGTCGAGGGCTACTATGTCGACTACGGTGCGGCGGAAGAAACGTATCCTAGTCCCCCCTTTGGTGAGGGGACGGTAACGGTCGAGGCGACCGCCTTTCTCTTCCAGGCCGTGGGCCTGTTTCCCGTGAGCCCCGCCGTCGACCTTTACGGCAAGGCCGGTCTCGCCATCTGGGATGGCGAGCTCTGTGACGACGACCCCGACCCCTTCTTCGGTAAGCAGTGCTTTGACGACGACGGCACCGACCTCGTGTTCGGTTTTGGCGGCAACTTCGATATCAGCAAACAGGTCACTCTGCGCGCCGAGTATGAGATGACTGAGTTTGACGATTTGGACGTCACGACCATTATGCTCGGTCTGAACGTCGCTTTCTGACCGGCGCGACCCGCCGAGTGTGAAGAAACCCCGGCCTTGGCCGGGGTTTTTTGGGTTTGGCGGGCGTCAGGCCGGCCGACACCGACGTCCCGATGCATGATCCGCCCGGGGCGCGGGCGCAACACCGGCAGCGCCCAATACCAAACACCGCCCCCTGCCCAACGATGCCGTGCGCCCCTACGGCAAGACCTACGGTGTACCCTTGGCCAGTCGATCCTGACGTCCCAGCCCGGTGAAACAATGTCGCTGTCGGCATGTGATATTTTTTTACGCCATCTATGAGTTCGTATATACATCTGCTATTGTTCCCCGAGACCATATGAGCAGGTGTAATACCGAACCGGATAACCGATATGAAAAGAGTCCAACTGGGGAGAGACACCATGAAGCACTTGAAATATCTTGGCCATGCCGTTCTGGGTCTGGTCTTCGCGGGCGCCTGCACGGTCGCGCAGGCCGCCAATGTCGGGCAGGGTTATGTCTCCGCGTTTATCGGTCAGAGCGATGCCGACGTCGACCTAGGTAGCGTGGACATGGACGGCGATGACACCTCCTTTCGCATCGGCGGCGGGGTTCGGGTGAACGAGAATTTCGCCGTCGAGGGCTACTATATCGACTACGGCGAGGCGGACGATACTGTTTTTGGTATTGATGTATCCGCCGAGGCCACCGCCTTTCAGTTCCAGGCCGTGGGAATTCTTCCCGCCAGCCCCGCCGTCGATCTCTACGGCAAGGTCGGTCTTGCCATCTGGGATAGCGAGGTCTCCGCGGTGGGCTTTCCTGATGCGGATGACGATGGCACCGACCTTGTGTTCGGCTTTGGCGCCAGCTTCAAGCTGAGCAAGGATGTTGACCTGCGTGCCGAGTATGAATTCGCTGAGTTCGATGACTCCGACATCACCACCATTATGATCGGTCTGAACATCGGTTTCTGACCGGCGCGAGCCTGCGAACGCCAAAGAACCCCGGCCCCGGCCGGGGTTTTTTCGTTGGCTCTTGGCCTGCACGCCTTGCCGCCGGTGGCCGGCCGGGTCGCCGTATTGGACAGGGCGGGCGCGCCTCCAGCGCGCCCGCCCGCCCTTTGTTGCCAACTGCCCCACACAAATCCGCCAAAAAAGCATCGCGACTACCGTCCCCGAAGGACCCGGCGACCCGCGTGGCGCGCGATGGCTCCGATCGCCAGCGCCTGGTGGCAGGTGTGAGAACACTCGCCTCCCTCTCCACAGCTTCTCAGTATGGAACGGCCGCGGCGGCAATGTCTGTGAACTATTTCACAAACCTGAAGGCGAAAGCAGGGGCAGGGGCGGGATTCCTCCATCCCGTCATTCCCGCTAAGCACGTCCCGGCAAAAACTTGTCCCCGCGAAGTTTGTCCCCGCGAAGGCGGGGAGCGGGGACGGGAATCCAGGAATTTAACGTTCTGGATTCCGGCTCGCGGCGACCTCCTTGGCCGGAATGACGGGTGGTTTCATCATTATGCCGCCTGACAGGCCGGGCGCCCGGGCCGTGGCGCTCCCTCAATACGCCCGGCTGATAATGATCCCGCCCCAGACCGGGTTGCGCGAGCCGGGGCCGGATTTGATCTCCGCGGTCTGGGCGCGCAGGAAATAACTCAGGCGCAGGCCGTTGCCGAACTCCTGGGTGAGGCCGAGCCAGCCCTCGCCGATCACATGGTGCAACTCATCGTAGTCATAGGTCACCGCGCTGTCGCGAAGCTGGCCCTGCAAAAAGGCGTTGTACAGCCGCAGCCGCACATTGAACCCGCCCCAGAGGTAGAGCTCATCGCCGCTGCCGGACGCGCCCGTCACCCCCAAGGGCGTGGATTTTTCGGCATATTCGCTCAATTGCGGGTTGAACGACCACCACGGGGTGCGCAGCCGCCCCACACGCGCGCTCACCCCCCAGGACGCGTCGGTCAGATACCCGAGGCTGCCCTGCAGGCTGGTCTTGATCTCATAACCGCGCTGCCGCGGGCCGTAGCGCGCCGCGTGCACCGTCTGCCGGGCCACGGCGTAGCGCAGCGTCGGCTCGCCGCCGTCGGCGATCTGATTGTCCCAGCCGTTGGCCTCGTCGCCGTCGAACGCCGAATGCAGCGCATTCTGGAACTCGCCGACCGCGTCCAGGCCGAGCACGCCCAGCGTGAATGTGCTGATGACCCCGCGCTGCCGCCAGGGCTCGATGTAAATGCGGCTGTTGGACACATACACCAGGCTGGCATAGGGTCGGTCGTCGGCGAGCGGCGTCTCCGTCTGGATGTCCTCGGGGGTGAAGGCGGTCATGCCCGTCTCGAAGCTGTGCAGCACCAGGCGGCGGCCATCATCCACCCCGAGCCAGCCGTCCACCCCGCCGAGCACGGGATCGGCGGAAAACCAGTAGTCCCGGGCGCGGGCCCCGGACAGCGTCAGCGAGACGCCGCCGGTGTAATCGCGGTCGTGCCCGCCGGGGGCGAACAGATCGTTGTCCACGTACAGCGCCCAGCCGGTGTTGAGCTTCTCGCGGCCGGCCTCATCGAGTGGAGCGCGCTGCGGGCGTTTTTCCTCTTCCACCAGGGCCGCCAGCCGCAACGGCTCGGCTGCCGCCGCGAACGGGTCCGGCGGCAGTTCCGCGGCCCGGCCCAGGCTGCTGAAGGCCAGCAGCCCGAGGAGCAGGGCGCCCGGGAGGCGCGATTTCGGGATTCGTCTTGTGGTTATTTGTACAGCCATTGTTTATCGACGTACAGCCCTTTCTTATTTCGACTTGTTTCAAATCAAGCTGACCGGTCGTCTTGAATTCCCGGCCAAAAAAACAACACTTCGTGCCGTATTATTAATATGACCGGTCGTCTTGGATTCGGTTCAAAAAAACTCAGCCCCTCACCAGCACCGGCAGCATGTCCAGAAAGACCCGCAGCGCGGTGTCGTTCTTGTCGCCCTTCATGCGCGTGAGCGTGCCCTCCCAGGCATTGAAAATGAATTCCGCCAGTTTCTTGGCATCGCGCCCGGGCGCCAGATCGCCTTTTTCCTGCGCCTCCCGCAGGCAGGCCTCGATGACGCCGGTCATGCGCTCCAGCATCTGGCTTACCTTGATGCGGATCGGCTCGTTCACATCGGCCATTTCCTGGCAGAGATTGCCCATGAGGCAGCCGCGCTGGTAGCCGTTGCCGCGGATCGCCTTGGCCTGCTGGGCATAAAAGCGCTGCAGCCGCTCCAGCGGGGGCAGGTCGGTGGCCTTCAAAAGGGCCTCGGCCTTCTCGCAGGAACTCTCGCAGACGGTCTCCAGCGCCTCCAGGGCGAAATCTTCCTTGCTCTCGAAATAGTTGTAAAACGAGCCCTTGGGGATCCCGGCGGCATCGACCACGTCCTTCACCCCGGTGCCGTTGTACCCCTGCAGGTATAGGACCTTCAGCCCCGCCTGCAGGATCTGCTCCTTCTTTTCGTCACGTCCTACCATGACCATTATATATGACCGGTCGTCTAGAAAGTCAAGGTCTTCTGGGGATGGGTTTTTGCGCTTGGGGGAAGGGGCGGGCAGGAGACGGCCCTGCTCCGCAGGCGTCACCCCCGCGGAAGCGGGGGTCCAGAAAAATCATACTCTGGATTCCGGCTCGCACCCGCTATCGCGGCCTTGGCCGGAATGACTACTTTTTGTTGCCATTCCCGCGGGCGCGAATGATTTGCTAGACTTTCGGGTGGACGGACCACGCTCCCGGCGCCCACGCGGCCCGCGAGCGCACGATAATCAAATAAGATCTAAGGGAGGATAGCCATGACCCGCAGAGTTCGCTCTCTCATCCTCGGTTTCCTGCTCGTCTCATCGTTTACCGCCATTGCCGTCGGCGACCAGGGGCCGCCAATCAAGATCGATGAGCAGCATATGGTCAACCAGCAAGACCTCGGCGTCGCCCCCGCACCGGCCTTGCGTCATGTCCCGGGCGAGGTGCTGATCCGATTCGCCGAGCGGACGCCGCGCCGGGCCATCGACCGGGCGTTGGCGGCGGCGAGCAAGCGTGCCGTCAAGGGGTTTCAGGCGATCGATCGCCTGTACCACGTCAAGCTCGCCGACGACGTGCCGGTGGGCCAGGCGATCAAGACCTACCGGCGGTTCGCCGAGGTCGTGTATGCCGAACCCAATTACGTCGTCGAAGCCCTGGCGACGCCCAATGATCCGCGTTTCGGCGAGCTCTGGGGCTTGAACAATACCGGCCAGACCGGTGGTCTGTCGGACGCGGACGTCGATGCACCGGAGGCCTGGGACCGCACCACCGGCAGCCGGGAGGCCGTCGTCGCAGTCATTGATACCGGTATCGATTATCGGCATCCGGATCTCGCGGCCAACATGTATCGCAACGAGGCCGACTGTAACGCCGACGGCCTCGATGACGACGGCAACGGCTACGTCGACGACTGCTACGGTATCGATACCATCAATGGCGACGGCGATCCCATGGACGATCACTATCATGGTACCCACGTCGCCGGCACCATCGGTGCCGTCGGCAATAACGGTGTCGGCGTCGCCGGCGTCAACTGGTCGGGGAGCCTCACGGCCTGCAAGTTCCTCGGCGCCGACGGCCGCGGCACCATCGCCGACGCCGTCGCCTGCCTAGACTATCTCGCACAAATGAAAGACCGCGGGGTCAACATCGTTGCCTCCAACAACAGCTGGGGCGGCGGCCTGCCCTCGCGCGCGCTCAGCGACGCCATTGCCGCCCATCGCCAGCGCGGCATACTGTTCGTCGCCTCCGCCGGCAACAACGGCCACAACAACGACGTCGCTGCCGCGCTGCCGTGCTCCTACGACCAGAGCAACATCATCTGTGTCGCCGCCACCGACCATAACGATGTTCGGGCTTCGTTCTCCAACACAGGACCGAGCACGGTGCACCTGGCCGCGCCGGGCGTTGATGTCCTCAGCACGGCGCCCAACAATACCTATCGGCTGGCCAGCGGGACGTCGATGGCGGCGCCTCATGTCGCGGGCGCGGTGGCCCTGCTCTACGCCGACAACCCGGCACGCGACTGGCGTCAGGTGAAGAATCTGATCGTCGCCGGCGGCGACGCCATACCGGCGGCGTCCCCTACCATCAGCGGCCGGCGTTTGAACATCGACGGTGCCTTCAACTGTAACGCCAACGTCGTATTGGCGCGCCTGCAGCCGCGCAAGGCCACGACGACATTGGCGCTGGCGGTCGGTGGCGCGGTCGAGCTGGTGATGCAGCACATCGACTGCGGTGTACCCAATCCGGTCGTTGGCAGGCGCCGGCGGCCGGGAGCTACACCTTGAGCTTCGCCGACGGCAGCACGGTGCAGGTCGAGGTCGACCCCCATCTGCAAGTAGGCTTCCCGGTGCAGAGCTACGACGCTAGCGGCAGCTACCACGCTGGGCCGGTGATCCATACGCTGGTCGGGGACATCGACGGTGATCTCGAAGGCGAGATCCTCACCACCGGTCTCGCCGGCGGCCCACTCTACGCCTGGAACGCCGACGGCACCCCCGTGCCCGGCTGGCCGGTGTTCGATGCCTACGGCGCCGCCTATCCGGGCCTCGGCGAGCTCGACCCGCTCGCGCCCGGCCTCGAGGTCTTCAGCGGCTTATTCAGCTCCAAGCTCATCGGCTATCGCGGCGATGGCCAGATCCTGCCGGGCTGGCCGCGGGATGCAGCGAACTACGTCACTGCACCCCCGACCCTGGCCGATATCGACGGCGACGGTGTTGACGAGATCTTCATCGCCGAGGAAGACTTCGCGATGCACGCCTACACGGCCGTCGGCGCGTTGCTGCCGGGTTGGCCCGTGCGCGGCGGCGGCAGCCAGGGTTACCACACCCCGGCGGTGGCGGACCTCGACGGCGACGGCGACCTCGAAGTTGTGTTTACTACCGGTTGGGCCACCGGCGGCGCCAACCTGCATGCCGTTCACCACGACGGCACTGCCGTCACCGGCTTTCCGCTCGTTTTCAACACCGATGCCGACAGCTTTCCGGTGATCGGCGATGTCGATGGTGATGGCGCGCCGGAGATCGTCGTCAATGCCAGATTGCCAGGCGGTGACGGCGTGCTCATCGTTGCCGGCGACGGCACCATCGAACACTCGCTCATCGCTACCGACGATGTCGGTTGGGGCTCGGCCGTAGCGCTCGCTGATCTCGACAACGACGTGGTGCCGGAGATCATCATGCAAAGCGATATCGCCATCGATGTCTGGAAGGGCGATGGCACGGCGCTGCCCGGCTGGCCGGTAATGCTGCCCGGCGGTTCCACGCTAGGCAATACTGCGCCAGTGATCGGCGACGTCGACGGTGACGGGGCCCCCGAGGTCGTGGTCGTGGCCGCGTCGTTCGGTGGCAACACCGGCGGGCAGCTGCTGATCTACAACGCCGACGGATTGCTCAATGAGGCCTATCGCAAATCGCTGGCCAGCCTCGGCAGCGGTGCCGCGCCCGCCATCGCCGATATCGACGGCGACGGGCGCAACGAAGTCATTGTCACCGGCGCCTACTGGGACGGCGTCCCCGGCTATCACGACAAAGTGTGGGTCTACGATTTCGGCGGCGGCCAACACGGCGCCATCCACTGGGGCCAGTTCATGGGCGCCGCCTCTCATCGCGGCGTTTACCGCCAGTCGGAGATTTCGCCGGCTCTCTACAGGCTCTCCGCCAGCGCACGCGGTGGTAGCGTCACCTCATCACCAGCAGGCATCGACTGCGGCAGCGATTGCGCTGAAGTCTATGCGGCCGGCACCGTTGTCACCTTAACGGCCACGCCCGACACCGGCCTCAATTTCCTCGACTGGGGCGGGGCCTGCGCCGGTCAGGGTAACCCGTGTACGGTGGTCATGGACGGTAACCTGCAGGTGAGCGCCCGCTTCGACCTGCGCTATACGGTGACGCTGAACAAGTACGGCCTTGGCCAGGGCAGCGTCGTCTCCGAGCCGGTGGGCATCGACTGCGGCGCCGACTGCAGCGAACGCTTCATCGTCGGCGACGCCGTGGTGCTAACGGCGCAGGCCGCGCCTGGCTCGGCCTTTGTCGGTTGGCGCGATGCCTGCAGTGGCACCGATATTTCGTGCACGGTGACGGTGGACAGCGATGTCACTGTCGGCGCCGTGTTCGAACCGTTTTACGATTTGTCGGTGACGGTGAGCAACACCAGCGCCAGTAGCGGCTATGTGGTCGTCAATCCCGGTAACACTTATTGCTACGATAGCTGCACCACGCAGTACGCCGGCGGCACTGAAGTCACGCTCAGCGCCAACGCCTACAGCGGTTCGAAGTTCGCCGGTTGGGAAGGGCCCTGTGCCGGTCAAGGCCGCATTTGCACCATAACTATTGACCAGCCTACGCAGGTAACGGCCAGGTTCGATACCCGGGCGCCACTGGCGGTCACGCTCGCCGGCAACGGTAGCGGTCACGTCGGCTCCGTGCCGCTCGGCATTGACTGTGGTACCGACTGCGACGAGATCTACGACATCGGTACGCAAGTGATACTCACCGCCACCGAGGCGCCGGGGTCGATGTTCACCGGCTGGACCGGCGCCTGCAGTCACACCAGCGACCGGTGTTACGTCACCGTCGACTTCGCGAAGTCGGTGACGGCGACCTTTACGCAGGTGTCGACGGTGACCGTCACCCGTGACGGCACGGCCTACACGTACGTGGTGTCGGATCCCGCCGGCATAAGTTGCACCGGCGCCTCGTGCAGTGAGCGTTTTCCGACCGGCAGCACCGTCACCCTTAACGCCATCGACGTGATCGACAGCGTATTCGACCGCTGGGGCGGCGACTGCACCGGCCAGGGCAACCCCTGCGTGTTGCCGCTCGATGGCGACAAGTCGGTGACCGTGAAATTCCTCCCGCGCTATCGGCTCGAGGTCTTCAACCAGACCGGCAACGGCTCGGTCAGCTCGGACCCGGCGGGCATCGATTGCGGTAGTGATTGCTCGGAATATTATCTGGTCGACACGCCCATCCGCCTGACGGCGCACCCGGCACCGGGTTACGCCTTCGCCGGCTGGCGCATGTATCACACCGTCGGCTTTACCTGCGAAGGCCAGGCCACCCCGTGCACCTTCAGCATGAACGGCTACAAGCACACCGCCGCCTATTTTGCGCCGGCGGCCGATCTCACGCTGGACTTCGGTGGCAACGGGACCGGTACGGTGAAGATCAGTCCGACCGGCGAGTCCTGCGGCGCCAGCTGCGCGCGGGCGGTGGCCACCGGCAGCCCGGTTACCTTGACCGCGGTCCCGGCCGCCGGAGCGCGCTTCGGCGGCTGGCGCGGCGCCTGCGCCAAGCAGGACAACCCCTGCGTGATCACGCCCACCGGTGATACCGCGGTCACGGTCAATTTTCGCTAGCAGACCGTCATGCGTGCGCGGCGCAGCCCTTGGCCGGGCTGCGCCGCGGGGAAACCGGGGAGCGGGAATCCAGAGCCTCGACCGTCATTCCCGCAAAGCCTGCCCCCGCGGAACCTGTCCCGGTGAAAGCCGGGAGCGGGGACGGGAATCCAGGAATTTACCATTCTGGATTCTAGCTCGCGCCCGCTGCCGCGGGCGTGGCCGGAATGACCGGTGATTTCGTTATAGACGGCGGTGCGCATCTCTTATCCCTGAAAAAAAGCAAGGGCCCCCGAAGGGGCCCCGCACACGCCGGTCGAAACCGCGCGTGGCAGCGCATTCCGGCTACTAATATTAAAAGTACAAGCGCAGCCCCAGGGATAAAACATCCACATTGTCATCGGTTCTGTATTCAAAGACACCGGCCAGATTTTTCTGGAAGTTATACAAGGCATTCAGACCGAAGAAGGTCTCTGTGTCATCATCATCGTAATCGACGATGCCAATGGTGGCACCCAGCTCCACCTCGTTGCCAATCTGATGACGCACGCCGGCCGACACTGACCAGGTGTCTACATCAACGGAAGCCAGACTGCTGCTCAATTCAACCTCACCAACCCCGGCTTCAACTACGAGATCGGTTTGGTTCTGAATCGGTGTATGAAAACCCCCACCGAATTCCCAATAGTCGAGATCGATACCAAAATCCGCATCCCAAGTGCTATAGCGTGCTTTGAGATAGATGTCTGGCGTTACCTCGAATGCGCCGGAAAAACTGAAGCCGTCCGCATCAATGTCGGCTAACCCGGAAAAATTATTGTCAACATCATCATAGGTCAGCTGAGCCCAGGTATAATTGAAGTCCGCGGCAATCGCATGCGCAGAAACCAACATGAAACCCAAGCCGAACAAGATACGTGCTGCCAGATTTTTCACGGCGTTACTCCCAGTATGTTTATCAGAATCGGCACATTCTATAGGCCGGGATACAGAATTTGAAGACACTTAGGCCGGATGCTGGCGGCAGAGCCGCCGGAATCCAGGGAATGGCTAAAAAAAGAAGAAAAGCAGTAAGGCAGATCAATGGGGTCAGCGTCTCATTGGGCTCAAATTTTGTATAGGCAGAAAAATATCGACCCCATTGATCTGTTAACCGGCGCCGATAGAACGCACGCGCAGGCGAGCAGCAGCGACAGTGGAGTTGAGCGAATGAAATCAAGCATTAGTGATTCCCGCATTTCGTATCATCGCAGGATGGGTGAGGCACGCCGTGCGTGCCGTAACCTATCAGCCGTGCCGCCAGGCACTGATCATGACTTACCGTAAGCGCCATGGCGGGTCAGTGAGCCCGTACTTCACCCGCCCCTTCACCGGGCTTAAGCCCAGCCAATACCCCGTCCCCGGGCCGCGGTTGCGCGCGCCGACCTTGAGGTAATAGGTCCCGGCCTTACCGAAGCTCCAGTCGATGCGCGACTTGGGCTTGCGGTTGCCGGCGTCGTCGTTCTCCGCCAGCACGGTGACGCCGTCCACATCGTGCAGCGTCAGCACGGTATCGGCCTTCGACGGGGCCCCGCACACGCCGGTCGAAACCGCGCGTGGTAGCAACCGCGAAAAATTTCAGGCTGGACCTTGGCCGTAAATCATGCGATCGACGCAAGCGCGGTGTACAGCCCCGGCCAGGTTAATTGCCCTCGAAAAACATGCCCGCGCTAACACTGAAGCGCTCGGCCAGCCTTTGGATATGCCGCTTGGTCAGATTGCGCGAACCAGACAGAATGCGGGACACCAGCGATTTATCTCCGATCTCGGGAACGTCGGCCACGCCCAGGCCGTGTTGTGCCATCAAAAGACGCAGCAGGGCGACATCCGCCGGGCCTTCCCGCGACTCGGGCTCGAAGGCCGCCAGGTCATCGAGCTTATGTTCATACTCGGTGATGGCGCGGCATCCTTGAGATGCAGATAAGGCGCCGCCACCTCGGCGAAGTGTTGGTAGGCGTCTTTCAATGCTGTTGTGTTGTTCATCACGGCGTTCTTACAATGGGCCCCGTCGGTAGCGCTCGCACAACCGGCCGTACTCGGCGTGGGTCACGATATACTTGACGAATAGGCGGTTCTGCCGAAACTTGATACAGGCGATTATCCTGAGCTGATTGCCGCCCACATCCAGCACCCACCACTTATCCCGGTATTTGAAATTGTCCAGCGACGGGAACATCCGCCGCATCTCCTCCGGACCGGTAAAGCGCACGCTTTTTCGGCTCAATACCCGGTAGACATCCAAAAGTGCGTCACGCTGGTTTGGGAAACGCAGTCTACAGTCACCCCGGCACGCCTCAACTGCCGATACAGTGCACTTCTCACTCGATACGCCTCATCGGGAACCCACCTGTCATTCCCGCGAATTAAGCATGTCCCCGCGGAAGCGGGGACGGGAGTCCAAAAAATCATACCCGTCGTCTTCTCGTGTTGGGTGTATCTTGGCATTTTCCTTCTCCGCTTCAGTTAGACTGTGTTGTCTACCAAAACGGGGGAGGTTTCGGGGCGGGTGCGGCGGGCGGTCAGGGTTTGCGTGCGGCGAGGTCCTGTTGGATCATTTTTTTGAGCCGGTCCCTGCAATCGGTCACTTTGCATTGGCCCGCGTGCCGGCACTTGAGCTGGATGGTCCTGATGACATCATCCTCCACGTCCAGCAGGCAGACCAGCGCGATCTCTTCTTTTTCCTGCTTCGTTTCCGCCTGTTGCAACAGGCTGACCGTATCAACACCGTCGACAAAGCGCCTTTTTGCGAAATAGGCGATATGTTCAAAATCATAATTGCCCAAACACCCGGGGATGCGGCAAGCCTCGGCGTTGTTTCCCTCTGTCATCATGCGGCGGTCCTGTATGCGTTGCTCGAGACTGTGACCAATAGCGCATTTTTTCTGAGCTGTAATTGACATGCGTCAAGCCCGGCAACACCGCCCGACAAGGGGGTAGCGCCCGGCCACTGGGTGCTGTCCCGAATGGCACTTAGTTAAGCTTTCTGTAGATAAAAGGGTCGGTGACAAATGATTATCATTTGTCACCGACCCTTTTCCCTTTTTATTTATTTAACAATAGTGGACCGATCTCCTGCTTGGCGATACTTGGCTCAATTACTTTGAGCGCGTCTTCTTTAGTAAAAATGCCCCGATAACCATCTAACCTTAGATAATACAGGCCTGGTTTAATATTGAGTTTTACCGGCATAACATTGCTCATTTTGTTCCTTGCAAGCGATGCGGTTGGATCCTTGCCAGTATAGGCTAGCGACACCGTGTAGGTCCCAGGTCTGAGGTCCTTGTATAAAAACGTGCCGTGGACAAACTGCCCGATCTCTTTATTGTTTAGTAAAATATCCGGTTCAATAAACTTAACATCCTTTTTAGCCGCTCGGTAGAAAAATACCCGCCCTTTACCGGCCGGCGGCCTTGAAAGGGTTCTGCGTGCCGACACGTACGTCGGGCCGGTTGAAACGGAATAATAATTGCCGTGTTTATCAATAACCATGGCCCGATTGTCAGCGGACTTCAGTATCTTACCTTTATTTTTATGGTGATAGCGATCCCTGTAGTCCGTGAACACATAGGGTTCCTTTTCAGGTAACGGCAGGCTGCTGGGACGCCTTAATACGGCGGACTTTAGCATATGCATCGATTCCCTAATTCCCTGCCTATGATATTGTCGATACCTGCTGCCACGATTTTTGGACCAAATCTTAACGGCTTTTTCCCAGGTATGATGCGAATTACTTTGAGACACCGGATGCGACTGATACAATGTCGTCAAATAATGTACAGGTCTCTCTTCGGTTTTTTGCCACAGCTCAAGCCTATTGCTTACCAACAGCATCTTGTAAGAAATATCAAATAGATACTCAACGTCTATCATGACTACGGGGCGACCATTGGCGGATTTTGCCAAGACGAAACGCTCTTCACGACTTTGTGGTACTTTGGTGACAAGTTCAATGTGATTGGCATTGCGGAATATTCCACTGTTTTTGAGTGCCGCAATATAGTCTCTTCGAAAATTCATATCGGACGTGATGTCTTGTATGGGTTTTACGGTTTGCAGCATTTTTCTGTATCTTTTCGCTGTCTCGTAGTTATCCATGATACCGCCGATTGGTCCAAACTGACTACCGGCGTCGGCATGAATAACCGTGCTAAACACCTTGTCCTGCGGTATAAATACATAGACCTTTGCACTTCTTATCGCAGTAACGTGCTGTTCATCCAGGGACTGCTCTACCGGCGTCATGGCGCAGCCGAATAGGCTTAATGAGAAAATGAAAATACTAAGTTTTTTCATCATGTCTTCCTTCATTCGACGAGGGCAGTATCATTGAGTATTAAATAGCCCATTAGCATGCGGTCGGGGATTAATAGCCGGCGCTGAAGAAGAAGGCGTGGCGCATCATACTTACTTATGATTAACTATCAGCTAGTTCGCTGTTGAGCCGGATCCAGGCTCAAAGGCATTCATCGCCAAACAGCGATATTGGCTACTGCCTGCTCAATGCACTGACAGCTAAGTTCCCCTAACAGTTTGAATAAAGCCCATGAAACCCCTATGCGCAAGTGTGAGTCCCGGGCATGATGTTGGCTTTAAACCCGCAGTTTTTGGGTTGCAAGCACTTGGTATGGGTTAAGCACACAGCGGAGGATATGAATTGGAAATTCGAGCCCCTTGCGGGCCGTTACCCGCCAGGCACGTCTGAGCCGTAATTGATATGCGTCAAGCCCGGCAACACCCATTTGCCGTCATTCCCGTGAATTAAGCATGTCCCCTCGGAACCTGTCCCCGCAGAAGCGGGGAGCGGGGACGGAAATCCAGAACCTAAGCAGTTCCGAATGGCACTTATGTAAGCGGTTTCTTAATCGATGTCGGGCGGGTTAGGCACGTAGTTTCTTAATCATAGTAGGATGGGTTAGGCACGCAGTGCGTGCCGTAACCCATCAGCCGTGCCGCCAGGCACTCATTTTGGGTTACCGTAAGTGCTTACTCGCGCCCGCTACGCGGGCTTGGCCGGAATGACGCATTTTGCAGTCCGTCACGCCGAAGCGCTCTCCCTGTGTTGTTGCTTATTTTGCCGCGTGTTTGCGCGCCGCCCGGCGCAGCGCCTCATTTGGGGCCGGGGGGTTCTCCAGGACATCCAGGAACCGGTCGCGCGCACGGTTGGACAGCACGATACGCTCGTGCTCCTCGACCAGGCGCTGGGCCCGTGCGCGCACAGTGTCGATGACAAACGCGCTCAGGTTGCTGCCCGAGAGCTGCGCCGCGCGCACAAACAAGGCCTTTAACTCCGCGTCCACACGCAGATCGATGCGCTCGGTGCGTCCCTTGTGCTCTGGTTTGTCGGTGTCGGTCGATGCCATGACAAATCCGGCCGGAAAGACCTGCAGCGCAGTCTACCGACATCCCCGCACGGATAAACAGCCAATACAATGCACTTCTCACTCGATACACCTCATCGAGAACCCACCCGACATTCATGCGCGACCGCTATGGATGGCGGAAGTGCCGGATATGCAGGAGCAATTTCCAGTGAAAGCGGGAGTCCAGGAATTACTAAGCATTCCCGCGCAAAGAGGGCGTACGGCCATTAGAAAACACCCATAAGCCCGGCCATGAACAGATTGCGCTCGTAGTCGTAGACGGTGATGTTTGAGACATTGTCGGTATAGCGGTACTCCGCGTAGATCTGCCAATCCAGGTCTAAGGACCTGGCGAGCCGTATACCGGCCTGGTAGCGATCATCGTCGCGCCGGACCTGCGTGCCGTCCGTCAAGACGTTCGCATCATTATATTTGCTTTTGCGATATTGGAGCTCGCCCTCAACATTCCACCGGGCGGAGATGCGCCGGTCCGTGACGATGCGTGCGGTGTGGCGAGTAGGCGAGTAGCTGGAAAACAATGTGCCGTCGCGCAGGTCGTCACGGTCGTTCAGTTCCAGCTCGTAGGCCAGACGCACGCGCCGCACGGGCGACCGCCACCGTGCCTCAGTGCGAAATCGGTGACGCGTGCCCTGAAGCGGATCGTACGCGTTGTCAAGGGCATCCAGGTTGTCGAAGAGATATCGCACTCTGAATTCAAGCGCTTCATTAACCGGGCGTCTGCCGCCTACCACCAGTCCCAGTGTGCGCAGGTAATCATTGCTGCCCAAGGTGCTTTGTTCAAATCGCCCGCCCAGTTCGGTCTGCCAGCTTCCGAGCGGTCGCAGCTTAAGTAGCTCGGCGTGCAGCACGTTCATATCGTAGTCATCGAGGTCCTGGTAGCGCACGAGGTAAGCGCTAAGTGCCAGTTGCACGCCGTCAAGCGTCGAGCCGGTCAATGGTCCGCTCGCCATGGCGAACAGCTCGACAAAGGTATCCGATTCAGTGGTCGCGGTCTCGAGGGTAGGCTCGATCAGGTTGTCATCGGACCCGGCGGCGGTGCTCAGACTCACAATCCACTCATCGGCAGGTCTGGGCCGGATGGGGCGCAATCGGTCGAGCTGCTCGTTCGCCAAGGCCTGTAACCTGGCGTCGTCACTGGCGGCGCGCGCCTGTTGGAAGGAACGCCATGCCTCATCGGGGTCATTGAGCTTCACGGCCACAAGCCCCAGATTATAATAGGCCAGCGGCGCCATAGGCGGGTGTTCGGTTACGCGTAGAAATGCTCGTTTCGCGTCGCGATATTCGCCGAGCTTGTAGTGACTGACCCCCAGGTTATAGTCCACCACCGCCCCACGCATGCCGGCCCGGCGCGCACGCGCGAATTGGTCCCGGGCTTGCTGGTAATTCCCGGCACGAAACGCTTGGAGTCCCGCCGCAAAATACGACTTGGCATCAACCGCGGCATAAGCGGTGCTGGCCCCGAGTAGCACCAAGATCGCCACGGCGCCGATGAGTCGCTTGGACTGTCTAACCATAATCGATTTCCACAGTGCTCGGCAGGCTTTGTGCCCGCGGCCAATGCACGACAGCAAAGACAGGGAGCCCGTCGCGGACGCGGGCTCCCTGTGCAACGCCGGGAATTACCGCCGAATGAAGTACCACCTAGGGTGTTACTTCATGTGACCATGGGGACCGCCCATCGAGTCATGCGCGTGCTCCCGCACCCGCTCCTGCGTCTCGTGACGCTGTTCGTGCATCTCCTGCAATTGCTCGTGCGTGGCCTGCATGTCATCGTATTGGTGCTGGCGAGATTGCTCATGTTCCCTAGATTGTTCTTGTTCCCTATGGTGCTGGGGCATTTGGATTTGACGCATAATGGTCTCGGGATGTTCGTGTTCCATGACCTGCATGGTAATGTCATCGACTGCGTCATCAGCCAGGGCCGTCCCCAGCGGGAGCATTAGGCCCAGGCTCAGCGCGAGTACGGTCTTTGTCTTTGTAGCGTTCATGGTCATGTCTCCTTCGTGGATCGGTGATCGATTTAAACCATACCCTCGGCCGCCCGGATACGGCTGGACGTCCGCGGGGCGTTAACGGTCAATCTAAGGCGAAAGGTCTTCTTTTCGCCGCGGTAAGCGATCTTTGCGATCAGCTCACCTGCACTGTTGTCCCGGGCAATCAACGGCACGGTCAACAGGTTCTGCCCCGTATGCAACGCGGCCTGCCAGACCAGTTCGCGTTGGTCGGGATAGCCGGCCAGTTCGATGTGTGCCGGCAGTTGCAGACTGAGGGTGGCATCCGGCAGATCCCTTGGTACGTTGAACACGAGTTTGACCGACTGCGTCTCATGTAGCGTTAGCGTGACACCGGGTAGTGCCTCTTGCTTCACACCGCCTGGCAGGAACACCGAAACCGCCAGCCATGCCAGTAGCGCCGCCGCCGTCGCGCTGATGAAGCCTACCGCGAAGCCCCGGTGCCCGTGGCCCGATCGCTGTGCCCGTGCCCGGTGCAGGGCGCGCTGCGCAAAGCCCGGGCTGGGCGGCGGAACCGGGTGTGCACGCAAGTGCCCCCGGAATACGCGCTCCTGTTCGAGCGCCTTCCGGCACGCCGCGCAATCAACCAGATGCCGTTGGGCGGCCTCGTGCACCGCCGGTGGCAGGCTGCCGTCCACCAAGTCATCGAGTTGTGCGCGTAGTTCTGTGCAGTTCATTGCCGTGACCTCTGCTTATTAACTCGCAATTCATCCACAAAAGGTTCCGTCGCGAGTGCTGCCCGCAGGTGGCGACGCGCGCGGTGCAGCCGCGACTTCAGGGTGCCGAGGGGGGTATCGAGCATGTCCTGCAACTCCTCCAGGGTGTATCCCTCCATGTCATGCAGGGCGACTAACGCACGCTGGTCCGGATTCAGTTCCGCCAGGGCCTGCGCCAGACGGCGGTGCAACAGGGCGTTCTCAGCATCCTGTTCGGGCGAGGTGCGCGGGTCGGCGGTGTCCTGCAGGATTTCCTCGTCCACCGCCGATCGCAGCGGATCGCGCGTTCCGTGGCGCAGGGTATCAACGAAGCGATAGTAGAGCGCCCGCGCCAGCCACGGTCCCAATCGCTCCACGCCGGTAAGCTCGTTTCGTCGGGGATAGAGCTGGATCAACAAATCCTGCACCAGGTCTTCGGCGTCGCTCCGGTTTCCCGTAAAGCGATACGCCAAGCGGTAGAGACGCTCGAGATGAGGTGCCACCAGGGGCTCGAACCCGTCGTCTCCTCTAGAGGTTCGGAACAGTCGGATGGGAGTTGCCATATGTTCTTATTCCAAAAGCGGAAACGGTTCCTATCGCGGCATCGTGCGCCGCCCACGGTGTCGGACCGTAATTGATCCGGCGGTGGGGGTATGACGCGGACCCGCCGACGGCGCGTGCAACGGCATAATAGAACACGTCTTGTCGTGATCCGAATCAGTCATCGGTATGCTGTCATGCGCCGGCGGGCCCGTGCAACCTGCTTTGGTCGCGCCAGCGGATCCACTCAGCCGCTCGTCTCGTCGTTCCCACGGCGACCGCCACCTAATGATTAACTCGTATTTCCGTCAAAAAAGGTTCCCGGATGAGGACCTCAAGGCGCGTTGGGGGCACCCTGGCGCCGTGCCCCGGTGGTGCCGGGCAAAACAAGACGGGTGCGGGGATTTTTCTAGCCGGCAGGGGGTTGAACAACGCCCTGCCAGGCGTTGCCTTTGACCCCGCCCGTCGGTTTTGCGCACACGTCACTCCCGCTAGCCTGTTCCCGCGGAAGCGGGGACGGAAATCCAACAATCAACACCCAATGCCCCGGCCGCCCTCGGACGGCCGGGCACGGTCCCGAATGGCACTGACTTAAGCGGTCTCTTAATCGACGTAGGCTGGGTCAGGCACGCAGTGCGTGCCGTAACCCATCAGCGGTGCCGTCAGGCACTCATCTTGCCTTACCGCGAGCGTCATTCGGAGCAGCCAGCCTATTTTACCCATCCCTTCACCGGACTCAGGCCGAGCCGGGAGCGGGTCGCGGGAGGATAACGCAGTGAACTGCTAATCTTGCCAAGGTTAGCAGTTCACTGCTAAACTGCTAACCAAGTGCTAATTCAGCCAATTTTAGCAGTTCATCGCGCACCATGAAGCTGCCGGTGTCTCCACCGCCCCTGAGTCAGCTGTTACCCGGGGTCGGCGATCTGCAAAAGATCCTGAATCTCGGGCCGCTCGTCGGCGGCCGCTACCTGCACTGGGACCAGCTCCGGCACCGCGCACCCCCAAAGGGTTTGCCCCATGAGGCCTGGTGGGCCGGCATCAAGCTCGCGCGCCAGGGACTGCTCAAGCCGCTGCCGCTGCAGGACAAGCATGGGCAGCCGATACGGTTCGGAACCCCCGATCCGGTGTTGCAGGCCTTGCTCGCCGTCGACCGCCAGGCCGCGGGGACGGTGGCCATGGACACACCCATGGTCTCGACCGAGGACCGCGACCGCTATCTCGTGAGCTCGCTTATCGAAGAGGCCATTACCTCCAGCCAGCTCGAAGGCGCCTCGACCACGCGTGAGGTCGCCAAGGCCATGCTGCGCAGCGGGCGCAAGGCGCGCGACCGCAGCGAGCGCATGATCCTCAACAACTTTCACGTCATGCGCCAGATCCGCGAGCTGCGCGATGAAGCCCTGACACCTGAGCTGGTGCTCGCGTTGCACCGTATCGTCACCGAGGAGACGCTCGATGATCCGAGCGCGGCCGGGCGGCTGCGCCGCGCCGGCGAGCGCATACAAGTAATGGACGCGCAGCGTTCCACAGTGTTGCACGATCCGCCGGCGGCCGCGAGCCTGCCCGGGCGCTTGAAGCGCCTGTGTGCCTTTGCCAACCAGGGTGATGACAGCAAACCCTTCGTGCACCCGGTGATCCGTGCCATCCTGCTGCACTTCGTGGTGGGTTACGACCATCCATTTGTCGACGGCAACGGCCGCACCGCCCGGGCGCTGTTTTACTGGAGCATGGCCCGGGCGGGTTACTGGCTGATGGAATACGTCTCGATCTCCCGCCTGTTGCAGCAGGCCCCCGCGCAATACGGCTATGCCTACCTGTACACCGAGACCGACGACAATGATGCGACCTATTTCCTCATTCATCAGTTGTCGGTCATCGAGCGGGCGATCACCGCGCTCCACGAGTACCTCGCGCGCAAGGCCGCGGAAGAGCGCTCGGCGGAAAAGCTGCTGCGGCACGCACCTGCACTGTCGGAGGAGATCAATCACCGCCAGGTTGCCCTGCTCAGCCACGCACTTCGCCACGCGGGCCACGGCTATACCGTGGAGAGCCACCGCCGCTCGCACCGGATCGCCGTGCAGACGGCCCGCACCGATCTGCTGCGGCTCGCCGAGCTCGGGCTGCTCGACCGGCGCAAGCGTGGGCGCGCGTTTGTCTTTACCGCCCCCGGGGGCCTGCGTGAGCGCATCGAAGCGGCCGCGGCCGGGCGCAAACGCTGATCCGTCGCCCGGGCCGTGATCTCTGCGAAGCCTGTCCCCGCGCGACCGCCATGGATGGTGGAAGTGCTGGAAATGCAGGAGCAATTTCCAGTGAAAGCGGGGAACAGGGACGGGAATCCAGGAAATTAATACTTGTTAGATTCCGGCTCGCAGTGACGGCGTCCGTTCCGCGGGAATCCAGCCGCCGTGACTGTATTGTCCACCAAAACGGGGGATGTTCAGGGGCGGCGCGCGGAAGTACTGGACAGGACCCGCTCGTCAGGGCCCTGGAAAAGCGGCTTGAGCCGCAGACCGTGGTCCAAGCAGCGCTGCTGGATACTGCGGCAGCGGCTAGAAGATATGCCCGCTCGGGAAAAAATAGTTGCGTTGCAGGCGTAAGATTCCGATAATTACCGAACGGGAAAATTAGGGTCCATAGAGCATGAGCCGCATCTCTACATTACCGTTCGGGAATATTTCTACTGCTAAGGATGTGGGACACTGTGTGCGTACCCGGCGCAAGGCACAGGGCGCGACCCAAGCCGAGTTCGCATCCCTTTGCGGTGTCGGTGCCCGCTTCATCTCTGATCTCGAAAACGGCAAGCCGACTGTGGAGCTGGGCAAGGTGCTGAAGGTGCTCAAATGCCTGGGCCTGGAGCTCAGCATCCGGCCGCGCGGGTGGACCGATAGCGGTCGTCCGCAATGAGCAGCGAGCTCAACGTCTACCTGCGCAGCGACAAGGTCGGCCGTCTATGGCTGGATCAAAATCGTCGTTTTGTCTTTCAGTACGACCCGGGTTGGCTGCATAACGGTACGGCCACACCCCTGTCCTTGGCCTTGCCGCTGCGAGCGGAACCCTACTCCGACGACCAGGCCCGGCCGTTCTTTGCCAATCTGCTGCCCGAATCCGAGCTGCGCAGGCTCGTCGCCCGCAGGCTCGGCCTGTCCGAGCAGAACGACTTTGCCCTGCTGGAAG
This sequence comes from Acidiferrobacterales bacterium, assembly GCA_947258385.1. Taxonomy (GTDB): domain Bacteria; phylum Pseudomonadota; class Gammaproteobacteria; order Acidiferrobacterales; family SZUA-150; genus CAMYII01. The sequence continues at coordinate 78,201 of CAMYII010000050.1, forward strand.
CCGTGGGCGGAGAGTGCGCCGGTGCCGTTAGCCTGTTGCCGGACGATACCCCGCCGGCCGGTGACGGCAGCTATCGCTCCCTGGATGACGACCAGTTGAATGCCCTGATTACCGAGTTGCCCAAGCGGCCCTTACTGGCCGGCGAGCAGGGCATCCGTCTGTCGCTGGCCGGGGCGCAGAACAAGCTGCCCGTGTATTTTGACGGCGAACGCATTAGTCTGCCCATGGGGTCCGCGGCCAGCAGCCATATCCTTAAACCGCCGATTGCCCATTATCCGCACACCGTCGAAAACGAGGCTTTTTGCATGCACTTGGCCGCACGCATGGGCCTGCCGGTCCCGGAGGTCACGATCCTGCACAAGGTGACCGCGCTGTACTTGATCGCGCGCTATGACCGTGAGCGCGGGACCCAAGACAAGATCGTTCGACTGCATCAGGAAGATTTCTGTCAGGCCCTGGGCGTCGCGCCGGACATGAAGTACGAGAAAGAAGGTGGCCCCGGCCTCAAGGCCTGCTTTGAGCTCCTCAGAAACCACAGCATCCAGCCGGTAGCGGATCTGCGCGAACTGTTGAGTTGGGTGATTTTTAACTACCTGATCGGCAATGCCGACGCCCATGCCAAGAACATCTCGCTGATGCTCACCGCCGCAGGCCCCAAGCTGGCGCCGTTTTATGACTTGATGTGCACCGCCGTGTACAGCGAGCTGACCGATAGGCTGGCAATGAAGATTGGTGGCGAGGACCGTCCGGATTGGGTGGTCGAGCGCCGCTGGCGGCAGTTTGCGAATGACATCGAGGTAAAGTTCAAGCTGATCCATGAGATCCTATCGGAGTTGAGTCTGTCCTTGAAAGCTCAAGCCGCCGGCCTGGCCGAGGCCTTTAAGCAGCAGCATGGACAGTGTGAGATCATCGACCAAATACTGGGTGTCATCGACCAGCGCTGCCGCCAGGTGCAGGCCTCGCTGAACGCCGGGACCGCTGATGACGCATAACGCCTGTATTATTAAAGAGTGGATCACACCTTGCCCGACACCACCAACAGCGGAGATTTCCTGGGACACATTGCTTAAGAAAAGATAGCCCCTTATCTTTTCTTAACGAAATCCTTACGAAAAGATCGTTCATCCCGTCACTTCCGCGAAGCCCGTCCTCGCAAAAGCGGGGAGCGGGGACGGGACGCCAGGAATCAACACCCATGCCCCGGCCGCCCTCGAACGGCCGGGGTCTGCCCCGAATGGCATTGACTCAAGCGGTTTCTCAATCAACGTAGGATGGGTCAGGCACGCCGTGTGTGCCGTAACCCATCAGCCGTGCCGCCAGGCACTCATCCCGCCCCTACTTCACCCGCCCCTTCACCGGAGTGAGACCAAGCCAATACCCCATGGCCGGCCCGCGGTTGCGCGCGCCGACCTCGACGTAATAGGTCCCGGCCTGGGCGAAGCTCCAGTCGATGCGCGACTCAGGCTTGCGGTTGCCCGCGTCGTCGTTTTCCGCCAGCAAGGTGACGCCGTCCACGTCGTACAGCGCCAACACGGTATCGGCCTCCGCCTCGAGCTCGCTGGTCTCGATGCGGTAGCCCCCGGCCCGCGGAATCTCGAGCGCCACCCAGTCGGTGCTGTCCTCGCAATGATTGCGGCTCGCGGTGACCCGAGGCCGCTCTCGCCAGATCGTAACTTTCTTACGTAAGTGGCCAGCCTGGCCCGAGGCAGAAACTGGATAAAAAGGTTTACACTTATATACAAGTGGTGGTAATTTTATCCCACCATGGACCAACCCAATGCTTGGCGCAAGGCAGAGGCGATCTTCGAGGAACACGGGGGGATGCTCCGTACCTCTAAAGCCCTTGCGCTCGGCGTTCACCCGCGCACGCTCTACGCCCTATACGCCGCAGGCCGGCTGCAGCGGGTAAGCCGGGGGCTGTACCGGCTTGCCGATCTCCCGGCGCTCGGAAATCCTGATCTTGCCACCGTGGCGGCCCGCATCCCGCAAGGGATTATCTGCCTCATCTCGGCGCTGGCATTCCACGAGATCACCACGCAGATCCCCCACCAGGTCGATATTGCCGTTCCCCGGGGGACGAAACAGCCGCGGCTTGAGTTTCCCCCAACGCGGATATTCCGGTTCTCCGAACCGATGTTTCGCGCTGGGGTGGAAACGCACCGGGTCGACGACGTTCCAATACGCGTCTATGGTGCAGCGAAAACGGTGGCAGATTGCTTCAAGTTTCGCAATCGCATCGGCATTGACGTGGCGGTCGAGGCGCTTCGGCTCTTCCACGAGCGCAAGAAGGCGCCCCTGCGCGAGCTGCTCAACTACGCACGTCTGTGCCGGGTCGAGCGCGTGATGATGCCGTATATCGAGGCACTCCAGTGACCGGCCGGACACTGGTCAACGTCGCCCAGTCGGTGCACCAGCGACTGCTTACGCGCGCGCAGAAGGAGGGAAGGCCGTTTAACGAGCTGTTACAGCACTACGCCATCGAACGTTTTCTCTATCGGCTCGGGCGCTCGCGGCATGCCGAGAAATTGCTGCTAAAGGGCGCGCTGCTGCTGCGCGTCTGGCACATACCCATGGCGCGGCCGACCATGGACATTGACGTGTTGGGTCAAGTTGCCGGAATACCGGAGGCACTTGTTACCATACTTCGCGACTGCATGACGATCGAGGTTGAGGACGACGGCATGCTGTACGACCCGGAGAGCACCACGACCGAGGCCATCACGCTTGAGGCTGACTACCAGGGTTGGCGTATTCGATTCAAAGCATCACTTGGCAAGGCGCGTGTGACAATGCAAGTGGATGTGGGTGTAGGCGATGTCGTGTACCCCGCGCCAATCTGGATCGATTACCCGGTGCTTCTGGATCAACCTATACCGCACATACTGGCCTACACGCCGGAGAACGCAATCGCAGAAAAATATCAAGCCATGGTGGAGCTGGATAAGGCCAACAGCCGCATGAAGGACTTCCACGATATCTGGACGCTGGCGCGCAATCTGGATATCGATGGAGCAAAACTGGCCGAGGCGATTCGCAGAACCTTCGAACGGCGCAAAACGGACCTGCCGAGGTCCGTGCCAACCGCCTTCACGTCAGAGTTCTACCAGGACAAGGTGAAGCAGACCCAGTGGCAGGCGTTTTTGCGCAAAGGACTCGCCACAACGGAGACTCCGTCGCTGGCGGTCGTGGCGAAGGCGATAGACGATTTGCTGACACCGCCCACGGAAGCCCTGAGTCGAGGAGAACCGTTTACATTGCAATGGAAGCGAAGCGGTCCATGGCAGTAATTCATTCGATGCGAGAGAAGATATGACCAGGCCAAGCGGAAAAACCGAAGCCTTTTCCCCCTTTGTCATCGACGTGAAGCCTGTCCCCGCGGAAGCGGGAACGGGAATACAGCAATCAACACCCATGCCCCGGCCGCCCGAGCCCCCTCGAACGGCCGGTGCCTTCCCCGAATGGCGCTGACTTAAGCGGTTTCTGAATCGACGTAGGATGGGTCAGGCACGCCGTGTGTGCCGTAACCCATCAGCCGTGCCGCCAGGCACCCATTTTGCCTTACCGCAAGCGCCTACTTTATACGTCCCTTCACCGGGCTTAAGCTGAGCCAATACCCCGTCCCCGGGCCGCGGTTGCGCGCGCCGACCTTAAGGTAATAAGTCCCGCCCTGGGCGAAGCTCCAGTCGATGCGCGACTCGGGCTTGCGGTTGCCGGCGTTGTCGTTCTCCGCCAGTACCGTCACGCCGTCCTTTAACGGATCCAAATACATTTCTCTGACTCGTAAAGCGAACGAGCGATTTATAATATGGATACTACCTTGATGATGTCCTAAATGCCGCCTTATCAATGCCGAACCGCTTGATTTTAGATGCTAGTGTGGTTGGTTTGATATTGAGAAGTTCAGAGGCTCCGCCTGGACCAAATACCTTGCCACTGGACTCTTTGAGCGCAGAGATTATATTCTCGTATTCCATGCTACGAAGCTCATCACGGGTCATGATTGTATCGGAATCATTAGACCGCGTCATAATCGTAGCATTGGGATTGGCATTAATCAGATGGGTTTCTTGCTTAGGTAAGTCCAGTTCTAGACGGCCGCCTTGCGATACAATCACTGCCCGTTCAATAACATTCTCCAATTCACGAATATTACCAGGCCAGTTGTAAGCGGTGAGGCGCGCGATATCGCCCTGGGAAAGGCGAATATCCGGTTTATTAAGTTTATGGCTGGCACGTTTCAGGAAATGCATTGTCAGCAAGGGGATATCCTCAAGACGTTTGCGTAACGGCACTGATTCAATGGGAAATACGTTTAGGCGATAGAAAAGATCCTCACGGAACTCCTGATTCGCAACTTCCTGCTTCAAGTCGCGATTGGTTGCGGCGATGATTCGAACATCAACCTTGCGGGTTTTGTTTTCACCTACACGCTCAAACTGACCTTCTTGTAATACACGTAGCAGTTTACCTTGTAAGTCGAGCGGAATCTCACCGACTTCATCCAAAAACAGTGTTCCTCCATCTGCCAGTTCAAACCGCCCATCCCGGTCATCAATCGCGCCGGTAAAAGCGCCTTTTACATGGCCAAAGAATTCACTTTCAAAAAGATTGCGTGGAATGACAGCGCAATTCACCCTGATCAAGGGACGTTCGTTGCGTGCGCTATTTTGATGAATTGCACGTGCGATGAGCTCTTTGCCGGTACCCGATTCGCCCGTAATGAGGACATTGGCATCAGTAGGCGCCACCAGTTCAATTTGTTTTATGACGTGTTGGATGGCAGCACTCTTTCCAACAATTTCATGATAATTATATTCCGAACGTATTTCTTCCTGGAGATAGGCGTTTTCCATCTCCAGTTTGTGCCTGAGTTCCTCGACCTTGGCGAGCGCGGTGTGCAGGTTACGTTCCGTTTCTTTCCGTTGACTGATATCCCGGAAGATCACGACAGCACCTATCAGGTTGCCGCGATCTTTGATCGGTGTGCTTGTATACTCGACAGAGATCGGTGAGCCATCCTTACGCCAAAATACTTCGTCATCCACAGTGTGTACGTCCCCGTCCTTGAAGGCAGCAAAAATCGGACAATCAATCACATCGTAGTGCGAACCGTCCGGTTTGCTGTGATGAATCATGTCATGAATGTTATGGCCAACCATTTCTTCAGCCGCCCATCCGAGCATACGTTCTGCAGCCGGGTTGACAAAAGTCGTATTGCCATCAGCATTAACTCCGTAGATCCCTTCACCGGCCGCCTTCAGAATTAGCTGGTTTTCATGCTCGAATTGCTGAAAGATATTTTCGATGTGCTTCCATTCAGATATACCCTTACGCATGTAGGAATTCGCAGCGGATTCTTTTTTTAGAATTTGCAGTTTTTTCTTATCACGCAGCGTAGCGACGATTAACTTCCTGGTTTCAGATTCAAAAGTCGCTGCGGAGTAATCAACAGCGACCAGAGCACCTTGCTTGTTTCGACAACTCAATTCATCTGTCCAGTTGCTACCTTTATCCAGTACAGACTGGGTAAAGACAATTAATGCCGGAATTTCATGTCCATGGAGAGCGCTTGGGTTAATGGACAACAGCTCGTTATGTTCATAACCCAACAGTTTACAGGCTGCGGTATTCGCATCGATGATCTGATTCAAAAAGGGATCAATAAGCAGCATTGCATCATTGGCAAACTCGAAAATTTGCCGGTAACAGTGTGTATTGCTGGTAGTAAATACATCATGAGGCTTTACGCTTGAAAGCATGTTTTACTCCACCGCTGATGAAAATGAATTTCTTCTACGTTGTCTTTATTCAAGCTTCATTCCAGTATTTCGAAATATCGTAATTTTCGCTACGACAAATCGGAAGTTACGAGATTTCGTAATCCGCGATCAATAAAAAATCCTTATAAATTTCCCTTTATTCAGTGAGATACCTGTGAGTACCTGGTTGGTACATATATTGCTCTATAGCTCAATGAGAAAAATTGGAGTGTTCCAAGCAATTCTATTTTTGTAGGTCAACTCGCCTGGAAGCTATAAACGTGCCTTTTTATAGTGCAGCGGATACGTCCAATGCACCAAAAAAATACATTTTAGTGCAAACCGGTTGACTCGGTTTGTAATTGCGGGATGTATCGTTAGCACTTAATCGGGTACAGATTATAACGGCAATAGAGGTCATTAATTATGTCAAATAAGAGTCTTGGTGATCCATACAGTGCAGACAGTGATTTACAACATGGTCCTGCATGTAACTGTCCTATTTGTGTATTTAAGCGTGAAGCGGCGGAGGCACGCTATGAATGTACGGAATCACAAATGACTGAGCGCCTGGAGCGGGCGGTATATGAAGGTACGGCGACCGGCTCCGATGGCGTAAACGCGGATGCCAGGGCACAAGAGACAGTTGTTAATCCCAATGCATTCAAGGCGGACGGTAGCCCCGATAATCCGACAGAATCCCCCGAATCCATCATTGATCGTGCTGTAGAAGGCGCAGTCGTACGCGCGGTGTTTGGCCATGACGATCTATCACGGCGGAGTTTCATGAGAATGCTTGGTGGCGGTGCGGCAGCCGCGATACTCGCCAGCATATTCCCAATGGAAGCCGCCAAGGCCGCAATGAAAGATAAACTGGGGCCGTTAGAAAAGAAAAAACTGAAAGTAGGGTTTGTTCCGATTACCTGTGCGACACCCATTATCATGGCGCATCCCATGGGCTTTTATGAGAAATACGGTCTGGATGTGGACGTGATCAAGACAGCCGGATGGGCGGTGTCTCGTGATAAGTCCATCAATAAAGAGTACGATGCGGCACATATGCTTACACCCATGCCTTTGGCTATCACCATGGGTGCAGGTTCAACGGCGATGCCTTTTATCATGCCTGCCGTGGAAAACATTAATGGTCAGGCAATTGTTCTGCATAACAAACACAAGGACAAACGTGACCCCAAGCAATGGAAGGGGTTCAAATTCGGTGTACCGTTCGAGTACTCCATGCATAACTTCTTGTTGCGTTATTATGTCGCTGAACACGGTATCGATCCGGACAAGGACATCCAGATCCGTGTGGTGCCGCCGCCGGAAATGGTCGCCAATCTGCGTGCCGAAAACCTGGACGGTTACCTGTCACCGGATCCTTTCAACCAGCGTGCGGTATGGGAGAAGATCGGATTTATTCACTTGCTGACTAAAGAAATCTGGCAAGGTCACCCTTGCTGTGCATTTGCCACCAGTGCTGACTTCGCTCGGCAAAATCCAAATACCTACGGTGCACTGTTCAAGTCCATTGTCGATGCGACGCATTTCTCATCCAAGGCGGAGAATCGTAAGGACATCGCCAAAGCCATCGCACCAAAGAACTACCTCAATCAGCCCATACCCGTACTGGAACAGGTTTTAACAGGACGTTTTGCGGATGGTCTGGGTAATGTGCGCAATGAGCCGGATCGTATCGACTTCGACCCTTTCCCGTGGCACTCCATGGCGGTGTGGATCCTCACGCAAATGAAGCGTTGGGGCTATATCAAGGGCAATGTGAACTATAAGCAAGTTTCAGAACAGGTCTATCTGGCGGCGGATTGTGGCAAGCTGATGAAAGAGCTCGGTTACGAGCCTCCTAAAAAGACCTACGCGAACTACAGCATCATGGGCAAGACCTTCGACTACACCAGGCCGGAGGAATATATCAAGAGCTTCGCCATTAAGAGGACGTAACATGTTACGCAGCTTAACTGCGCGGGCGGCAGTGCTTTCGATGGTACTGTTGGTTTTCTTCCTGGGCGTTTGGGAGCTCGCCAACCAGCCACCGGAAGCAAAAGAAGCGCTGACGGAGTATGAACGACTCATGGGGGGCTCGGAGCCGCAGGCCCGGGTCCCCAATCCCAGCGAGATCGGTAAGCTGGCTGTCGCAGAGCTGAGTGATCCTTTTTATGACAAGGGCCCCAATGACAAAGGCATTGGCTTGCAACTGCTGTATTCAATCAAACGGGTGATGTTTGGCTACTTTCTTGCGGCATTAATCGCCATACCTGTTGGTTTTTTAGTGGGCATGTCTCCCCTGATGCACAAGGCGCTCGATCCATTCATTCAGGTGCTAAAGCCCATCTCTCCGCTTGCATGGATGCCGCTGGCTTTATTCATCCTGAAAGATTCCGAGGTGTCATCGGTGTTCGTCATTTTTATTTGTTCCATTTGGCCCATGTTGATCAACACGGCATTCGGTGTGGGTGCTGTCAAGAAAGACTGGATCAATATCGCCCGCACCCATGAATTGGGTAAGTTACGAACCGCGGTGACCGTCATTCTTCCCGCCGCGGCACCCACCATTCTCACGGGGATGCGTATCTCAATCGGTATTGCCTGGCTGGTTATTGTTGCCGCTGAAATGCTGGTTGGTGGAACGGGAATCGGTTATTACGTCTGGAATGAATGGAACAATCTTGATCTGACGGCGGTCGTTTTCTCTATCTTGATGATCGGGATCGTTGGCATGTTACTGGATATGATGCTTGCCAGGGCCACCAGGCTCGTGCAATACGAGGAATAGGTTACTTGGTCATGGAAAAATATTTCTTAGATGCACAAGACCTGACTAAGACCTTTCCCGCACCAAAGGGCGGAGACCCCTTAACGGTTTTTGAAAACCAGAGTTTTGGGATTAATAAAGGCGAGTTCATTTGTATTATAGGGCATTCAGGTTGTGGTAAATCCACCATTCTTAATGTCCTTGCCGGGCTGGATGAAGCCACCAGTGGTGTCGTTCTGATGGATGGTCGCGAAGTGGCCGGCCCAAGTCTGGACCGTGGTGTCGTCTTCCAGCATTACAGTTTATTACCTTGGATTAGTTCGCTGCGGAATATAACTTTTGCCGTCCGGGCGCGCTGGCCTTCCTGGCGTAAAGAGCAGGTATTACACCACAGCATGAAGTATCTCGATATGGTGGGCCTTGCCGGCGCTGAATCTCGTAAGCCATCGCAGTTATCCGGTGGTATGCGCCAGCGGGTGAGTATTGCGCGTGCCTTTGCCATCGAACCGAAACTGTTACTGATGGATGAGCCATTCGGTGCGCTCGATGCGCTCACCCGCGGTATTATCCAGGAAGAACTCATGAAAATCTGGGAGCAAACCAACCAGACTGTGTTCATGATTACCCACGATGTGGATGAAGCGATCTTGCTGGCCGATCGTATTCTACTGATGACCAACGGTCCGTATGCCCATATTGCCGAATCCGTGATCATCGATATACCCCGGCATCGTGAGCGCACCGAGATCATTCACCATCCGAATTATTATCCTATCCGTAACCACCTGGTGGAATTTCTGGTTAAACGGTCCAAGGAATTGGCCAATCCGGAGATGAGGACTCAAGTGGAACCGCGGGAGACCAGGAAGCGTGTCTATCCACCCAATGTGAATCCTGCGGCAGATGTAAACAGTAGTAGCAATAAAATTATCGATCTAGAGAAGCACAAGGCATAGGAGCAGCTATGAACAAAGAGCAAATGACAGATGCAATCGTGTCGGCAAAAAAGGCGCAAGGCAAAACCTGGCAGGACATCGCCGACGCCATGGGCATGGGTGTTGTCTGGGTGACCTCTGCCTGTTTTGGTATGAACAGCATGACCAAGGAGCAGGCTGACAAATGTTGTATGGCACTGGGTCTGGGTGATGATGTCAGTGAAGCCTTGCAAGAATTCCCGCATAAGCATTGGGATAAACTGATTCCTACTGATCCTGTCATTTACCGTTTATATGAAATCGTCGGCGTATACGGCGATACGATCAAGGAAGTCATTCATGAGAAATTCGGTGATGGCATTATGAGTGCGATTGATTTCAACATGCAGATCGAAAAGGAAGAGAATCCTGCCGGTGATCGCGTAGTCGTAACCATGAATGGCAAGTTCCTGCCTTATCGCTCCTGGTAAAAACTATGAGTGCCGTACAAGAAGATATCGCCATGAACATGTCAGACGACAGGGTACCGGTCACTGTCTTGACCGGGTTTCTCGGCTCTGGCAAGACGACTTTATTAAATCGTATCCTGACTGAAGAACACGGGAAGCGTATTGCCGTCATAGAAAACGAGTTTGGTGAAATCGGTATCGATAATGAACTCGTCATCCAGAGTGATGAGGAAATTTTCGAAATGAACAACGGCTGTATCTGCTGTACCGTACGTGGTGATCTGATTCGTATTCTAGGACGGCTCATGGCGCGGCGCGATCGCTTCGACCATATTATGATTGAAACCACGGGCCTGGCTGACCCCGGACCGGTCGCACAAACATTCTTCATGGACGATGAGATCAAGGACAAGTTACGTCTGGATGCCATCGTCACGCTGGTCGATGCAGCGCATGTAAGCAATCACATCGATACCAGTAATGAATGCCAGGAACAGATTGCCTTTGCCGATGTCATCTTGCTGAACAAGACTGACCTGGTTACCGAAAAAGAGCTATCCCTTCTTGAAGATAAAATCAGCGCCATGAATTCGGTTGCAAAGATCCATCGAACAAGGCAAGCCAGGATTGATATGGACAATGTGCTTAATGTGCATGCCTTTGACCTGGATGACAAACTGGATATTGATCCTGATTTTCTTCAGGAAGAACTGCCCTATGAGTGGGGTGGTTTATATCACCTCAGTGCAGGAAGTTACGAACTGTGTTGTCAACAGGGCCCCGATCCGTCCATGGATGTTGTGCTATTGCCCTTGTGTTGTGACGCAGATAGTGATTTCAATAACGCCAAACAAAAAGGCATGCTGTTGTTTTCAGATGAACCCACGCCAGTATTGCCTGGTGAGACCTTGTCTCCTGGAGAACGCTTGTATGCCTTGCAGCTCAGCGAATCGCAAAACGATTTCGTTTTGCAAATACCGGCCGACGGCCACTATGCATTGTTTACCCAGCATCTGCCGGAAGAATTTGCCATGACCTTGAAACGCGACCGCGCCGTTTGCGAAACGCAAAAATCCGAAGAATATGCCGCGCCCCACGAGCACGATGACAGCGTTTCATCGGTGGGTATCAATGCGAAAGGTAATCTGGATGCCGGCATGTTCGAAAACTGGATCACGACTTTATTGCGTACCAAGGGCGTGGATATATTCCGCATGAAGGGCATCGTGAGCCTGGAAGGTCAGGATAATCGTTTTGTTTTTCAGGGTGTGCATATGTTGTTCGACGGCGAGCCGGATCGTCCCTGGGGTAATGAGGAGCGTGTTAACCAGTTGGTATTTATTGGCAGGGATCTGGATCGGGATTCCCTGGAGCGTGAATTTAACGCATGTCTAGTTTAGCGAGACAAGACGATATGAATGAGTTCGGCCAACAATGGAATGTTAGTGACTGCGTGACCGATTTATGCTGGTCGCCCGATTCCGGCAAAGTGGTGGTTGCTGATGCCGCGGGAATGATAACGGTTTTCGATGTCAAGACGGGCATGATGTTGTGGTCTGTCGTTGCGCATGTTTCCGGCGTCTCACAGGTAGCATGGCGATCGGATGATGGCATGATCACCAGTGCAGGCCAGGATGGTGTCGTCAAACTCTGGGATAGTGCGACGGGCGAGGCACTCGGTTTTTTTAGAGTTGGCGAAATGTGGGTGGATCATATCGCCTGGTCGCCCAATGGTCGGTATCTCGCGGCCGCTGCGGGAAAGATCCTGGTTGTCTGGAATCAGCAAGGAGAGGAGATCCTGCGTTGCGACCAACACACCAGCACGATCACAGCGATTGCATGGAAATATAACAGCCAGGAAATCGCGACCGCCTGTTACAAGGGCGTGCGACTATTTCGTATCGGTACGGATAAGCCATACAGAACCCTGCACTGTCTTGGTTCCTTGATTACCCTGGCATGGAGCCCTGATGGCGACTTCATATGCGCAGGTTCACAGGACAGAATGTTGCAGTTCTGGCGGCTATCCGCCAAACAAGGTGGACATGCTGAAATGAAAGGTTATCCGGAAAAGGTGAGCAAGATAGACTGGAATAGTAATAGTCGCTACCTGGCATCCGCCGGCGGCAATACCGCGGTGGTTTGGACCAACAAAGGCAAGGGCCCCGCGGGTACAGCACCAAAGGTTTTAAAGGGACATCTTCAGCGGATCACTCAATTGATGTACCAGCATAAAGGTCACTGTCTGGCCAGTGGGGCGCAGGACGGCGACATTCTGATATGGCAGTTAAACAAAGGGATGGAACCGGTGGATAAATGGCATATGAATTCGGAAATTACACGATTGGCCTGGTCGCCAGACGACCGGGTTTTGATCGCCGGCAATAAAGAGGGACAGTTACAGTATTTTTCTGTTGCGAATGCAGCGTAAATTTAATCAGTTTTAGAATTCTGTTTATGAGCTTAACGCAAGGGGTGAGTCATAATGAAAGCATCAACTAGTTTAAATACACTGTCACTTCGTCATTTTGGCATTGGTATTGCCACGATGTTAATCATGGCTTCCAGGGCCAACGCGCACCATGCAATGGACGGGCAAACACCCGTCACGTTTGCACAGGGGTTCATGTCAGGGCTCGCACATCCGGTGATTGGGCTCGATCATTTAATGTATCTGCTTATCGCGGCCGTGTTGGCCTTTACCTTGAACGGAGTGGCGCGTTATCTCGTTCCGATGTTATTTGTTATCGCGACCCTGGGCGGCACGGTATTTCATATCGGCGCTGGCAACATACCTTTCGTGGAAACCTTGGTGGCACTATCAGTGTTGGTCGCGGGTATCATTGCATTCGCCAAGAAAAGCCCCGCCGCGCTTGTGCTCGCGGTGGTATTTGTCGTGTCCGGCATTTTCCATGGTTACGCATACGGTGAAGCGATCATCGGCGCGGAGACCGGTACATTACTGGCCTACTTAATCGGCTTCGCGATGATTCAATATCTGATCATTGCCGGGGGCATACGGGCGCTTGAATTAATCACTGCACGATCTGAGGGATTGCAATCCCTGGTGACTAAATTGAGCAGTGCTGTTGCGATATTATCCGGAAGCATTTTTGTGGTATTGAGCATGGCTTAAGTCGTATTTTGATGGCTGACGAAAAAAGTCAGCCAGTGCAGCACTGGGCCCATAGTGAATATTGAAGTGGGATCTGACACGAATGGCGCTGACTTAATCGATGTAGGATGGGTTAGGCACGCAGTTTCTTAATCAACGTAGGATGGGTCAGGCACGCAGTGCGTGCCGTAACCCATCAGCCGTGCCGCCAGGCACTCATTTTGGGTTACCGTAAGTGTTTACTCGCGCCCGCTACGCGGGCTTGGCCGGAATGACGCCTAGCGCGGTCCGTTACGCCGAAGTGCTCTCCCTGTGTTGTTGCTTATTTTGCCGCGTGTTTGCGCGCCGCCTGGCGCAGTGCCGCACTTGGGGCGGGGGGGTTCGCCAGGACATTCAGGAACCGGTCGCGCGCGCGATTGGACAGCACGAAACGTTCGTGTTCCTCGACCAAACGCTGGCCCCGTGCGCGCACGAACAAGGCCTTTACTTCCGCGTCCACGCGCAGATCGATGCGTTCGGTGCGTACCTTGGGTTCACGCTTGTCGGTGTCGGTCGGTGCCATGACAAATCCGGATCGTTGGGTTGAGTGCCTGTTCTCAAAATACAAGCCAATGTATGGACGTTGTACACACATGAGTCGACTTCGCTGTCATTCCCGTGCCTCGGCCTCGAAGGCCGCCAGCTCATCGATCTTATTTTCATACTCGGTAATGGCCTGGGCCAGTAGATCGATCAAACCGTTGAGCGGATCCTCGGGACTGTCCCCGGCCTCTGCCATGAGCGTTTCGATCAACGCCAGCGCTTCCTCATAATGCGCGGCATCTTTGAGGTGCAGATAAGGCGCCGCCACCTCGGCGAAGTGCTGGTAGGCTGTTTTCAATGCGCTTTTGTTCATGGTGGCCTCGTCGGTGGCGTTAAGATAACCGGCAGAATGGTTCGGGTCTGGCTTCAAGCAGCTGCAGGCTCGAAAAACAGAACTGGGCTACCATCGCTCTGGCTTACGCAGCCTTGTTCCTGCGATTTGATCGGGAAACTGACTTGCGCGCAACGCACCTTTTCGAATTCTCCGGACGAAATCCGCGTGCTTCTTCAATTGAAAAGACGTCGGTGTCTCACCCGGCGTCAACACGCCGATACATTTGGTGTGATGTTGTTTTACCAGGCGCATGGCCTCGGCGATATCCGAGTCGTTCGAAACCACCACACCGCAATCATAGGTATCCAGCCAGGCGTCATTTAAGAAATGCGTGGCCAGATTGACATCGGAACCCTTTTCTTCGGTCTTGATCACCCGGGCGAACCGGGGTGATCGCCCGCTGTTCAGTCCCGGATTTGCCAGGGGGGCGGAGATTTCGTGCGTCAAAAAATGCCCGTAATAAATCTCAACCGGTGTGGAACACGCGGCGAGCGCCCGCAGATAGGTCTGCTGCCGGATGGGTTTGCCTGGATCACGGGCGTGGCCCGCAACCTTGGCGGTGAAATACTTGATGGCAAGAATCTGATTTTTTGGGTTTAGAACCCGCCGGAACAACGCGCCAAGATCGAGCCATTTGTAGGGCGTATGTTTCAAGGCTCGGTAATAAAGATTGAACCCGTCCACATAAACGACGGTGCGCATTTCTCATCCCTGAAAAAAGCAAGGGCCCCCGAAGAGGCCCCGCACACGCCGGTCGAAACCGCGCGTGGTAGCTATCACCCAAAATTCTAGGCCAAACGTTGGTCGAAAACAATCCGGTCGACGCATAATTGTCCCCGTTCAAATTCTCCCCGTATCTGAAGCGGTCCAGCGACGGGTACTTCTGCCGAATGCCTGCCCCGGCGACATGTCCGGAAAGACCTGCAGCGCAGTCTACCGACATCCCCGCACGCATCAACAGCCAATACAATGCACTTCTCACTCGATACGCCTCATTAATTAATACTGTGGATTTCGGCTCGCGCCCGCTATCGCGGGCTTGGCCTGAACGACGGTCATCATGGAAATAAGGGGATAGTTTCTGGATTTCATTTATGGTGTATGATGTATATCCCCAACCCAAACCCGCCCCGGCGGATGTACCATGAACTGGACCCAAATTTATCTGACTGAGGAAGAGATCGCGGCATTGAAGGCGCTGTCCCGCCGGACCGGCCTCAATCAAAGCGAGCTTATTCGAAAGGCGGTGGACCAGTTCATCGACAAGCACAGCGCGGCGCGACGCAAGGGTCTGCTCACGGTCGCCCGCGGGCTTTGGAAGGATCGGCGGGATCTGCCCGACTTCGAAGCCTTGCGGCGGGAATGGGATCGGACGGGTTCTTGATGGCGCATGCGTGGCTGGTTGATACCGACGTCCTGATCGATTATCTGCGCGGCCATGCCCCGAGCCCCCTCGAACGGCCGGTGTCTGCCCCGAATGGCACTGCCTTAAACGGTTTTTGAATCGACGTAGGATGGGTTAGGCACGCCGTGCGTGCCGTAACCCATCAGCTGTGCCGCCAGGCACTCATTATGACTTACCGTATGCGCCATTGCAGGTCAGTGAGCACCTACTTCACCCGCCCCTTCACCGGGGTGAGACCAAGCCAATACCCCGTCCCCGGACCGCGATTCCGCGCGCCGACCTCAAGGTAATAGGTCCCGGCCTGGGCGAAGCTCCAGTCGATGCGCGACTCGGGCTTGCGGTTGCCGGCGTTGTCGTTCTCCGCCAGCAGGGTGACGCCGTCGACATCGTACAGCGCCAGCACGGTATCGGCCTCCGCCTCGAGCCCGCTCGTCTCGATGCGGTAGCCCCCGGCCCGCGGAATCTCGAGCGCCACCCAGTCGCTGCCGTCCTCGCAATGATTGCGGGTCTGCAGCTCGCTTAACGCCAGCGCCCGCGCCTCGGCGAGCGCGTCGTCCGCTTCGTAGGCGTCCGGCTCGCAGGTCTCGGCGATCAGGCTGTAGGCCGTGCCGGCGCCCCACCGGGTGCTGTAGCCGTCCACGGCCTTGTTGTGCAGGTGGATGAAATAGGGCCCGTCGGCCGGCGCGGTGAACGCGGCCCAGGCGTGACTGCCGCCGCTCGCATCCCGCGCCCACTCGCTGTCGGCCAGGCGCGTGACCCCGTCGCGGTCATAGACCTTGATCTGCGATGCATCGTACCAGTCCTCGTAATCGGCCTGGATGGCATAGGTCACGCCGGCCTGCGCCGTCAGCGTCAGCCAGTCGTGTCCGTCCTCGCAGAAGTTGTGCGCCTGGGGCGCGTCGACGCTGAGCCGCCGCGCCTGCGCCCGCACGTCGTCGGCCTCGTAGGCGTCCGGCGGGCACACCGGCTCTTGCAGCTCCAGCCACAGCGGCTGCACGATCACGTTATTGGTCTCGTCGGTCTCCGGCAACTGATTGGCCGGATCGTAGTAGGGACCCAGATAATACGTCCCGGCGGTGAGATCGGTGGGCAGCACCACGGTAATCTCACGCCGTTCGTAATACTCGCCGACCGCGAGCGGCGGCACGCTGCCCTCGCCGATGCGCCGGTCGCTGAGCGTGATCTCACTATCGCTCGACAGGAAATACCCGACCTCCGCCGTGATGCTCGGGGCGAAGCCGATGTTGGACAACCCGAAGGCGAAGCGGTCGATCACCCCGCCGATCGGGAACCACGGATCGATGAAATACCCGTAGCCGGCCGCCAGATCGGGCAGCTCGCCCATGACCTCGAGATAGTAATAGCCCGGGTCGTTCCACAGCATGTGGCGCCAGATCTCGATGTAATAGCGCCCGGTCGCCGGCGCCGTCCACTGCGCCAGGCCGTCGCCGGTCGCGACCTCCGCGCCCTGTGCGTCGAACACGATAATGTGGCGATACCAGTCGGGGCCCTGGTTGTTGCGCGCGCGGACATAATAGGTCTCACCCGCCAGGGCATCGAAATAGACCCAGTCGTAGGGGTCCTCGCAGTGATTGCGCAGCTGCGCCTGGTTGGCGCTGATGGGCTGGGCCATGTCGCGCGTGTCGTCTTCCTCGTAGGCGTCGATCGCGCACTCCGGCGCCTCAAGCAGGACCTGCACGGTGTGGTCCGCCGTGTTGTTGTCCTCGAAATACTCCGCGACCTGGTCGCGGTCATCGACGATCGCGCCAAGATAAAACGTGCCCACCATGCCCGGGGGGAAGGCGGCGAGCGTCCAGGCGAGCACGCCGTTGGTGCCCCCGGCCAGCGTATCGACGCGGGTGTAGCCGACGCGCAGGTCCTCGCGCGTCACGCTCGCGTCGGTCGACAGATACAGCCCGAGCTCGAACGGGGCGGCGTCGGCGAACCCGCGGTTGGCGACGGCGGCGTAAATCCACTCCGTGCCGCCGGCCAGCGCCCGCAGCTTGTCCGTCGTGAAATCGTCGACCACCAGGTCCGGCAGCACGTCGGCGATGGTGAACTCATACACCGTATCGGCCCCGGTGTGGGACGCGCCGGAGCGCAGGTAAAAGCGCCCGCTCGCGGGCGCGGTCCAGGTGATCCGCGGGTTCTCGTCGGTAAAGTAGCCGGAGGAGGCGAGCAGGGTCACGCCGTCGCCGGCGTAGAGCAGCAGCCGGCTGTCGTATCGATAGCTGACCGCCCGGTTCTGAAGCCCGTAAGTGGTGCCCGCGACGGCGTCGAAGGCGAACCAGTCGACGGTGTCGGCGCAGAAATTGTGGGTCTGCGTGGTGTTGGCCGCGATCCAGCGGGCGGTCGCGGGCGTGTCGTCGTCCTCGTAGGCGTCCGGCGTGCAGACCGCCCCGGCCGCCGCGGCGTGGCCCAGCAGCAGGACCAGCAGCATAGTCCAGAACAAGCGTGGTTGGCGCATGATTCCCCCCTTTGCGGTGTGTCCCGGCCCTTGTTTTGCGTTGATTGGGCCGGGTGAACAGAACGGGCCTCGCGCCCGCCGATACCCATTATTCTAGACGCCTTCGCGCCGCCTTGAACGCCGCCCGTCGGTTCTGCCTCCACGTCATTCCCGCGCGACCGCCCCCCCACCCCGTCACTCCCGCGCAGTAAGCATGTCCCCGCGAAAGCGGGGACGGGGGTCCAGGAATTCATACACCGAATCCCGCCTTCCAGCGTTCATTAGCCAGTTCTTATATATATTATGGTATACGGCTCCCACCGCCCGGCCAAAACCGGTAGGGGTGTGGTACGATTTCCCCTGCACGAAGGAAGTGTATCGGGGGAGGCATGACGCAGCCGGAACAGAAGGCGAGGGAATTGCTAGCAGAAGCATTTCACACTCGTAAATTCCTAGTTCGGCTCTCTTGGAAGCGCTATATGCCTCTACAGCACCTTTCCATATTCATTCCAGGCACCTTCGAGTACCGCCGCTTGCCGGTTGAAGTTTGTGGGCTAAAGGCAAGGAAAAAAGTGCAGAAAAATTATGGTGAGATCAGTTCTGACCTGTTAGTTATTGCTATGAATGCAGTATGACAACAACGAAACGACACATCTTTGAACATCTATCGCGCCTTCGTTTACTGGAGCTTGCGCAACATTTTGAAATCACCGGGATTAGCGGTAAGCAAAAAGCGAAGATCATTGCCACATTGTCCCGCAAGCGATCGTTGCAGCTTGATAACATGCTTCAAAGGCTTAAACGCGACGAGTTAAAGGAAATCTGCAGGGCGGAAGGCTTAGACGATTCCGGCCGGGAGAAGGAAGTCCTAATAAATCGTTTACTTAATGATTCGCCGGCCGAACCTACGCCCAAAAAAGCCAAAGCCAGCAGTAAAGGACAGAAAGCCAGCGACAACGGCGACAAGGACAAGTCTCTGGAGTCCTGGCTCTGGGATGCGGCCTGCTCCATTCGCGGCGCCAAGGATGCGCCCAAGTTCAAGGACTACATTCTGCCGCTCGTGTTCGTAAAGCGTCTGTGTGATGTCTTCGACGACGAGATCAACCGCATCGCGGAGGAGGTCGGTTCGCGAAAAAAGGCTTTCCAACTCGCCAAGGCCGACCACAAGCTGGTGCGTTTCTTTCTGCCATTATTGCCGGAAGACCTGGAGGAGCCCGTATGGTCGGTCATTCGCAAGCGTCCCAAAACCGCTTCTGAAAAAACCGGCGAGGGCGAACGGGTCACCACCCACATGCGCGAGATCGCCAAGGAGAACCCGCTCCTGCAGGGCATTATCGACCGCGTCGACTTTAATGCCACCACCCACGGCCAGCGGGATCTGGATGATGACCGTCTCTCGAACCTGATCGAGGCCATCAGCACCAAGCGCCTCGGGTTGGAAGACGTAGAGCCAGACATCATCGGTAAAAGTTACGAATACCTTATCCGTAAGTTTGCCGAAGGGGCTGGTCAGAGTGCAGGTGAGTTTTACACCCCGAGGGAAGTTGGATTGATCATGGCTAAAGTCATGGATGCCGAACCCGGTATGGAGATATACGACCCCTGTTGCGGTTCCGGCAGCTTGCTCATCAAGTGCGAAATCGCGATGGAGGAAAAGATGAGCCTCCGTAGCAAAAAGAAGTATGCACCGCTCAAGCTCTACGGGCAGGAATATATCGCAGACACGTGGGCCATGGCCAACATGAATATGATCATTCATGACATGGAAGGCGAAATCGAAATCGGCGACACCTTCAAAAACCCTAAATTCCGCACTAAAGGTGGACTCCGTACTTTCGATCGCGTAGTGGCCAATCCCATGTGGAACCAGGACTGGTTTACCGAGGCCGATTACGACAATGACGAGTTTGACCGTTTTCCCAGCGGAGCAGGCTTCCCCGGAAAATCCTCCGCCGATTGGGGTTGGGTACAGCACATGCACGCGAGCCTCAATGCCAAAGGCCGTGCGACTGTAGTGCTCGATACCGGGGCCGCCTCACGAGGTTCGGGCAATGCCGGTACGAACAAGGAAAAGCAAGTACGCAAGTGGTTCGTGGACAATGATCTAATCGAAAGCGTTCTGTATCTCCCGGAAAACCTCTTCTACAACACCTCGGCGCCGGGCATTGTGATATTCCTCAACAAGGCTAAACCGAAGGACCGGCAGGGCAAGGTGCTGCTGGTAAACGCCAGCCAGATCTTTGAAAAAGGCGATCCGAAAAACTTCATTCCCGAGGACGGTATCGAGCAGATCGCCGACACACTAATCAACTGGAAAGAGGAGAATAAGCTCAGTAGTGTTGTTGAGCACGCCAAGTTAAAGAAAAACGATTACAACATCTCTCCCAGTCGATACATCCATACGTCCGATGCTGAAACCTATCGGCCCATTGCGGAGATCGTCGAAGAACTCGAAGCGATTGAAGTCGAGGCTAAGGAGACGGATTCGGCATTGAAGGGAATTCTGGAGAAGATCGGCGTATGAGTGCCTGGGAACAAAGCCGATTTGGTGATATCGCGTCCGGATTCCTGAGTGGTGGAACACCGACAACCAAACGACCTGAATATTGGCGAGGCGAAATACCTTGGATAACCAGCAAGTGGCTCGGCAATCGCCTTGAACTAGACGACGGCGAAAAATTCGTCTCAAAAGAGGCAACTAATAAGACCTCAACGCGCATTGTCCCGAAAAACAATATCATCTTTGCCACGCGAGTCGGTGTCGGCAAGGTCGGGATCAACCGCATTGATCTTGCTATTAATCAAGATCTCGCGGGCGTGCTAATCGATGATGACAAATTCGATCTACAATTCCTGGCCTACCAGCTATGCATGGATCCGATTCAACAGTACGTCGCAATGAACAAGCGTGGAGCGACGATCAAAGGGATTACAAGAGAATGTCTAAAGGATATCCGCCTAAATATCCCCCCGCTGCCCGAGCAGAAGAAGATCGCGCACTTCCTTTCGACAGTGCAGCAGGCGATTGAAGCGCAGGAGCGGATCATTCAGACCACCAACGAGCTGAAAAAGGCCCTCATGCAAAAGCTCTTTACCGAAGGCCTCCGCAACGAACCCCAAAAACAAACCGAAATCGGCCTCGTTCCAGAAAGCTGGGAGGTGGTGGAATTAGGTACCATTGCGAAAGTTGGCAACGGTTCCACTCCTAAGCGATCCAACGAAGCCTATTGGGATGGTGGCACAATCCCATGGCTGAACAGCGCCCGTATTCATGACCGCTTCATCACTGAACCAGATCAATTCGTGACGCCACAAGCGGTCAAGGAATGTCATTTGCCCCGCGTTGCTCCGAACAGCTTGCTCATTGCGATCACTGGACAAGGCAAAACTCTCGGCAACTCAGCCCTGACTCGTTTCGAGACTTGCATCAATCAGCATCTCGCCTACGCACAGTTTCATTCCGATGAAGTCGTGCCGGACTTCGTGCTTTGGTTCATGCAAACGCGCTACGACTTTCTTCGCTCAATAGCTAAAGCCGGCGGGAGCACAAAGGGTGCTCTCACCTGTGGTTACCTTAAAACTCACCCTATTCCGATTCCCGGAAAAGAAGAGCAAATGGAAATCGTTAATATATTTGGCCAGCTTGGTAGCAAAGAACAAGTTTGTCGTAGAAAGCAGGCATGTCTCCAAGACCTCTTCCGCACCCTCCTTCACGAACTGATGACCGCGAAAATTCTTGTGGACGGAATCGAAATAGGGGGAGTAGAGACTGAACAATGAGCTTCTCTTTATCACAGCTTTTCCCAGGTATTGAGACTGGCCTAAACAATATCGGCTTTTTATTCGGCGCAGGTACTTCTAAGGAAGCCGGCTATCCCCTTATGCCAGATCTTACCAAGGCAGTGGTCAGTAACCTTGGCGTCACAACAAAAGCGTCGCTTGATGAGATCCTTGGTGCCAAGGGTTTAACCTACGACTCAACCATGGGAGAACCGAACATTGAAGTCATCTCAGATTTGGTCACAGAATATTACGTCAAAACAAATGATCCTAAGTTTAGCGAGCTTGAAAATGAAATCCGGAAATTGATTGTCGAAAAAATTCTTTCTGTCGAAGACCCAGATCTAACACATCACGTTCGATTTCTGGAGACCTTAAAGCAAAGAGCGCATGGAACTCCGACCACGGTGACACTGATCACTACAAACTATGATGTTTTGTTTGAGTTGGCTGCAGGGGACGTTGGACTTCGAGTCGAAACGGGATTTGACGGCCCGTTGCGTCGGTTGTTTGACCCGACAGTATTTGATCTCTGCCGAGGTGTAGTAGAAAAGACACGTTTTTCGGAAAGACCAGAATTATGTCTGAATATTCTCAAACTCCATGGTTCGATCTCTTGGCTCACGGAGGCGGGACGTGTAATTGAGAGCGGATTGTACTTACACAGTGCAGCGACACAAAGAGCGATGGTTCTTCCGCGTCGCAAAAAGGTAATGGATACACTTTCTGAACCTTTTGACCAGCTATTTACACGTACCTCAAGGATGCTTGGTTCTAAATGTAAGTATCTCGTCAGTTGTGGATTCAGCTTTGGCGATAAGCACATAAACGACCAGCTTTTATTTCCTAAATTAGCAGAAGGGAAGATTCGTCTGGTTGCCCTTTGCGGACAGGAGCCCGACTGCGTAGAAGACCTCAAGGCTTTTCCAGCATTCCATGCAGGATTTCCTGCCAACTGCTACATCGACGGCAACGAAACCGAAACTGGCACGGAGCTATGGAAGTTTAGTGCTCTTACTGAATTCCTGAGGCCTTAGAGTTAGAGAGGAATACAAGACATGAGTGATTATCGAATTGGCAAAGTCGTTGGAGTCTCCGGCGAACGTATTTTTATCTCGCTGGTTGACTATTTGGATGGCGACGGAACGGAGGAAGGCGTCCCGCCCACAATGATAGTAAATCTCCCAACTGAAGGGGGGCCCACTCCTCTCTTGATCGGCCAGCCTGGCACTTTCGTATCTGTTGGGCTTCCGTCAGGCAGGCTTCTCGCGA
Organism: Acidiferrobacterales bacterium; assembly: GCA_947258385.1. Taxonomy (GTDB): domain Bacteria; phylum Pseudomonadota; class Gammaproteobacteria; order Acidiferrobacterales; family SZUA-150; genus CAMYII01. The sequence continues at coordinate 101,048 of CAMYII010000050.1, forward strand.
TGATCACGACTATTGATATGAAGGAAGCGACTCCTCTTCAGAGTGAGATCAAGATTGCCGAAGCCGAGGGGCAAGCGATCGTTGAAGAGCACAAGCGAGTAGTTTGTGCCGTGCCGGTTGGGACACTAAATTCTGGCGGAAACTTTGAACGGGGAACGGATGTGCTTCCTACGGTCAACTCTTCAACTTTTGCTGTTTCGCCTTCGACGATAAACAGCATTTACCAGCAATATGCTGAGGGAACCTTCTCCCTTGGCCACCTATCGCTGATTCCGGACCAGCAGGCGAACATCAATTTGGACGCTTTCCTTTCCCGCCATGCTGCAATTCTTGGGCAAACGGGTGGTGGAAAATCGTGGACCGTTGCTTCATTCCTTCAGAAGATAGCCGCATTCCCTCAATCAACTGCTGTGCTATTTGATCTCCACGGGGAATATTCTGCCGCCTTTGGAGAAGAAGCAGATGTGATTTCAGGCGCTGATATTGAGTTGCCCTACTGGCTAATGAACAGCGAGGAGTTGCTCGGTCTCATGGTTGATCGTAGTGAATCCGCAGCACCAAACCAGATTGCAAAGTTCAAAGTATTGCTACAGAAAGCCAAAGATGATCATCCCGAGAATCAGCAACTAGGCTTGGAGAAGATTACAATCGATACTCCCGTTTATTTCGATTTTGAGGGAATCATCAAGGAGTTTCGTAGCTTGGACACTCAGATGGTGCCCGGTTCTACCAAGCCTAAACAGGGGCCGCTGTTTGGTCAGTTTTCAAGACTATTGATGCGCGTCGATTCGAGGCTCAACGACAGACGCTACGACCTGATATTCCATCCACAAACCTATGCGACAAGCGCCTCTATGGAGGATTTGTTCCGCAGTTTACTCGGTGAAAAAGTGGATAATCGCAAGAAGCTTGTAATCATTGATCTAAGTCCGGTTCCCTTCGACGTTCGAAATTCAGTAATTTCTCTGATACTGCGCTGCCTTTTCGACTTTTCATACTGGTATCGCCGCGTAAATGGCACCTCGTATCCAATTGCTGTATTTGCCGATGAGGCCCATATCTACCTGAATGAACATGATCCGAACTCTCGTCCAGCACGTGAATCAGCAGAGCGGATTGCAAAGGAAGGAAGAAAATACGGTATCAGCCTGACGGTCATCAGCCAACGTCCGCGTGAAGTCTCCGCTACGATCCTTTCCCAGTGTAATTCGTTCCTCTGCCTCAGGATATCCAATCCAGACGACCAGAGCTATGTGAAAAATTTGCTCCCAGACTCGGTGCGCGGCATCACCAGCATGTTTGCAACCCTCCGACGAGGAGAATGCATATTGCTGGGCGAATCGGTGATGATGCCAACACGAATCAGAATCGATCCTCCGAGCCCAACTCCACATAGCGATGATACGTCGTTCTACACCGCTTGGAACGAAGATCCTGAAGAGCTAGATGTCGCGACCGTGCTAGACGCATGGAGACGCCAAGACGTTCCAGATGAGTAGAGAGAAATAGGCTCATGCCCAAACCCGGAGAACATAAAACCGTTCAGGCCCGCATCCTGAAATATGCCAACGAAATCGGCTGGACGGTAGTGCCCCGTGAGGAGGCAGAACTGCGTCGCGGTTTTGATCCGGAAGCAGGCCCAAAAGACCGGGCGAAGGGCGCATCCCTGTTCTTCGATGACTTGCTCGATACGAAGGTGCGGGCATTCAATCCACGTTACAGTGAAGCCGAGGGCGCGTTACTGGGGAAATTCCGGCATCTGCATGCTGATATCTATGGGAATCGAGAGTTTGTCGACCATCTGCGCAACAGGGGCAAGTTTTTCGATCATGAGGAGAAACGGGAACGTGACCTGATCCTGATCGATTATGAGACGCCGGAGAACAACGTCTTTGAAGTCACCGAGGAATTTGCCTATCACAACGGCCACTATGGCACACGCGAGGATGTGGTATTCCTGATCAATGGCATCCCAGTGCTAGTTATCGAGTGTAAGAATGCTAACAAGGACGAGGCGATTGCCCTTGGGGTCGACCAGATACGACGATACCACCTCGAAACCCCAGAGCTTTTTGTTCCCGAGCAGGTGTTTACCGCCACCGATGCCATCGGCTTTTCCTACGGTGTGAGCTGGAATACTGTGCGCCGTAACATCTTTAACTGGAAGGATGAAGAAGTCGGCAAGCTGGAAACGAAGGTTAAGAGCTTCTGCGGCATTGGCCAGGTGCTCGCCTTGCTGAAGGATTACATTATCTTCGCGGAGAGGGATGAAGAGCTGAATAAATATATCCTGCGACAGCACCAGACTGGGGCAGTGGAGCGGGTGGTTCGACGTTCCCTTGAACCGAAGCGCAAGCGAGGGCTGGTGTGGCACACACAAGGGAGCGGTAAGACCTTTACTATGATCAAAGCGGCAGAGATGTTATTCAAGGCTCCGACGGCGGACAAACCAACAGTGTTGTTAATGATCGACCGCAACGAGCTGGAAGATCAAATGCTCAAGAACCTGGCTTCGCTGGGGATTGGCAACCTGGAGCATGCCAATAAAATCGCCCGGCTAAACAAACTGCTGAAGGACGATTACCGGGGCATTATCGTCACTATGATCCACAAATTCCGCGATATGCCGGCGAATATCAACCTGCGCTCGAATATTTACGTCTTGATTGACGAGGCCCATCGTACTACGGGAGGGGATCTGGGCAATTTCCTGATGGCCGGTCTACCGAATGCCAGTTACATTGGCTTTACCGGAACACCGGTGGACAAAACCGTTTACGGGCGAGGGACCTTCAAGACGTTTGGCTGTGAGGATGATAAGGGTTACCTGCACAAATATTCCATCGCGGACAGTATCGAAGACGGCACAACGTTGCCGCTGTACTACAATCTTGCCCCCAACGAGATGTTGGTACCCCATGAAACCCTAGACAAGGAGTTTCTTGCATTGGCAGAGGCCGAGGGTGTGGCCGACATTGAGGAGCTAAATAAGATTCTCGAACGCGCGGTGAACCTGAAAAATTTCCTCAAGGGGGAGGATCGCATAAAGAAAGTGGCACAATACGTTGCCAATCATTATCGCGATAATGTAGAACCGCTGGGATACAAGGCTTTTCTTGTCGGGGTCGATCGAGAAGCCTGCGCACACTACAAGCACGCGCTGGACGAGTTCCTGCCGCCGGAGTATACCAAGGTGGTTTATACGGGCAGCAATAATGATTCGAAGTTGTTGAAAGAGTTTCATTTAGATCCGAAGAAGGAGCGGGCTATCCGCAAGAGCTTTAACAAGCTCGATCAACAACCAAAGATTCTCATTGTCACAGAGAAACTTCTGACCGGATTTGATGCGCCTGTGCTCTACGCAATGTATCTTGATAAGCCCATGCGCGACCACACCCTGTTGCAGGCCATTGCTCGCGTAAATCGGCCCTACGAAAACGAGCAAGCGGAAATGGTAAAGCCCCACGGTTTCGTACTAGATTTTGTCGGGATATTCGATAAGTTGGAAAAAGCACTGGCTTTCGATAGTGACGAGGTTCAGTCGGTGGTGAAGGATCTGAATCTACTTAAAGTATTGTTCAAGGACAAGATGGAGTCTCAGGCCCCCGAATACCTCGGATTGATCGAACGTAACTTTGATGATAAGGATGTGGATACCCTGATCGAGCATTTCCGTGATCCGGAACGGCGCAAGGCGTTCTTTAAGGAATACAAAGAGATTGAGATGCTCTATGAGATCATCTCGCCTGATGCTTTCCTACGGCCCTATATCGACGGTTACGGAACACTCTCGGCGATATATGACATAGTCCGCAAGGCATATACGAAGCGCGTTCAGGTCGACCGGGCATTCCAAAAGAAGACCAGTGAACTGGTTCAAAAGTATATTGGTACGGACTATATCCGGCCTGTGTCAGAGATGCTAGAGATCAACGAAGACACGGTTAAGTACCTGGTCTCAAAAAAAGGTGGCGATGGGAACAAAGTCATCAACCTTGTGAAAAGTATCCAAAAGATTGCGGAAGATGAAAGTGATGATCCCTACCTAATTGCCATGGCGGAGCGAGCCAAGGCAGTTCAGGAAAGCTTTGAGAATCGCCAGACCAGTACTGCTGAGGCGCTTGAACAACTCCTGAAAGAAGTTAAAGCGAATGAGGCGAGAAAGAAGGAGCAGGCATCGAAGGGTTTCGATGGTCTAACCTTCTTCGTTTATCGGACACTCCTAGACGCGAAGATTGAGAAGGCCGAGGACGTGAGCCGAAAAATCAAGGAGGCTTTTGTGGAATTCCCTAACTGGAAAAGGAGCGAGAACGCCCTTCGGGAGCTGCGCAAGAAAGTGACCTTTGCGATCTTTGCGGAAACAGAAGATCTTGATCAGGTCACTGTCCTTGTCGACGAACTCTTCACGCTGCTGGAAAAGGCGGATAGGATCTAGCGATATGAGACCGAATGATCGAAAGCATGTGTTCAAGGAGCGTGTACATCACTGGGCGTATAAACTGGAAGTGGATGTGCAATGGTTAGCGGTACGCCCGATGCGTAACAAGTGGGCATCCTGTTCCACGAATGGCCACTTGCACTTTAATGCTGAACTACTCAATTATGAGGAGAAGCTGTGGGACTACGTAATTGTCCACGAACTCCTCCACTTCTCGATCCCTAATCATGGCAAGCTATGGAAAAGCCTTATGCGAGCACACCTAGGTAATTACGAGAGTCTCGAAAGCGCGTTAAAAGAGAAGTAACAAAAGCACGGCTAGGTTAACCTAATGAGTTTGTACCAAACTAAATCTAATGATAAAAATAAAGATTAGTTAATAATAATGGTTATGTTAGCGCTTAAACGTGTTTTTTGGCAAAAATGTAATTTTATGGGTTCAAGGATAGTCAGGGCTAGGATAGGATCAGATGCGGATGCAAAGACTTAATCGTGAAGAAACTAGCACTGTCGATGTAAATACGTAGGTGGCGAGGAAGTGCGATGACACAAATACTTAGCGAAGAACAGAAGCAGCGAGCACTTGAGGTGATGGAGGAATATCTGGGAGCGCCCAAGAATCCAGATGGACGAACACCCAGAGAATTGCATGCAGAAAGGGATAAGACGCGATATGAGTTAATCGCGAATGTGCTTAAACCATTACTTGCTAATTACCTGGAAGGTCGCGTTGCACTAGCAGACTTCAAATCGCAAGTTGATAGTATTAACAAACGAAACGCGTGTTGGGGTTTCAGGGGCATTAAAGGCCAAATGTTTTTTAATTTACTCGTCAATGTTGCTGATGATGAGTCCGAGCTAGACCAAGAGATCAAAGCGGCCATTGTGGTCCCAGGTAACGAAGATATCGCATCGAGTAGGATCAAGACGTTTTCTAGCTATGTCAAGCGGATAGGTGAATCATTCGTGGAGTCAGGTGGCTCGCCACATGGTAAACCAAAGGTGAGCAGTGTTCCATATTTCCTGTCGTATTTCTGGCAGATCCAAGATACATCAGTATGGCCTGTCTATTACACAAATAGCGTGCAAGTAATGAATGACCTGAATTTGTGGAGCCCATCAGACAACCTAGCCGACAATTATATAACCTATAAACGAATACACGATGAGCTATGTGGCGTCTTCAGCCACGCATCTGGCGAAAAATTTGGTCTTTACGAGGTTGAACATGTTTTCTGGTTCAAAGGGGGAAATCCTTTTGGCGGGGATAAACCCCTAGAGCGAGACGAACTAAAGAGGGAAGTAAGGCTAGAACAACCTGCTGGAGAGACTGTTGCAGACCTCACTCGTCTGCCGGAAAGCTTTATACCTCCAATTATCGCCATTTTGCCTCGTTTGGCACGAAATGACGAGACTCTTACCGAGGCAGCAAAAGCATCAGGGACTTCTATCCCCAGAGCTTTGGAAAAAAGCGTCGATGCAGCGTTTACGATCCTTGGATATGAAACAAAATTGCTTGGACAAGGCCAAGGGCGTGTACCCGATGGTCTTGCACTTGATATAGACAATTCTTATGCGATTTTGTGGGACTCGAAAGCCAGGGGCGATAAATATAGTATGGGCACAGATGATCGAACCATACGTGAGTACATTGTCACGCAAAGTCGTGAGCTTCGGCGGAGAAAGGGATTGCGGAACGTTTACTATATAATACTGTCTAGCCAGTTTTCCGATGATTACGATGACCCGATTAGGTCGCTAAAGATGGAGACGGATATAAGTGAAGTTATTTTGATGGAGGCCGACGCGTTAGTAGCGATGGTTGACACCAAACTCCGTGCATCATTGGAAGTCGCGCTTGGTCCTGACGGACTTCAGCGGTTATACACCGTAAGCTCGGTTCTTACTGCTGAAGCTGTTAGAGAAATGATCGCTTAAGCAGCTGCGAGAATTAATGGGACGGAGGGATTATTTTTTGATCACTCATATTATGGGCAATATGAAAATCCCCGTTCCTTTTTCGATATTTTCGATAGGGACAGACTCGATTGTTATTGTGATGGCTAGTCCCTATATGAGAAATAGATCCCATTGGTTCATTTTAAATGAAATGACTTTAATAATACTTCTAATTATGGCTTGTAATTATCTCGATGGGAAAAATTGAGAATAATAATGCTGTGAAACTAGGATTTCTTAATCGTTTCATTTTAGGGGCTGAATCGTTAACGCTGAAAGATAATGGTATCTATCTGGGCGATCAATTTGTCGAGTATCCTAAGCCGCTGCTAAAACTACAATACAAACGAGGTTTCGTGTTCGATAAGCTTGTATGGGGAGAGGTGAGTTATCGATTAGTTAAAGACAATGAGCTGCGATTAGTTTTTAGTGATTTGGAAAGTGACAGGCTTCAGTATTGGGCGCCTATCTATAAAGAATATTTTAATCAACTAGTCGATACTTCGGAAAACTTTGAAAGTTACATACTTTCGTTCAAACGCTATATTCGCGGATCTCACAAAGAGGAATGGATTAAACGTCTAAGTGCGCTAAAAAATAAATTGTCCTTAAGGGATGAATATGTCTCACTTGGGTTTGATATCAATAAAATCAGAAATACTTTGTTGGAATTCCTCTCTGATCCAGTTGATTTTGTTGAGAAAAAGAACAATCTATTCACTAAAAAAGAATTAAATTCTGCCCATTATTTGCTTGAGAATCTTGAAGAGCATCCTCTTACTGCAAAACAACGTGATGCCTGTGTACATGATGAGGATAATATTTTGGTCATTGCCGGTGCAGGGACCGGGAAAACCAGTGCCATGGTTGCAAAGGCTGCTTATCTGGTTCAACGAGGTTTTGCCCGTCCAGAAGAGATATTAATGCTGGCATATGGTAAAGACGCCAGACAAGAACTTGAGGAGAGGGTGTACGAATTGGATTATCTGAATGGTGTTGTGATTCGTACCTTTCACTCACTTGGAAAAGAAATTATTGGTCGTTATGAGAATCGGGCAACGGATGTAAGTGTACTTGCGTCTGACGATGCGCAATATGTTAAGTTCATTGATAATCAAGTTGAGCAAATGGTCAATGAACCTTCTTTGGTAAATGCAATACAGTCGTTTTTCTCCGAATATCTATATCCACAGCCTAATGATTTAGAATTTAAGACCCATGGAGAATATCTTCAACACGTAAGAGATAATGAAATTAGGGACTTGGCTGGTAATTTGGTTAAAAGTTTTGAAGAGCTAAAAATATCCAATTATTTGTTCAAAAATGGAATTCGTTTCGAATATGAACGTGAATATCCGTATCCTGTGAGCGCTCCTGGTCGAAATGTCTACCGGCCAGACTATTATCTCCCTGATTTAGATGTTTACATCGAGCACTTTGGGATTAATGAATATGGCGAGACACGTCCAGGCATTGATACGGATAAGTACAATAAAGATAAAGAGTGGAAAATTAAAGTACATCAAGAATGTGGGACAAAACTCATTCAGACATTTAGCTATCAATCAAAGCAGGGACTAGAGAACATTCTGGAAAGAGAGCTAAAGGAACATTGCAAACTCATTAATATTGATTTTGAAGATCTACTTGACCCAGTGACCACTAATAATCTGTTTAGCAAGCTCAAGGATCTGGGCGCATATAAAAACTTCTCAAAACTGATTGCAGGCTTCCTTACTTTATTTAAGTGTTCGCCGTATGATATTGAAAATCTCCCAATTCCAGAAACAAATCAATATAACAAATCCCGTATTAGATTGTTTCACTTGATATTTAAGTGGCTATATGAACGATATTGTTCCGTATTAGCTGCGGATAAGACAATTGACTTCGCGGACATGATTCGCGATGCTGAAAAGATAGTCCGCAGTGAAGATTTTCATGAAAAAACGAAGTCAAAATATAGGTTTCGCTACATTATGGTGGATGAGTTTCAGGATATATCACCGATACGGGCTAGCCTGATTGAGGCGCTTAGAGAGGCAGGGACTAGTTGTGCACTATTTTGTGTGGGTGATGATTGGCAGGCGATTTATCGATTTACAGGAAGCGATGTCAGTCTGACGACAAGTTTTGCCGAACGCTTCGGCAAGACATATCGAGTTACTCTTGATAAGTCATTCCGATTCAATAACCGAATCGAGAGTGTGGCATCGGGTTTTGTGCAGGAAAATGATAATCAAATTAGAAAAGATCTTATTACACATACGATAAGTAATAAAACAGAGGTGCATGTCGTCAGAGGCAGTAAAGAAGAAGTATTAAGAGATATATTTTCGCAAATCACAGACGAGTCAGGATCTGGCACTTCAGTGCTAGTGCTTTCTCGTTTTAGGGAATCATTGAATAATGTCGCCGAAATAAAGAAAGAATTCCGAAAATTGAAAATCAAATTGTAGCGGATTATTTTGGTTGTCTTTTTCACGGTAATAATCAAAGTAGATTCTGTTCCTACCATTCTCAAATGATTGTGAGATCAGCATGTTAGACCTGGGGAATGATTGTTGGGTAAATTCGAAGTCAACCCTGATCCTACTGAATCTTGTAATG
>CAMYII010000051.1 GCA_947258385.1 Acidiferrobacterales bacterium
CAGCATCATGTTTTTCCCCCACGATGTGCGCCAGGCCAGCCTGAACGGCATCAAGCCGGGCATGCAGCTGCGGTTCCGGCCGCGGGTGGAGGGTCAGACGACCATTGCCACCGATCTCAAGCCGGTCGGGGTCGAGGAGCTTACGGATGTCCCGGCGCAGGGCGAGGAGCACGCCAGCTGATCGGGTGCCCCGCGGACCGGCCTTTGAGTACCACCACCGCGATTGGTGTTTCCGCCGGGAATAGACCGCGCGGGCGGCGCGGATTATGATCGCACGTGTCCGCGGCGGGCCCGCACGCGTCCGCGGGCGCCGCCATAACACAAAAAATTCAAGGAGCGTTAAATGGACACCTTTACCGCCATCGAGACCCGGCGCGCGGTCAAGCATTACGACCCCGAGCATCGGATCAGCGATAAGGACTACAATAAACTGATCTCCCATGCGATGCTGGCACCGACCGCTTTTAATATCCAGAATGTACGCCAGGTGGTCGTGCGCGACCCGCAGCTCAGAAAAAAGATCCGCGCGGTGGCCTGGGACCAGGCGCAGGTCACGGATGCCTCCCTGCTGCTGGTCCTGTGTGCCGATCTCAAGGCCTGGGAGAAGGATCCCGCGCGGTATTGGCGCAATACCCCAAAGGAAGTGCAGGACTTCCTCGTACCGGCGATCGACCAGTATTACCGCGACCGCGAGCAGGTGCAGCGTGACGAGGCCATGCGCTCCTGCGGCATCGCCGCCCAGACCCTGATGCTGGCGGCCAAGGCCTTGGGTTATGACTCCTGCCCCATGGACGGTTTCGATTTCGATGCCGTGGGCAAATTGATCAATCTGCCCCGGGACCATGTGATCGCCATGTTTGTCGCCATCGGCAAAGGGACCAAGGCGGCCTGGCCGCGAGGCGGTCAGTTGCCGATGGGCGAGGTGGTCATCAACGATCACTTTTGAGTCCACCGGCGGACAAACGGCCGGTTCGCGCGGCAATCGCGCGCACGGGCCGGCCGGTCGCGGGTTTAAAGCCGACCGATGGTATCCCGCAGGGGGCGTGTCACAAAAAATCGCCGTGCGACACGTGCCGCCCTTGTTCTGGACCGTGCATGACCGTATATAAAAACCCTGTGAACTTGAATAGCCGTACGGCTTATGCTTTTCTAAATAATGAAAGAGGTTGTGTTGCGATGGGGCACAATCACCGTTTTATGGAACCCACCAGCGCGTCCTCACTCTAAATAATAAGGAGGTCATTCGTGCCGGGAGATGAAAGACTCTACAAAAGACATAACATTGCAAGCCCTTTGGAATACCTCGCATCTCGCGGGTAGTAACGCCCCTTACCTGGAACAGCTCTACGAGGCCTATCTACACGACCCGAACGCCGTCGATCCCGTCTGGCGGACCTATTTCGAGACCCTGCCGCGCGTCAACGGAATCGTCGCGGACGTCCCGCACTCGACCATCCGCGACTCATTCCGGCAGATTGCCCTGGAGGGCAGGCCCCAACAGCCCCTCGCGGCGGAAGCGGCCGACGCGCTGGCGCACGACGGCAAGCAGGTCCGCGTGCTGCAGCTGATCAACGCCTACCGCTTTCGCGGCCACCAGCAGGCCAAGTTCAATCCGCTGGGCACGACCGGAACCCTGGATATTCCTGATCTGCACTTGCGCCACCACGGCTTGACCGATGCGGACCTGGACACGGTATTCGATACCGGGTCGTTGGTGGGCGCGGAAAAGGCGACCCTGAAGGAAATCCTGCAGATCCTCAAGCGCACCTACAGCAGCTGTATCGGCGCCGAATATATGTACATCACCAACACGGCCGAGAAGCGCTGGATTCAGGATCGCCTGGAGAGCACGCAGTGCGCGCCGGTGTTTCCCGCCGAGCTAAAACGCCACCTGCTCGACCGGCTCGCCGCCGCTGAGGGGCTGGAACGCTATCTGCATACCAAATATGTCGGACAAAAACGGTTTTCGCTGGAGGGGGCCGATAGCCTGATTCCGCTGCTCGACGAACTGATCCTGCGGGCGGGCGGCCACGGCGTCAAAGAGGTGGTCGTCGGTATGGCCCACCGCGGGCGGCTGAACGTGCTGGTGAACATCATGGGCAAGACGCCGGCGGAGCTGTTTCAGGAATTCGAGGGCAAGGCCAGGGCCAATGGCAACGGCAGCGGTGACGTGAAGTACCACATGGGGTTCTCCTCCAATATCAGCACCCCCGGCGGCGCGGTGCACGTCGCGCTCGCCTTCAACCCCTCACACCTGGAGATCGTCGACCCGGTGGTCGAGGGGTCGGTGCGCGCACGCCAGGATTTGCGCGGGGATCTCGAGGGCCAGCAGGTGGTGCCCATACTAATCCATGGTGACGCCGCCTTCGCCGGCCAGGGCGTGGTCATGGAGACCTTTAATATGTCGCAGTCGCGCGGCTATTCCACCAAGGGGACGGTCCATGTGGTCGTGAACAACCAGATCGGTTTCACCACCAGCTATCAGAAGGATGCCCGTTCCTCGTTTTACTGTACGGATGTCGCCAAGATGGTCGATGCGCCGATCTTTCATGTCGACGGTGACAATCCCGAGGCGGTGCTGTTCATGAGCCAGGTGGCCATGGATTACCGCATGACATTTCGCAAGGACGTGGTTATCGACCTGGTCTGTTACCGGCGTCATGGCCACAGCGAGGCCGACGAGCCGTCCGCGACCCAGCCCATGATGTACCAGAAGATCAGGGCAAGATCGACGCCGCGGGCGTTGTACGCCCAGCGGCTCATCGAGGAGGGGACGATCACGCCGGAGCTCGCCGAGGCGCGGCTCGAGGCCTACCGGCAGGCATTGGAGACCGGGGACAGCGTGGCGCCCAATGTGGTGCACTCCAAAGAGGCCCATCCGTCCCGCACGGTGGATTGGGCGCCCTATCTGGCCAAGGATTGTGGGGATGCCAAGACCGGCGTCGCCGTGGAGCGCATCCGCGAGCTGGCGGCGGGCCTCGGCCGACTCCCCGAGGGTTTCGGGCTGCACCCCAATGTGGTCAAGATCTTCGATAACCGGCGCAAGATGGCGGCCGGCGCCCTGCCCATCGACTGGGGCTTCGCCGAGACCATGGCCTATGCCACGCTCCTGACCGAAGGCCACAATGTGCGTCTATCGGGCCAGGACAGCGGCCGCGGCACCTTTTTTCATCGCCACGCGGCCGTCTACAACCAGAAAAATGGCGAGCTGCATGTGCCGCTGAGGCATCTGGCGGAGGGTCAGGGTAATTTCGTGGTGATCAATTCGCTGTTGTCCGAAGAGGCCGTGCTGGCGTTTGAATACGGGTATGCGACGACCGACCCGAAAACGCTGACCATCTGGGAGGCGCAATTCGGGGATTTCGCCAATAATGCGCAGGTGGTCATCGATCAATTCATCAGTGCCGGGGAGCAGAAATGGAACCGCCTGTGCGGCCTGGTGATGTTCCTGCCGCACAGCTACGAGGGCCAGGGTCCGGAGCATTCCTCGGCCCGGCTGGAACGTTATCTGCAACTGTGTGCGCAGCACAATATGCAGGTATGTATACCGACGACCCCGGCGCAGATGTTTCATCTGCTGCGCCGCCAGATGCTGCGTCCCTGCCGCAAGCCCTTGATCGTGATGACCCCGAAGAGTCTGCTGCGCCACCCCGTGGCGATCAGTCCCGTGGATGATCTCAGCGACGGCGGCTTCCACACGGTGATCCCTGAGCTCGACCCTCTCGACGACGACGGCATCAAACGGGTCGTCATGTGCAGCGGCAAGGTCTACTATGACTTGCTGGAGCAGCGGCGCAAGGAGGAACGCACGGATACGGCGATTATCCGCATCGAGCAACTCTATCCGTTTCCGAAAGAGGCCTTGCGCGAGCAGCTCGATCGCTACATGAAGGCCACGGATTTCGTCTGGTGCCAGGAGGAGCCCAAGAACCAGGGTGCCTGGTACACCAGCCAGCATCACATGCGCGCCCTGCTGGACCAGAATTCCTATCTCGAGTATGCGGGCCGGCCCATGTCGGCGGCGCCGGCGGTGGGCTATCACGCGCTGCATATCAAGCAACTGCGCGCGCTGGTGCAAGACGCCTTGGGCGCCGCGCCCGAGTCCCAGAAGAAAACCGGAAAGAAGAAAAAGGCTAGCTGATGACGATCGAGGTCAGAGTCCCCGAATTTCCCGAATCTGTGGCCGATGGCACCATCATCGCCTGGCACAAGCGGCCGGGCGAGGCGGTCAAGCGTGATGAAAACCTGGTGGATATCGAAACGGACAAGGTGGCGTTTGAAGTGCCCGCCCTGGAAGACGGCGTGCTGCAGGAGATCCTGGAGCAGGAAGGCGCCACGGTGGTCTCGGGGCAGGTCATCGCGCGTGTAGCGGCGTCGGCTGAAGCGGCGACACCGCTGCCCAAGGCGGTCAACGATGAGGCCTCGCCGCCGAAGGTGGTGGAACTGAAGAGCGAGCCGGTAGTGGTGCCGGCGGCGCGCAAACTAATCGCCGAGCACGGCCTGGACGAGACCAGGATCCCGGGCAGCGGCAAGGGTGGGCGCGTTCTCAAGGAGGACGTGCTGCTCCACCTGGAACAGCCCCCCGGGCATGAAGAGCCGGTGCCGGTCGCACCGGCCGATGAGTTGGAAACCGAGCCGCCGTCACTCAGCGAGGCGCCGGCTGCGACCGCCGTGCCGCCGGCACCCACCACGGGCGAACGCCTGGAAAAACGCGTGCCGATGACGCGTCTGCGCGCCCGTATCGCCGAGCGCCTGGTGGAGGCGCAGCAAACCGCGGCGATTCTGACCACGTTCAACGAGGTCAATATGCAGCCGGTGACGGAGCTGCGGGAACGCTACCGCGAGCGCTTTGAGAAGGCGCACGGCGTCAAGCTCGGGTTCATGTCGTTTTTCGTCGAGGCCGCGGTGGAGGCGTTAAAGCGGTTTCCGGAAGTCAATGCCTCGATCGATGGCGGCGATATCGTTTACCACGGGTTTTTCGACGTCGGCATCGCCGTGGGCACCCCGCGCGGCCTGGTGGTGCCGATACTGCGGGACGCCGATCAGCTGAACATGGCCGAGATCGAGGCCCGGATTCGCGATTTCTCCGAGCGCGCCCAGGATGGTAGACTGGCGATGGAGGAAATCACGGGGGGCACGTTCACGATCACCAATGGCGGCGTTTTCGGTTCTTTGTTGTCCACGCCCATCCTTAACCCTCCACAGAGCGGTATCCTGGGGATGCACAAGATCGAGCAACGGCCCGTCGTCGAAAATGGAGCCATCGTTATCCGCCCGATGATGTACCTGGCGCTTTCCTATGACCACCGGCTGGTCGACGGACGCGAAGCGGTGCGGTTTCTGGTCAGCATTAAGGAGTTGCTCGAGGACCCGGCGCGCATCCTGTTGAAGATTTAAGTAAACACACGTTTCCCTCCGCCCCGACGCGCGTGCCAACAACAACAAGGAACTTCGCTTATGACAAAACAGTTCGATGTCATCGTCATTGGCGCCGGGCCCGCGGGGTATGTGGCCGCTATCCGCTGTGCGCAGCTCGGGCTTAACACGGCCTGTGTCGATCAATGGCTCGATAAGGCCGACAAACCCTCGCTGGGTGGAACCTGTTTGAACGCCGGCTGCATTCCCTCCAAGGCCCTACTGGAGTCCTCGGAGCTCTACGAGCAGGCGAGACACGGTCTGGGCAGCCACGGGATCAAGGTCGAGGGGGTGGATGTCGATCTTGCGGCCATGATGGCGCGCAAGGATAAGATCGTTGCCGACCTCACCGAGGGGATTGCCGCCTTGTTCAAGGCCAACGGCGTTACCGCGTTCACCGGACACGGCAAGCTGTTGCCGAAACGGCAAGTGGAGATTACCGCGGGCGACAGCGATGCGACCGAGCTGCTGGCGGCGGAGCATGTCATTCTGGCGCCCGGCTCCATCGCGGCCGACATCGCCACGGTCCCGCTGCAGGCGGATATCGTGGTCGATTCCGCCGGCGCGCTGGAGTTTACCAAGGTGCCCAAACGCCTTGGGATTATCGGCGCCGGCGTGATCGGTCTGGAGCTGGGCAGCGTCTGGCGGCGCCTGGACT
The DNA here is from genome assembly GCA_947258385.1 of Acidiferrobacterales bacterium. Taxonomy (GTDB): domain Bacteria; phylum Pseudomonadota; class Gammaproteobacteria; order Acidiferrobacterales; family SZUA-150; genus CAMYII01. The sequence continues at coordinate 6,074 of CAMYII010000051.1, forward strand.
CGCAGGTGATCCTGCTCGAGGCCCAGGACAGCTTCCTGCCCATCGCCGATGAGCAGATCGCCAGGGAGGCCCTGCGGCAATTCTCCGCGCAGGGCCTGGATATCCGCCTGCGCGCGCGGGTCGTATCGAGCGAGATCAAGGATAATCAGGTCACCATCGAGTACCAGGATGATGCGGGCACCCACAGCGAGACGGTCGACAAGCTGATCGTGGCCGTCGGCCGCCGTCCGCATACCCATGGGCTGTTCGCCAAGGAAACCGGCCTGCTGTTGGACGAGTGGGGCGTGGTCCATGTCGACGAGCATTGCGGTACCAACCTGCCCGGGGTCTATGCCATCGGCGATGCCGTGCGCGGACCGATGCTGGCGCATAAGGGCTCCCACGAGGGCGTCATGGTGGCCGAACGCATCGCCGGGCAGGAATCGCAGGTCAACTACGACACGATTCCCTCGGTCATCTACACGCTGCCGGAGATCGCCTGGATCGGTAAGACCGAGCAGGCCCTGAAAACCGCCGGGGAGGATTACCGCGTGGGCCAGTTCCCCTTCGCCGCCAGTGGCCGCGCCCGGGCGGCCGGCCACACCACCGGACTGGTCAAGATTCTGGCCGATGCCGCCACCGATCGCCTGCTGGGTGTGCACATGATGGGGCCGCACTGTTCGGAGCTGATCGCCGAGGCCGGCATCGCCATGGAGTTGGGCGCGAGCAGCGAGGATCTGGCCATGACCACCTTTGCCCACCCGACGCTGTCGGAATCCTTTCACGAGGCGGCGCTGGCGGTCAGCGGGCGCGCGCTGCATATCGCGCAGGCGAAAAGGCGTCGATAGACCCGGCCCGCTGCCGCCGGCGGGTCGGCGCCGGTTTGTCGATCACCGTCCAGCAGGGCAAAATGGCATGCCTTGGCTTGCCGCCCCGGCACCCTCACCCTTTGGAGTCACTATGAATCTGCATGAATACCAGGCCAAAGCGCTGTTCGCCGGGTACGGCGTGCCGGCGCCCGCGCATCGCGTCGTGGAGAGCGCGGCGCAGGCCGAACAGGCGCTGGCCGCACTCGGCGGCACACGCTGGGTCGTCAAGGCCCAGGTCCATGCCGGGGGGCGCGGCAAGGCCGGCGGGGTTCGGATCACCGATAGCCAGTCCGAAGCCCTGCAGGCCGTCACCGCGATGCTGGGATCGCGTCTGGTGACCTATCAGACCGATGCGGCCGGGCAGCCGGTCAACCGGGTCCTGATCGAACAGCCCTGCGAGATCGACCGTGAGCTGTATCTGGGCGCCGTCATCGACCGTTCCCTGCAGCGCGTCGTGCTCATGGCCTCGACGCAGGGCGGGGTCGACATCGAACAGGTCGCCCGCGAGGCGCCGCAGCAGATTCTGCGCGCCGTCATCCATCCCCTGGTCGGCCTGCAGCCCTATCAATGCCGGCAGCTCGCCTTTGGCCTGCAGCTCAAGGGCGATCAGGTGAAACAGTTCGCCAAATTGTTAACCGGCCTTTCCCGTCTGTTCCACGACAAGGATCTGAGCCTGCTGGAGGTCAACCCCCTGGTGGTCACCCAGGCCGGCGAGCTGCTGTGTCTCGACGCCAAGATCAATGTCGACGACAACGCCCTGTACCGCCACGCGGATGTGGTAGGGCTGCGCGATGCCAGCCAGGAGGACGCGCGTGAGGTCGAGGCCAAGGAATGGGATTTGAGCTATATCGCGCTCGACGGCGATATCGGCTGCATGGTCAACGGCGCCGGGCTGGCCATGGCGACCATGGACCTGATCAAGCTGCACGGCGGCAGGCCGGCGAATTTTCTCGACGTCGGCGGCACGGCGACCCGCGAGCGCGTCGCCGAGGCCTTCAAGCTCATCTTATCGGACCGCAACGTCAAGGGCGTGCTGGTCAACATCTTCGGCGGCATCGTGCGCTGTGACATGATCGCCGAGGGTATCGTCGGGGCGGTGGGCGAGGTCGGCATCACTGTCCCGGTCGTCGTGCGCCTGGAGGGCACCAACGCCGAGCGCGGCCGCGAGATCCTCGACGGCAGCGGCCTCACGCTCATCGCGGCCAAGGGGCTGACCGAGGCGGCGCAGGCGATCGTCGCCGCGATCAAGGGG
>CAMYII010000052.1:0-107452 GCA_947258385.1 Acidiferrobacterales bacterium
CTCGGTCTTGTTGGTGAAATTCACCTTGACCCAATCGCCCTCGCTGACATGGAACTCGGGACCGGGCACCTGCCCGTTGAACGCCAGCAGATGGACCTTTATCCCCGGCAGGATCTCATGCTGCACGATGCGAATATCGATATCGAACTCCTTGTAATTCACTTCATGATCGGCGGGCGCCCCCGGCGGCTCGATCACCCCGCCCATCGCATGACCGCTGTGATCTTTCATGAACATCATGGAGCCATAATTGCTCAGTTCATGACCCATTGCACTGTGATCGATTTGTTGCGCGGCCCGCGCACCAAGACTGGTGCCGGCGGCCAACGCCCCGCCCGTGACGGCCACGGCCTTGCGTAGAAAGCGGCGCCGCGCATCGCGTTGCGCATCGATTTGCTGCTCCGGCTCCTTATGTGTGCGGCCAGTCTTCAGATCGGTTTTGTCAGACATCTCAGCGTTCTCCATTGGCTCCACGAACCAATATCAACCGCCGCGGCCATAAGCCCAGCGGGTTAAACGAAATAGATAAACAACGGCTGTTCAGCCGAAATGTCTAGGGGGTCTTTCGCGCAGATTCAACGCAACACGGGGGTGGGGATGTTTGATGACAGCCTGTAAGATAGAGCGAAAAGGCGTCGCAAACAGGTCGGTAGCGGGTAACATGCTGTAGGTATGTAGGCAGGCGCTGCAACAATCCATGTTGCAATTACCCTCATGCATCGAGCCAACCTGTTTGCAACATTCGCAGGAATCATGATGCACCCCTTGATCCTGATGTTGCACCGTCGCGACATCCTCAAACGCCGGCACTGCGGCGGCGAACAAGGGGTGCATAGGCGCTAAAACCACTGCCCAGATCAGCAATATCACGGTGAACGGTCGACGGCTTCTAATCATTAATAATTTACCATACCTACTTGGCGGAGATACTTCAACAACTACGATCCCGTAAGAGCACATTTGCGACAAAACAAAGGGGTCAAGTCTTGACATTTATCATTTTTGTTCAGCCAGCGCTTTCTCAACACGCTTGACTGTCCTGGCTAACCGGGCATCGTCTTTCATTTTGGCCATCAAACGATGGCTTGCCACGGAGATGCTGGAATAATGTCCCACGCCGAAGCCATTGGCAATCTCTTTGAGTCCATAGCCCGCCTGCTTCCTGGCCAGCGTCATGGCGACCATACGCGGGAGATTCTGCCTCCCACGCCCGCGCGTGCTTTGCTGTAACTCACTGACTGCAACGCTAAAGGCCTTGGCAACTGTTTGCATAATCGCCTCGAGACTCGGGCGTTTTGCCAGCCGCCGCGCTTGTGGGATTTCCTTGGTCGTCTTATTTACTCGACTGGCCAATCGTCGGCAAAAGCCCTCATCCCCTAATACGGCTGCGGTCTGTTTTTTCTGGTAAAAGGTCTGAATTTCCTCATCCACCCCCTGCTCCACAAAGCCCTGATAGCGCCGGGATTTGTCGCGTTGGCCGATCATGGCTAATACGGTTTGGGTGACCAACCAGGGCGGTGGTGTGACCCTGCCGAGGTAGGCCGGATAACTGGACCAGCGGTAATCGTTTAAACGCGCGGTCAGGCCGGCCTCGAGCGGGTTGCGATGAATATAACGACTGACTTGTAATAAATAGTTATCTTTATCCACCACAATGGCTTTGTAACGCCCCCGAAATAAGGGGCCACTTTATCCACCACAATGGCTTTGTAACGCCCCCGAAATAAGGGGCCATCGCTGCCGGTATCACGGTTGTAGCGCTGGGTATACACCCCATTGAGATGGCGCATGGCCCGAGCCAAATTGCCTTCCGGGGTATGGAATAATACATGGTAATGATTGCCCATTAGACAAAAGGCATGGGTTTGCACACGAAAGGTGTCAGCCAACTCTTGGAGGAGCTCGAGGAAGAGGTGACGGTGATGATCGGTTTTGAATATCGAACGCCGACCGGCACCCCGGTTCATCACATGGTACCAGGCACCCGGATATTCGATACGCAGGGGACGGGACATTCGGTGAGGCTATTTGCTAAAATGATAAATGTCAAGACTTGACCCCCTTTTTTGCGTTCCGGGAACGAGAGCTCAGCGCGCCTATTGCGTCAGGCGCCTCAGCGCTTCCTCATATTTCTCCGCGGTCTTTTGGATGATCTCCCGCGGCAGTTCAGGACCCGGCGCCCTTTTGTTCCAGTCCAGCGTTTCCAGATAGTCGCGCACGTATTGCTTGTCGAAGCTCGGCGGGCTGCTGCCCGGCTGGTAGCTGTCGGCCGGCCAGAAGCGCGAGGAGTCGGGGGTGAGGATTTCATCGATCAGCACGAGCGCGCCGTTGTCATCCAGCCCGAATTCAAACTTGGTGTCGGCAATGATGATGCCGCGCGCCAGGGCGTAGGCCGCCGCTTCCGCGTACAAACGCAAACTGACATCGCGCACTTGTTTCGCAAGTGTCTCACCGAGCAGCGCCACCGTCCGGTCAAAATCGATGTTCTCATCGTGCTCGCCCACGTCGGCCTTGGTCGAGGGAGTGTAGATGGGCTCGGGCAGCTTGTCCGCCTGGCGCAACCCTGCTGGCAATTGGATGCCACAGACGGCGCCGGTTTGCTGGTAATCCTTCCAGCCGGAACCGATGAGATAACCACGGACGATGGCCTCCACCGGCAGCGGCTTCAGTTTGCGCACAATGACCGCATGCAAGGCGACCCGTGCGCGCTCCGCGGGATCCGGGATCACCTCCGCGAGCGGCCTGTCCGTTAAGTGATTGGGAATAATATGCCCGGTGCGGCCAAACCAGAAATTGGAGATGGCGGTCAGCACCGCGCCCTTGCCGGGGATGGCCGTGGGCAGGACCACGTCAAAGGCCGATAGACGATCGGTGGTGACAATCAACATATGATCGTCATCAATGCGGTAAATGTCGCGCACCTTGCCCTTTTGGATCAACGGCAGGTTGCTCAGTTTCGACTCGAACAATACCTCTTGTAAAGCACTCATGTTTTCCCCCGGTTCCCATAATAGACGATTAAATACTAAATACCTTGCGCACGCTTTACATGTGGGCAATATTCTAATAGATGGCATGAGTACCCTGACACCACGGATGCGCCCAACGGCAATCTATGCTACAAAGCCCCGTGATATCAAGTCCGACACGACCCAGGATGTGTTCTGTGCGTTTTTTTGGATGATGTATTCTTATGGCTGTTGAACGACTGAAATACCGAGGCATCTGGCTGGCGGTCGGGTACCTTCTGCTCGCCGCCGTGATCTATGTGTCGCTGATGGCAAAATTACCCCGCGGCGGCATTTTCTACAGCGACAAAATCACTCATATTGTCTCCTACGGTGTGCTCATGTGGTGGTTTGCCCAGCTCTACCCCAAGTCCAGGCGCCTGTTGCTGGCGGCGCTATTCGTGGCCATGGGGGTAACCCTGGAATTCGGCCAGGCCCAGGTCAGCCGCTACCGCATCCTGGATACCGCCGACATGCTGGCGAACAGCGCCGGCATTATCGTCGGCTGGGTGCTGGTGAAAACCCCCCTGCCTTTCACGATTTACCGCATCGAGCAGTGGCTGCCGACCGGCGACTAGACCCTCCCGGCGCGGGTCGCGCGGCGCGCCAGCCAGATGCCCAGCAAGACCGCCGCGCCGCCAAGCGCCTGCCAGCCACTCAAGGCCTCACCGAGCATCATCCACGCCAGGGCAGCGGCGGCAGCCGGCTGCAACAACAGGCTAACCGAGGAGAATGATGCCGGCAGGTGCGCCAGTCCATAGGCGATCAGACCCTGGCCGACACCCTGTGACACCCAGGCGAGCAGGAACAGAATCGACCAACCCCGCAGGGTCAGGGGCCATACTGATTCGCCGGCGGCCACGGCAAGTCCGCAAAGGGCCAGCGCACTGATCATTCCGCTGTAACCCATGAGCACGGCAGTACTCATCGTACGGCGCAGCGCCTTGATGCTGATGATGTAGGCGGCATAGAACATGGCGGTGACAATTCCCAGCACGTCACCCAGAGGATGGGTCCCACCGATGTCAAAGCTCGCGCGCACGAGCAGCGCGGCGCCGCCCAAGGCCAGCGCCATGGCAAACAAGAATCGAAGGGTGATGCGTTCCCCGAACAGCCACCACGCGGCCATGGTCACGAAGATTGGCGCCCCATTCGCCAGCAAGGTGGCATTGGCCACACTGGTATAGACAATGGACCAGTGCCAGCAGGCCAGATCGGCGGCGAAGAACAGCCCGGACAACACCAGCCATGTCTGCTGTCGCCGCGGCCAGTATTTGAAGCTCGCCGTCGGACCGGCGGGCTTCTCCGCCAGCGCCCATAAGCCGAACAACGGCAGGGCCAGCAGCATGCGGTGAAACGCGGTCGCCGTCGGCGCCAGCTCGCTCAGACGGACAAAGATGGGGGCGAACGCGATACATAGCGCGCCCACGAGCAGGGCGATGAAGGCCATGCGCGCCGTGCGTAGGCTTGCGGCCTCGGCGCCGACGGCGCTCACAGAATCATGCGCTTCATCGTCAATACCACGCGACGGCGGCATCGGGCCGGCGCTAGGCGACCGGCGGTTTGCGGCCACCGGAAAACAAGGTCTCCACGTTCAGCCAGATGCCGTCCGCACCGGCGAGCCTTTCGACCTCGACAAGATGCGCCTGCCTGAACCGCGCCTGTGCCTCTGGCTCGAGTCTTGATACAAGACCGCGGAAACCACTGTTCCAGATGATATCCCACCATTGGCTGGCGTCCCTCAAGTGGTATCCAAGCTGCTCGCTGTGCACGCTGACATCGAACAGTCCCGCCTGCTCCAGCAAGGCACGGCAGTTATCGGCATTCTTTAGATGCTCGACCGGGTAAGGCCGCAGCTCGGCCGGCTGCACCTGACCATAGTGCCCGATCTGCTCGCGAAACAGATCCAGCATGGGCTGAAACGCCTCCGACCCGAAGGAGGTGAACATGACCCTCCCCCCCGGTTTGGTCACACGCTGCCAGTGGCGCAGCGCGGCGGCCATGTCGGGCAGAAAAAACAATCCGAACGAGCACATCACGGCATCGAAATAATTGCCGCGGAATTCGAGCGCTTCGGCATCCATCACATGCAGGTCCACGTTGGTAAGGCCCAGCTTGCTGAGATTGCGCTGCGCCTGGTCGAGCATGTCCTCGGCCAGATCGATCGCGATCACGCGCCCGGCGGGCGCCACCCTCTGCGCCGCCGCCACCGCCACGACACCGGTACCGGTGGCGACATCCAGTACCTTCTGGCCCGGGGCAAGCTGCAACCGCGCGACCAGGCGGTCGGCGCAGAAAGGGAAAAAGCGCATCGCCTCGTTGTCATAGGCGGCTGAGACCAGATTAAAGACCGCCGCCACACGCTGTTTGTGCTCCGAAGGATCGATTGACTGCTCCACGCGAAAAAACCTTTTGTTGTTTGGCAAGCGCGGCACTATACAGGAACACGACGCGAGCAGGGAACCGTGCCGGACGCCTGAGGCATGCACACCGACGATGCGCTGTTCGCGCGACCGGCCTCGACTTTCGGGGCGGGTGACTTCTGGTTTACCATGAAACATCTGCAACCCGCCGCTCGCGATACCATGGATGAAAAGCTGATCCTGCACTGCACCGATCCCGAGGTCATACCCGCTGACCGGGCGGCGTTGATCCAGGCACTGCACGGCGAAGGCCTGATGGGGGAGGCATTCCCTTTCCGCGGCGCGACCCACTATCACACCGGCGGGAATTTTCTGCATCTCGTCACGTTTCTCGGATGCAGCCCCCGCGTTGCCACCCGGCCGGCCGACGCGGCCGTGACGGACACCGGCTTTTGTCATATCGAGGTCTCCCCCATTCTGGCGGAGGTCGCGTTTCTCGGCGGGAGCAACACCAAACCGCCGCTGTGCCCCCGATGCCGCGGCCGTGAAACGCAGTGGCGCGAGCTGTTGCGGACATGGAGCCTTGAGAAACAGGCCTGCGGCTGGACCTGTGCGCACTGCGGGCCGGGCGCACATCCCTACCGGCTGAACTGGCGCGAATACGGGGGGTTCGGGCGATTTTATCTCGCGATCTGGGACATCGCCGAGGGCACGGCGCTGCCGGGGGAGCGCCTGCTCGCGCTGCTGCGCGCCCAGACCGGGTGCGACTGGCGTTTTTTCTATTTCGCTGGCAAGCCATTCATGCAGGAGACAAGCCTCGCCTAGCATTGCATAATCAAAACCCTTAAGTGGGTTTTGCCACAGGACTCAACGACTCACCATACGGAGGAGAAAGCCATGCACGTAACGCTGGTGCATGTTCATGTGAAGCCGGAACACATCGAGGATTTTATCGCCGCGACCCAAACGAACCACGAGGCCTCGGTCAAGGAGCCCGGCAATCTGCGCTTCGACGTGCTGCAGCGCGATGACGATCCGACCCGCTTCGTGCTCTATGAGGCCTATGCCAGCGCGGAGGACGCCGGCGCCCACAAGCAGACGCAACATTATCTTAGCTGGCGCGACACCGTGGCCGGCTGGATGGCCTCACCGCGGCAGGGCGTGCTGCACAAAGGCCTGTTTCCCGCGGCACGCGAGCGGTGATGATCGCGCCATTTTCCATCGCCCGCCTCCCTCGCATCGAGTTCGGCGCCGGGCGCCTCGCCAAGGTGCCGGAGCTCGCCGCCCGCTACGGCACACGCGCATTGATCGTGACCGGCGGCCAGTCCCTCCGGCAAACGGAACATTGGGAGAGTCTCGCCGGGGCCCTGTCGGAGCGGGGGATGACCTGGAAAGACTTTCCGGTGAACGACGAGCCCTCGCCCAAACTGGTCGATCACGCGGTCCAGGACTTCCTTGACGAGCATATCGAGGTGGTCCTCGGTATCGGCGGCGGCAGCGTGCTGGACGCGGCCAAGGCCATCGCTGGACTGCTGCCGCGCGGTGGTTCGGTCATGGACCACCTGGAAGGGGTGGGTCCCGAGAAACCCTACCAGGGTCCGTCCCTGCCCTATATCGCCGTGCCCACGACCGCCGGCACCGGCAGCGAGGCCACCAAGAATGCCGTGTTGAGCGAACGCGGGGCGCACGGCTTCAAGAAGTCCTTTCGTGACGAGCAGCTCGTGCCTCAGTACGCCGTGGTGGACCCGGAACTGCTGGCGAGCTGCCCACCGGATCTCATCGCCGCCAACGGCATGGACGCCCTGACGCAACTCCTGGAATCCTATGTCTCCCTCAAGGCCAATCCGTTTACCGACGCCTTGGCGCTGAGCGGCCTGGCGGCGGCCCGCGACGGGCTGCTCGCCTGGTACGAGACCGGGCCCGCGGCGGCCGCCGCCCGCGGCCAGATGGCCTACGCCGCCTTGATCTCGGGTATCACGCTTGCCCAGTGCGGCCTGGGCTCGGTCCACGGGCTGGCCTCGCCGCTGGGGGCGTTCTCGACCATTCCCCATGGCGTGGCCTGCGGCACCATGGTGTCGACCTGCACCGACATGAACATCCGCGCCATGCGCGAGCGCGAACCCAACCATCCGGCGCTCGGGAAATACGCCGCGGTCGGCGCCTTGTTCACCGGTAAACATTACGAACACCGGGAGGAAGCGTGGGTGGCGTTACTGGAGATCTTGAGCGACTGGACCTACCGCATGAAACTGCCGACGCTGTCGGAATACGGCATCGGCGAGACGGACATGGGGCGCATGGTCGCCAACAGCCGGGGCAGCAGCATGAAGACCAATCCAATCGTGCTGACGGACGCGGAGATCGCCGAAACCCTGCGCGCGCGACTGTAGTCCGGGCCCGCCAGGGTTTTCTTTACGCCGCTGCGGTAATGCGTGCGCGCGCGGGGATCGATCAAACGGGCCACCCCACCCCTTTGATGGCGCGGCCTCAGGCCTCGGCGACGATATAGCAGATCCAGGACTCCTGGTTTTCGACCTCGGTCTGCTCGTAGTACTCGCCGGTGCCTTCGAGCTCATCCTCCTCATCATCGTCGTCGTCTGAGTCTTCGAACTCCTCCCAGTAAACGCGTACCTTGCTGAAGCCCGCCTCCTCCAATAATTCACGGATCTCCGGAATGCCCCACACGCGCCAGTCGTAGCTGAAGGCCCGGTCGATGCGCGAATCGTCCTCGAAGGCGAAATGGATAAAACAGCTCATCTCATGGGTGATGGGATTGAAGCGGTCCTGGTCCCAGATGTAAGTGAAATCCTCGTCGTCCACCTCCCGCTCTTCTTCCAGGGCGTCCATGGTCTCGGTACCGCCGATCAGATCGAGCACCAGCAAACCATCGTCTTTCAGTCCGCGGCGCGCGTTTTCGAAATAGCCGCGCAATTGATCGCGTGTCTTGAAACAGCAATAACTGAAATTCATCGCGCAGGTGACGTCCACTTTCTCTTGCGGCGCATCCAGCACGTTGCCATGGATCAAGGTGACACGATCGGCCGTGTCGGCACCGGCGAACATAACATTGTGCTCGCGGCCCCAGTCAAGCGTCTCCTCGCACAGGTCCACGCCAATGGCGCGGCGCTCCGGATCAGTCTTGCACCATTCAACCGACAATAAGGCGGTCCCGCAGAAATCCTCGCGCAGCACCATCGGTTTCTTGCCGCGGAGCTGCCGGTAGGTCTGATCATAGAATTCGATATCGCTCTCCGGCGACTGCACCGCTTTTTGATATAACACGAAGCGATCGGCCTGCTCGGCCAGGGTCGGAGTTGGCGCTTTTTGTGGTTTGCTCATGAGTGATTGCTGCCTGTCGTCTGGTTGAATAAGAAAATCTGCCTGCGCCGCCTATCTGGCGACCTCGCCCTTCCACAGTGGCGCCACCACGATATTGAGGCAGGCGTGGGCCGCGCGCAACGCGCTCTCCGCCTGCTCCGCCGTCCCGGCCCGGGCAAAGATGAACCCGAGATAGCTGGACCCCTCGGGCAGGGGCACGAGCTCATAGCCCTCGCGCACCTCAATCGAAACCTGCTCGATGCCGGGCACCCGCTGCGCGGCCGTCACGCCCTCCACGCGGCGAAGGATCCCTGCCTTGGGCGTCGGGATCATCAACACGCCCGCGCCACCAAGTCCGGATTTCGCTTCTGCTCTCTGGCCCATGGCATGGGCAAGCACCACTTGCTCCAGGCTGTATCCCGTTCCAAATTGGAACAGGCGGCTGCACAGCCCGCCAATAGTACGCGCAGCGACTTCCAGAATCCACACGCCGTCTTCATTGATGCGACATTCCGCGTGCACCGGGCCTTCGCGCAGCGCGTAGGCATCACACACCTCGGTGATACGGCCGATAATGTCCGCCTGCACCGACCGGTCAAGGCGCGAAGGCGTAATGTAATAGGTTTCTTCGAAATACGGTCCGTCCAACCGGTCCGGCTTATCAAAAATCGCCAACCGCTCGAAACAGCCACCGTACAGCATGCCTTCGACCGCGACTTCCGCACCCGGAATGAATTCCTCGACCAGGAGATAATCGCGCGCCTCGGACTCTGACTGGGAGGCACCGATGGAAGCCAGGATACGTTGAACGCGGCCACAGGCGTGCAGCAGTTGCCGCGGGCTATCGGCCCGGATCACGCCACGGCTGGCCGAAAGACCAACCGGCTTTAACACGCAAGGAAAAGACTGACCTTCGATCTGCGGGGCCAAGGGCCGGGACAGATCGATCCGCCGATGGCGCGGCACCGGCACGCCGGCCTGGGCCAGGCGCCGCCGAGCCAGGTCCTTGCGCCGGGCGAGGCGCACCGCCTGCGGGTCATTGTGGGGCAGGCCAAGGGCACGCGCGGCCAGCGCGGCCAGTTCCGTGGTGGTGTCGTCGGTGGCGATCACGCCGGCAAATGGCCGCAAACGGGCCTGCCGGAGGATGCTCGACAGCGCAGCGTCCTTGTTCTCGTGCCGGATGTGAAGACCCTCGGCATACGCGGCAACAAGCGAATGTTTGCCTTCCGAGGCCACCAGCACGTCGATACCCAGTGCTTGCGCGGCCGTCAGAAAAGGCGCGGTGCGGTAACTGCTGTGCGGGGCGATGAGCAGCACACGCGGCCGGTCACCGAGGCTGGCAGCGGAGCGCTCTGGTTCTATGGCCCGGGGAAACGCGTGCAAAAGCGCTTAGAACCCGCCTCCGCCGCAACCGCCGCAGGCGCCGGATCCGCCGACGGCCTGAAAGACATTATTGAATACAAAACTCTCGTTCAGCCCGTTGGCCGCGTAATCGATCTGGCAACCCTGCATATAGTTCAATGCGACGGGGTCGACCACGACCCTGAAGCCCTCGCCTTCGATCACACTGTCGTACCCGGTGGCCCCCTCGGCAAAGGTCAGGCCGTACTGCATGCCGCCACAGCCGCCACCGGTGACAAAAATACGAACGGCCATAAGCTCCGGATCCGCCTCCGCCATCAATTCGGCCAGCTTCGCCTTGGCGGCATCGGTCAACATGATTTCCACATCGCTCAAGGTCGTGGGATACGCAACCGCAGTCTGTGCCATCTTTTAACGCCCCCTAAAAACGCTACAGGAATATTACTGACTCTATCTGTGCAGATATTCATGCTTCGCATCTGCACGGCACCTCCGTTAGAATATAACTCAAATCTTAGCACCCAACCATCGGCTCCCCAACCGATGGATTGCGTGATAACCTCTGAATCGGTGAGCCAAATGGCGCGTATTGTTTATTGTCAGGTTTTAAAACGTGAGGCCGAAGGCCTGGAACGGCCGCCGCATCCGGGCGCCTTGGGCGAACGCGTCTACGAGAACGTCTCCAGGGAAGGCTGGCAGAAATGGTTGGAAAGGCTGACCACCATCATCAACGAGAACCATATCAGTACGGCAGACCCCGGCAGCATCGAGCTGATCGAGCAGCACATGCGGGGCTTCCTGTTTGGCGAGGGCGACCTGGGTAGCCTGCCGCCGGGTTTCACCGCGCCCGGCCAGAAAAAGTAACCTCGTCCTGCATGCCGCTGAATCGCCCGGACCCGATACCGGGTCAATGCGGCGTGGGCACGATCGCGATCTCGTCCTTGTTGGTCAGGCGCGTGTCGGGGTCCACAAACTGCTTGTTCACGGTGATCTTGAGCGCGGTTCGACCCAAGGCGGCGTCCCACTGGCCGCCGCGCTGTCGCAACCAGATGATCAGGGATTTTACGTCCCGCACCGAGGTGGGTAATTCCACTTCCTCGGACGCGCGACCGAGGTCGTCCACGAGGTTGACGAAATACAGCAATTTGACCTTGAGCGGACCGTCATCAGCGACCTGCCGGTCCGCGGCCTGCGAACGGTCCAGGTACACCTGCCAGTTCTTTTCCCGATTCACGCCCAGTTCATAGAGCCTCTTCCAGGAATAGACACCGGTGTCATGGCTATCGTCGAAATAGAGCTGAATGGCGTAATTGCCCACTTGCGAGATGCGTTCGATGTTGACATTCTGCTTGCCGGTCACCCATTCGCCGCGCTTTCGCGCCGCCTGCACCTCCGCCGAGGGTGAGAATACCCGTAAATATTCGCAGGGTAATTTGAAATGCGCGCCGTCCTCAAAGCTGATCTCCAGCAGCCGCGACTTCTGGTGCAGCTGAATCTCGGTCGGGACGGGGTCGTGTTGTCTGTCGGTCATGAACTGCTTGCCTGCCGGGTTAGCCTTGCCGGCTGACGTTTTACACCGCCGCCGGAAACTTATCCACCTTTAAATACTGGGGAAAGAGCGGTTTGCCCGGCCAGGCGCAACCGGCACGAGTGGGTCCCGCCGCCGCGGCGGCCTGGGGAGGGTCCCCAGCCCGCGCGGTGGCGGACTGCAGACGACCGGGGTCAAGCCGCGGGGAATCGTCGCGGCGGTACGAGGTTCTCCCGGGCCAGATGTTCATGGACCTGTTGCGGCGAGAGCTTGCTCAGATCCTTGGTAATGGCCTGCAGCGCCACCCCGGTCTTGGCCAGGGGATCCAACTCGGAGCGGAGAAACCCGAGCATGCGCTTTTGGGAGGCCAGAATGACGTTCTTGGAGCCATTGTCCTGTATCAGGCGAACCGCTTCCCGCGCGATTCCACGGGCAAAACGGCGCCTCAATTCATCCGAATGGCCGCTGCGGTGGTCATCGTAACCATGGGCCTGGCCGCTGCCGGATACGCGATTGCGTCCGCTTTTCATGTCACTCCAGAGCTCGTCCCCGTGCAGCTCCTCCTCCGGGTTCACCAGGTCCCGTTGTTCCTTGAGGTTCGGCCCACCTTCGGTACTGTGTTTATCGGCCGGTTCAAGTGTGAAAAAACGGGCGCGGGCGCCATTGACGAGGACGACGCAATAATCGCTCATGGGCAATACCTCCTGAATGTACGCGGTAAAGAAACCACTACTGATATGTGTAATCCTTTCCCGTTATGGAATCGTGCGGATCATATTGTGCGGAATATTCTATGACCATCATACCACCGCCGCTCTTTGCACGCAGCTTCCCTTTCAGTTCATCGCTTTCCATTCCATAACCACCGAAATAGCCATTGCTTTTATTATTTACGTACAAAATTCAAGCACATTCCGAGAGACGGCAAAATGATCAGAATCAAATCAGCGCACCTTGATATACCGGCAGTACGCCGCGAGCAACACGGCAAGAACTCGAAATATGCAACTTACACCCATTCTAAACAACTTACACCGATTCTAATATAAGAGCGGCGTTGCCCGGATGGCGCTCATCTTTGACTGCCGCGCTGGATGTGACAAAGCCCCATGCCATCGCTGCGCCGGTGGTCAACCGCGTGCGTCCGGACGGGCTTGTTGGCGTCAGGGCAATGACTGGGACGGCTGACTCGCCGGGTGTTGAAAAACACCCTTAATAACTACCGCAGGGCTGCGCCGGGGTAAAGCGCGTTAAAAAAAGGCCATGAACGGGCTGTTTTCAACATCCCGTCAGATACTGGCGATGGAAATAAAATAGGGCACCCAAGAGACCAGCATTCCAATGGTTAAGAGCAAATCCAAATTGACAATGAACTTGAAGCGCTTGCGCTCATCACCCTGCTTGTCCACCATGAATACGCTCGCCATCATCATATCGAGCAATAACACAAAGAACACAATGGGTGCGACGGCCGGCGCAATGAGCGTGGGTATCATCGCCCAACCGGAATACGCCGCCTCGTCCCCGGTAAATCGAGAGGCCAGAATGAAAATCGCGACTAAGGTTACAAGCAAGAACCTTAACACGCCGATGCGCTTGATGAGTGTGGTAACCATGTTAGGCCATGATGCCTTTTGATTCCAGAAACTCATCAGGAACATCTGAATTTTTCCAACCTGCAATGGCAAAATAGTACAGCGGCTCTCCCTCAATTGATAACCTATGCCGATAGCGTTCAATGTAATAAACATCAAGATATTTCGAGAATATTAATTCCCGAATCATTTTTGAGAACCCTGATTCATCGCTTATATCAAAGAAGGTTTCCTTGATATTAAACGCTACCCACGCCTCGCTCTTGATTATATTAAACGCCTCTATAAATGCCTTTGCCGGGATGTCACCGAAACCGAGTGCGGCAACCGTTACCATGCAATCACATTGCCATGAACGTATTTCTTCTTTTTTGTCATCGTCCAGCTTCGTGAAATCCTCAACGTAATATGCATCATATATCCCTGGCCTATCCCGGATAGTTGCATCATAAGCTTCAGGAATTATGTCTACGCCTATTAAGCGCGAAACGCCGTGTTTTTTTAGCTCCTCCCCCATCATGCCATTGCCTGCACCTAAATCTAATATTCGAAGCTCAGTAAAATTATCTTGATACTGCTTTACCGCTGATTCGAGTATTGAGGCTACTTTACTTGGAGATGTGCATTTCAGGCGGTCATAAAAGATTTGCTCATACAGACCTTGTACCTGATAAATTTCATCGTAGTCGTGGAACCTTATTTTTCTCTTTCCGCCTGATCCTTGAAGATAGAAATAGGCTTCGTCTTGATTGAGATCGGATGATTCGGCCTTTGGAAATTGTATTCGATGTCTTTTGTTCATTGCTTCCTCAGTTTGGATTGGATGCTTATTGGCTTAACGTGTTAATAACCGGTGCGCGCATTTTGCGCATCCGAATGATGCGATAGCAAATGGTGTTGATTCTGTTGTTAGGTATTTTATACTTCTTTATCTTCATATTTTACCCATTCTTCTCCAACCGCCTTTCTTTCAGCAGACCAGCATGGTTCGAGTGATGCAATTTCCATAACTGTAAAATCAATTTCAACAATTTTCTCCATTGATACCAGTTGAGTCTCTTCCATTGTTATAGGATCACCAGACAGAAATGCCCAATCATGATCCTCGGAATAGTGTGAAACCAAGAGAATAGGTTTATTTTGTTGTGTAATATGTACAGAAGTCACAGCCGCCGCATTTTTTGGTTGATCAAATTCCCAATTAGATTTCATTTTTATATACCTAACGAGACTGTAGAAAAACCCCAGAAATCGACATTTTTTCAATATTTCGCCTGGATGGGTTTTTCTCTGTTGGATAGTAAAATTCGTTCATACGTTGATTCAAGCCTCTATGCAGGATCTTTTCAAACATTTAATCAAATGTATTAAAAAATATTTTTAGCCACCTTAAATCGTCTCTAATTAAAATTTCTAAAATTTGGGGGTTTTTCTACAGCCTCAACGTATTAATAACCGGTGCGTAGTAGCGAATCCGAATGAGCGAGAGCGAATGCTGTTGATTTTCTTGTTATGTGTTTTAACTTCACTTTGCTAGTTTCCATGCTGTATGAGCTCCTTTTACCAGTAAAAACACCCATAATGGCTCAATAATTATAACCACCAACCAAAACCCTGTAACACCAGATATAAGGCCTAATTCGCTTAGAGCATACAGAGGCATCAATAAGAAAACACCAAACCAGAATAAGTATATGTTTCCAGGCCCAGCATGAACATTACTAAAATATGCGCTAATGAGATAAATAGGGACAATAGCAATAGCAGTGATAATTAGATGCTGCTTAGTATTATCGCTAATAGAATCATGATATTTTTTACACATAACAGCTGGATATACGGCTATAGCGGTAATGTTTTACCGCCATGTCGGTTATATTGCCTTATTAATCCCTTGAAAACAAAGCGTTCTTGGTATTAAAGCCGCTAATTATTTGAGCGGCAAATGCCGCTTGCGCGGCATTATTCAATTTAATCGCTGTGTGACGAATATTGTCCGCCGCAGCCGGTATATTGAGTTAGTAAACCGCCGGTTCACCAAGGTTTCAAGCGAATTTCTACTGGCTTTGAGACCGCCGCTGTCCCGCCACGCCGGGGATAATCACGACAGGGTACGGATCCGGCAGTAATCCAACTCTTAGGGTGGTGTCGAATCAGGACTTATCTGCGCGATTGCGAATATCGCTGACGTCACCGGGGCCGTGGTGATCTTGCTCGGCCAGGCGCTCTGTCAGTATCGCCTCGACATCGGCGAACACGGTGTTGAGGATCATGCCGGCATGGGCGTGAAAAAAACGCTGTTGGCAGCGGACCGGCTGATGCAGGCCGGCGCGCGTTGTGTTCGCGAAGGCGGTCCAGGCGACGACCGGCAGATCCTCCGGGGTGCGATCCACGCAGACCCACGCCTCGTCGTCCAACAGGATATCGAGGCCGCGCAGGCTCGGCAGGCACAAACGCAGCGGGCTTTGCAGCCGGGATAACGCCAGCCGCACGCGATTGTAGTGCTCCGCTTCCACCACGGCGAGGCTGACTTGAAAGGCAGGTATATCTTGGAGTCTGGACCTCATCGCTTCCACCCCATAGTCGCAAACGGCTGCAAGGTTGGCATTCGGATCTGCGCCGTTTCCAGACCAGTATCTTTAGAGACTCTGCTTAAAGTATGGCCCCTGGGGTCGGGTCGATCAACATCCGCGGATTGTGGTTATCGCGGCAAGGAAAATACACGATTGTTGCGTCTGCTCCGAGAAATAGTAGATGTTGCCCGGACCTACGGCTGCGGCCCCGCGGTTATCCACCGCTGACCCTCGATAAACGTATCCGTCACACGAAATATCCGGGATTTGATGCCGACAGCCGCAGCATGACCTGCGGCGCGGGAGCCGGCGTTTATCGCAAGACTGGTTGTTTAGCAGTTTGTTGCATGACAGGTTTTTCATCAACCTGCCGGATACGCTTACTTGGTCAGAGACATGAACAGACGCGGCAGGCGCTCGGGCAGCCGCTGCACATGGTCCACGATGGAATAGCCGTTGACGCCGAAAATGCGGGAGACGTATTCGTCGGCCTGCGGATCCAGGGTGAGGCAATAGCTGGTCACGCCGCGGGTAACCAACTCCTCGACCGCCTTTTTGGTGTCGTGGCGCAGGTACTGCGGGTCGCGCTCGTCGATATCGGCGGGCTCGCCATCGGTGACGAGCAAAATAAGCTTCTTCTGCTGCGCTTGGCGTAACAAAAGACTGCCGGCGTGGCGCAGGGCGGCCCCCATGCGGGTCGACAGTCCGCCCCACATGCCGGCGAGGCGTGCCTTCACCTCATCGTCATAAGGCTGGTCGAAATCCTTGAAACGGTAATACTGCACGTCATGCCGGCCGTCGGAGGCGAAGCCGTGGATCGCGAACGGATCCCCGATCCCGTCGATGGCCCAGGACAGCAGCGCGGTGGCCTCGCGCGCGAGCTGCAATACGGGGCGGTCGGTGCCGGGTATGGTTTCATTGGTGCTCTCGGAGAGGTCCAGCAGCACCAGCACCGCGAGGTCGCGGGTCTTACGGATGTAGCGCACATTGACCCGCGGGTCCGGGGTCTCACCCATGCGCAGATTGACCATGGCACGGATGGCGGCGTTCAAGTCGATCTCATCGCCGTCTTCCTGATGCCGCTGGCGTATGAGGCCCTGGGGCTGCAGGGCATCGATAATGTGGCGGATGCGCGAGGCCAGGGGCCTGTGCTCCGTCAGCGCCCGGTCGATGTCCGCGGGATCGCCCTTGGGCTGACGCTTCTCCAGCACCGTCGCCCAGTCGGGGCGGTGCAGCTGCACTTGATAGTCCCACTCGTGGTAATGGTAAGGCTCACTGGCCGGTTCCTTACCCTCCAGCTCGTTAATGGTGCAGCCCTCCTGATCCAGCCAGAACGGCGTCTCCAGGCGCCAGATCTCCTGGGCGTCGTCGCCGGCCAGCTCGCAGTCGAGCTCGTTGGCCATTTCAATGACACTGACGGTCTTGCGCACCTGGCGGTGGCTCGCGGGCATGTATTCGGCGTCGCGCCAGTCCGCCTCATCGAAGGCCCAGATGTAGCGATTATCGTCGCGATAGGGGATGGCGATGGACTCGAGGATGCGCAGACTCGGAATGGCGCCGCGTTCGCCGAGTGTATTGAAAAACGTGACCCCCAGATCCCAGCTCAAGGCGTTGTCCTCGGGTCGCGCCTCGAATTCGGTTCGAAACGCGGCCACGGCTTCGCTTATCCAGGGATCCGAATCCTCATAGGTGCCATCCAGCAGGGCATGCGCCAGGCGTTCCAACAGGTCGACGACCTCGTGCTCGGGATTGTTGACCTCGTCGGCCTGTTCGTGAAACTGCGCCCATAATTGTTTCAGCCCCGGAAACTCCCTGATCGCGAGATGCTCGATGCGGGCGTCTTCAAAGAGGCCAATGAGGAACATCTGCACCGGCGTCAGCGCCTCGGCGGAAATGGGTTCGTGGCCGTATGCCATGTGTGCGGCCGCATGCGTGCAGCTGGCGCGGTATAACTCGCCACCGGGGATGCCGCCGTAATCGTCATAGGCATCGGGGACATGAATGACGCGGTCCTCGATGTACGGCTTGAGCCCTTCACGGCTCTCGTAATCCCCCGCCGTCGGACGCAGAAAAAAGTCTCGCCCCCACAAGGCGCGCAGGTAAAAGTTGAGCTTGCGCTGATTGTCGACGAACAAGGTGCCGCGGCGCTCCTTTTGCAGCACCGCCTGGCTGTCGGCCGACTCCAGGTTGAAATAGGCGGCCTGCGCCTGGAAATCGCGTCCGTGGGCCTGGGCGCCCCATAGCGCCCAGCGGCGCAGACCCCCGAGCGTGAGCTTGGAAAACAGTTGATCCAGATGCACCAGCATGGGCCGCAGGCCGCGTGGCACCTTGGCGGAGAGCTGGTGCAGCAGCTGCAGATAGGCGCGCAACAGCTCGGCATCGCCCAGGCGCCGGGCCGCCGTCGGCAGGCTGGAAAAAATCAGGCTGATGACCTGGCCGCTGACCATGGAGGCCAGCTGCATGGCGGCGGTGACGCAATCCTTGATGACCTCCTCGCCGACTTCCTTGACCACCGCGGGCATTTCCTGCAGATAGGCGACTTCCAGATCGGTGCCGCGCCCCAGGCTGGTCAGGGCCTTGGCGCCTTCCATGTAGTTATTGAGCCCGCGCGGTGACATGACCTTGGCCGCTTCGGCAAAGCTGGCCTCCAGGGTGTCGTGCACGTGCGGCTCGGCCTGTTCGAGGAATTCGCGATAGTCTTCGAGATTAACTGTCATGTGACTTCGATATGCATCTTCAGGTAACGCAAAGTGCGCGGAGGCGCAAAGGACGCAAAGAAAAACAATTTTCTGTTAAGAGACACGATTGACCTATGCAATACCTTTTTGACGCCAAAGGGAGAGCATTATTATTAGTAAAAACTCTGGTGCTTCGCGTCTCTGCGTCCTCTGCGTTTTCAACCCGCGCTAGAAATAAGTCCCCACCGCGGCATCGAGGGTCTCGCGCATGTCCGGGTCGTCGGTAATGGGACGCACGAGCGTCATCCGGCAGGCCGGTTTCGGCTCGATGCCCTTGGCGATCAGGTTACCGGCGTAGACCAGCAGGCGGGTGGAGATGCCCTCGTCCAGGCCGTGGCCCTTGAGGTTGCGCGCGCGGTGAGCGACCTGCACCAGCTTGTTGGCGGTATCGCTGTCCAGCCCGGTTTCATGGCTGACGATCTCGGCCTCCACGGCCGCCTCCGGGTAGACGAAGTCCAGGGCCCCGAAACGCTGCTTGGTGGACTGCTTGAGGTCCTTCATCAGGTTCTGATAACCGGGATTATAGGAAATCACCAGCTGGAAATCCGGATGGGCGTGCACCAGCTCACCCTTTTTATCTAACGGCAGGTTGCGCCGGTGGTCGGTGAGCGGATGGATCACCACGGTGGTGTCCTGCCGCGCTTCGACCACTTCATCGAGGTAGCAGATGGCGCCGATACGTGCGGCGATGGTCAGCGGACCGTCCTGCCAGCGGGTGCCCTGGGCGTCGAGCAGAAAACGGCCGATCAGGTCCGAGGCGGTCATGTCCTCGTTGCAGGCCACCGTAATGAGCGGACGCCCAAGCTTCCAGGCCATGTACTCCACGAACCGGGACTTGCCGCAGCCGGTCGGGCCCTTCAGCATGATCGGCATGCGCGCCGCATAGGCCGCTTCGTACAATTCGATTTCGTCCGATACCGAGCGATAATAGGGTTCTTCGGTAATCTTATATTGGTCAATGTTTTCCATTACTTAAACTCTCTGACATTCGCTGACTTTAACGCGCGACCGATAATCGCGATCCGATTCTTCACTTGGATACAAGATACAAGATGCAAGATACAAGATACAAGATACAAGTAAATGGTCCCAGATAGGCCCTCAACCTGTATTCAATTTGTATCTTGTATCTGAAACAAAAAGCCCCTGTCCGAGAACCGGTCAGGGGCTTTTTGCACAATACCACCTACCGGGAAGACGATCAGGTCTTGATCGGACCGCGATAGATCACCATGGCCGTGCCCTGGGACTGGGCGTAATTGTCGTAACCGATCAGGCGCACATGATTCTTCGGATGCGCCTTGTGGCAGGCTTCGGCCTCGGCCAGGATCTTGTCCACGTCAGTCTCCCCGAACATCGGCAGCTTCCACATATACCAATAGTGGTCAAAAGCGTTCTCCGGCTCGGTGTGCTCAACCGCTGGATTCCAACCCTTGGAGACGATGTACTCGACCTGCTTGCGGATCTTGTCCTTGTTCATCTCCGGCAGGTAGGAAAAGGTCTCGAACTTACGGCTGGCCGAATCGGTCAGGCTCGATTTGTAGTCTTGCATTTCGCTCATTGGTTTAACTCCAAAATTTAATGTTCAAATTCAAACAGTTCAACTGTCAGAAAGGCCCTGGGATCGAGTAGCAAGTCTCAAGTTACAAGTCGCAAGATAAAACATTCTTTCCTTGCAACTTGGAGGGAGCGGCGGCGTCCGCCGCTCCCGTCCTTGCCACTTGAAACTTATTTATGAGCCACATCCAGCTTGTCGACGGTGTCGAACTCGAACTTGATTTCCTTCCAGGTCTCCATCGCCATCTTCAGCTCGGGGCTGGACTTGGCGGCCGCGGTCAGGATCTCCTTGCCTTCCTTCTCGATGGGACGGCCCTCGTTACGGGCCTCGACGCAGGCCTCGAGCGCCACGCGGTTGGCCGCGGCACCCGCAGCATTCCCCCAGGGGTGACCCAGGGTACCGCCGCCGAACTGCAAGCAGGCGTCATCACCGAAGATCGCGACCAGTGCCGGCATGTGCCAGACGTGGATACCACCGGAGGCAACCGGGAACACGCCAGGCATGGAACCCCAATCCTGATCGAAGAAGATGCCGCGCGAGCGATCTTCCTTGATGAAAGAATCGCGCATGGTGTCGATCCAGCCCAGGGTCGCTTCACGATCACCTTCGAGCTTGCCGACCACGGTGCCGGAATGCAGGTGGTCGCCACCGGACAGGCGCAGGGCCTTGGCCAGCACCCGGAAATGGATACCGTGTTTGGGGTGACGATCCAGCACCGCGTGCATGGCACGGTGGATATGCAGCAGGATACCGTTGTCGCGGCACCAGTTGGCCAGGCCGGTGTTGGCGCAGAAGCCGCCGGTCAGGTAGTCGTGCATGATGATGGGCGCGCCCAGCTCTTTGGCATGCTCGGCACGCTTGTACATTTCTTCCGGAGTCGGGGCGGTCACGTTCAGGTAATGACCCTTGCGCTCACCAGTCTCTGCCTCAGCCTTATGGATGGCTTCCATCACGAAATCGAAACGCTGACGCCAGCGCATGAACGGCTGCGAATTGATGTTCTCGTCGTCCTTGGTCAAATCCAGGCCACCACGCAGACATTCGTACACCGCGCGGCCATAGTTTTTGGCGGACAGACCCAGCTTGGGCTTGATGGTGCAACCCAGCAGCGCACGGCCATATTTGTTGAATATGTCACGCTCAACCTGAATACCGTGCGGCGGGCCACCACAGGTCTTGACGTAAGCGATGGGGAAGCGCACGTCTTCCAAACGCAGGTGGCGCAGGGCCTTGAAGCCGAAGACGTTACCCACCAGCGAGGTGAAGACGTTGACCACCGAGCCCTCTTCGAACAAATCGATGGGATAGGCAACGAAGGCATAGAACGACTCGTCGTCACCGGGGACGTCCTCGATGGCGTAGGCGCGGCCTTTGTAATAGTCCAGATCGGTCAGCAGGTCGGTCCACACCGTGGTCCAGGTGCCGGTGGAGCTCTCCGCGGCCACCGCAGCGGCAGCCTCTTCACGGGGTACGCCCGGCTGCGGGGTGATCTTGAAGCAGGCCAGAATATCCGTGTCCAACGGGGTGTACTCCGGCATCCAGTAGGTCTCGCGGTAATCCTTCACACCCGCGCTATAGGTTTTTGCTGCCATGTGCAGTCCTCCTGATCAAGTTTTCGAAAAAATCGGTCGCAACGTCCGGGCCGGCCAATCCGGCGAAACAAAGCGTCTCTCAGCCTCGATGGTCCGCCCTGCACCGCCCTGAAGACCGCGGCGGTTGAGAAGCATCCCCCTAAGGAGCTCGAAATTATATGCCCCGTTTATATAAAGTAAACTAAATAATAATGATTGATATCATAAGCTATTACTTATATTATTAGGGCATGGCTCTGAACGTAACTTTTCGCCAACTCAAGGTCTTCGACGCGGTGGCCCAGCACCTGAGCTACACCCGTGCGGCCAAAGCGCTTTTTCTCACCCAGCCGGCAGTGTCCATGCAAATCAAACAGTTAGAGGACAATGTCGGCCTGCCGCTGTTCGAGCAGTTGGGTAAGCGGATCTATCTGACGGAGGCCGGGCGTGAGCTCCACAATTACAGTCGCGCCATCGCCCAGCAGCTCGACGAGGCCGACACGGTCCTCAAGCAGCTCAAGGGCGTCAAACGCGGGCGTCTCGCCGTCTCGGTCGCCAGTACGGCCAATTACTTCGCCACCCGCCTGCTGGCCACCTTTAGCAAACGCCACGGCTCGGTCACTGTGAGCCTGGATGTCACCAACCGCGAGAGCCTGCTGCGCCAACTGGCCAACAACGAGCAGGACCTGGTGATCATGGGCCGGCCGCCGGCGGACGTGGACCTGGCGGTGGAGGCGTTTGCCAAGAATCCACTGGTGATGATCGCTCCCCCGGACCATGCACTGGCCAAGGCAAAAAAAATCGCCCTTGCCCGTCTGCAGGGAGAGACCTTCGTGGTCCGCGAGCACGGCTCGGGTACGCGCATCGCCATGGAACGTTTCTTTGCCGATAAAGGCGTCAAGCTCACCACCGGCATGGAGATGAACAGTAACGAGGCGATCAAACAGGCCGTGGAGGCGGGCCTGGGCCTGGGCATTGTCTCTATCCATACGCTCGAGCTGGACCTTGAGGCCGGCAGGCTGGTCACCCTGGACGTGAAGGGTTTCCCCATTCTGCGCCACTGGTACGTGGTGCATCGCCAGGGCAAGCGCCTCTCACCCGTCGCCCAGGCCTTCAAGGAATTCGTGTTGCAGGAAGGCTCCAGCCTGCTGCCGTATGGCTTAGAGAAGCTGCACCGGGCGTCAGGCTGAGCAATCGGCCGGGCAGGGGGTGTATTGCCTTGGCGGGCATTTTGTGTCATCACTATGCGCCGCAACGAGAACCCTGAATCGAGCATGGGCCGACGGACCAACACGCACCTGTTTGACTGCCCTCCGCTTTCGCGCTGTCTTGAAGGAGAACATTGATGAAAAAGATCGTAATTGCAATGACGATGATCGTCTGCCAATCCGGTATCGCAGTGGCCGCCGATACGCAGGATCGCACCGCAGCGAGCCGCGCAGTCGTCAAGTCCTTCATGCAGGAGCTCAAGGGCGAGTTGCAACAGGCCATGAAAGCAGGCGGCCCCACCAATGCCATCGAAGTGTGCAAGACCAAGGCGCCGAAGATTGCCGCGGATCATTCGAACAAGCAGGGTTGGCGTGTGGCCCGCACCAGCCTGAAAGTGCGCAATCCCGGAAACGCGCCGGATGCCTGGGAACGCAAGGTGCTGAAGTCCTTCGAGGCGCGTAAGGCCAAGGGGGAACATATCACAAAGATGGAGCATACCGAGGTCGTGACCCAGAATGGCAAACAGACCTTCCGCTACATGAAAGCCATCCCCACCGGCCAGGTCTGTGTGAACTGTCACGGCGCCAAGATCGACGCCGCCACCGAGGCCAAGCTGAAGCAGGTCTATCCCACCGATAAGGCACGCGGCTTCAGCGTGGGTGATATCCGCGGGGCCTTCACCATCAGCCAGCCGATGTGAGGACCGGTGCGGCCCTCAATGAAAAAGGGCGGGGAAACCCGCCCTTTTTCTGCCACTTCTTTCTTAAGGTGCGCTGATTAGCGAGGCGGTACAGGAATGTACCGCCTGCGGAGCTAAAAATGCAAAAAGTCCATGGATGGCTTTAGTTCACCCGCGGATCGAGCTTGCCGCTCTCATACTCGCTGACCATGCCCTCCAGCGAGACGGGCTTGATCTTGGAGGCGTTGCCGGCAGTACCAAAGGCCTCGTAACGCGCCTTGCAAATCTCCTTCATGGCCTGGGTCGCGGCCTTGAAGTATTTGCGCGGATCGAAATTCTTGGGGTTGTCGGCCAGGTGCTTGCGGATGGCGCCGGTGGAAGCCATACGCAGGTCGGTATCGATATTGACCTTGCGCACGCCATTTTTGATGCCTTCCTGGATCTCTTCGACCGGCACGCCATAGGTCTCGCCCATGTCACCGCCGTAGTCGTTGATGATCTTGAGCCAGTCCTGCGGCACGGAGCTGGAACCGTGCATTACCAGATGGGTGTCGGGGATGCGGGTGTGGATTTCCTTGATGCGCTTGATGGCCAGGATGTCCCCCGTCGGTGGGCGGGTAAATTTGTACGCGCCGTGGCTGGTACCGATGGCGATGGCCAACGCGTCGACCTTGGTCTGCTTGACAAAGTCGGCGGCCTGCTCGGGGTCAGTCAGCAGCTGATCGTGAGAGAGCTTGCCCTCGGCGCCGGAGCCGTCTTCCTCGCCGGCCATCCCGGTCTCCAGGGAACCCAGGCAGCCCAGCTCACCCTCGACCGACACGCCCCCGGCGTGCGCCATATCCACCACCCGGCGCGTGACATCGACATTGTATTCATAGCTGGCCGGGGTCTTCATGTCTTCCATCAGAGAGCCGTCCATCATCACCGAGCTGAAACCGAGCTGGATGGAACGCTGGCACACCCCCGGCGAGGAGCCGTGATCCTGGTGCATAACCACCGGAATGTGCGGCCACTGCTCGATCGCCGCCAGGATGAGATGGCGCAGAAAAGGCGCGCCGGCATAGCTGCGGGCACCGGCCGAGGCCTGCACGATCACGGGGCTATCGGTTTCGTCGGCCGCTTCCATGATGGAGTGCATCTGCTCCATGTTGTTAACGTTGTAAGCTGGCACGCCGTAGCCGTGTTCCGCGGCATGATCCAGCAATTGGCGTAGTGAAATCAGGGCCATAATTCCTCCTAAAGATACTAGATACGTTTACTCTCAAAAACCAAAAGAAAATCAGTCGTTGCGCAGACTGCCCACCTTGGCAATCTTCATCGCGTTGGTGCCGCCCATCATGCCGGTGAGGTCGCCCTTGGTGATAATCACCAGGTCGCCGTCGCGTACCGTGCCCCGGCGGCGTAATTCATCGATAGCCTCCTTGTTCACTTCCGCGTGATCGGAGGTAGTGATCTCGAAGACCACGGGATAGACACCGCGGTAAAGAGTCACCTTTCTACGCGTCTCCACCTGGCTCGTCAAGGCATAGATCGGCACCCCGGAACTGATGCGCGACATCCATAAGGGCGTGGCGCCGGACTCGGTCAGGGCGGCGATCGCCTTCACCTTCAGGTGGTTGGCGGTATACATGGCCGCCATGGCGATGGCCTCATCGGTACGCTCGAACATGACGTCCATCCGGTGCGTGGACTGCGTCATCTCACGCGTTTGTTCCGCGACGCGGCACACCCTGTCCATTGCCGCGACCGCGGCCACCGGGTATTTGCCGGCCGCGGTCTCGGCCGAGAGCATGACCGCGTCGGTGCCGTCGATGACGGCGTTGGCCACATCGGAGACCTCGGCCCGCGTCGGAATCGCTTTTTCAATCATGGATTCCATCATCTGCGTGGCGGTGATCGTGACCACGTCCATGCTGCGGGCGAGCTTGATAATGCGTTTCTGGGTGGGCGGCACGGCGGCATCGCCGATCTCCACCCCGAGATCACCACGGGCGATCATGATTGCGTCCGAGGCCAGGATGATCTCATCGATGCTCTTGACCGCCTCGGCGCGTTCTATCTTGGCAATAATGCCGCCATGCCCGCCGGCCGCGCGCAGCAATTCCCGCGCCTCGTTCACATCGTCGGCGCTGCGCGGGAACGAAATGGCAACATAATCCGCCTTGATCTCGGCGGCCGTCCTGATGTCCTCGCGGTCCTTGTCGGTCAGGGCATTGGCCGAGAGCCCGCCGCCCTGCCGGTTGATGCCCTTGTTGTCCGACAACTCGCCGCCGACGACGACACGGCATGTCACCTCGCTGCCTTCGACCTGATCGACCCACAGCGCAATGCGGCCGTCATCGAGCAGCAAGGTGGAACCGCGCTCGACGTCATCGGGTAACGCCTCGTAGGTCGTACCCACGCACTCTTCGCTCCCTTCGTCGAGGGGATGATCCACGTCAATGGTGAACTTATCGCCCTCTTGCAGAGTGATTTTCTTGTCCTTGAACCGGCCGATGCGGATCTTCGGGCCCTGCAGATCCACCAGCACGCCCACCTCGCGGCCGTGCGCTTTGGCGCGATCCCGCGCATCCTCCGCGCGGCGCATGTGCACCTCGGGCTTGTCGTGGGAGAAGTTCAAGCGCACCACATCGGCGCCGGCATCGATAAGCTTATCGAGCACCTTGGGGTCGTCGGTGGCGGGGCCCAGCGTCGCAACAATTTTGGTTCTGCGTAGCATAATTTAGGGTTCAAGCACTCATGATCAAGTTGAAAGTCTGCAAGTCACAAGAAGTGTGGGTATTACTTGTTGCTTGCCACTCGTTACTTGCCACTTATTTTGCCCGCTGTTCCAGCATCGCGACCGCGGGCAGCTTCTTTCCTTCGAGGAACTCCAGGAATGCGCCGCCACCGGTGGAAATATACGAGACCTTGTCGGCGATTCCGTATTTGTCCACCGCCGCCAGTGTGTCGCCGCCGCCAGCGATCGAAAATGCGCTCGACTCGGCGATGGCCACGCCCATGACCCGGGTGCCCTCGCCGAACTGATCGAATTCGAATACGCCGACCGGTCCGTTCCAAACGATAGTACCGGCCTTCTTGATCAATTTTGCGTAGGCCTTGGCGGTTTCCGGACCGACGTCAAAGATCATGTCGTCATCGGTCACCTCGGTGACCTTCTTGGTCTCGGCGGCCGCCGACTCGGAAAATTCCTTGCCGCACACCACATCCGTGGGGACCGGGATCTCACCGCCCTTGGCCTTGGCCGCCCCCATCAGTCGTTTCGCTTCATCGACAAGGTCTTTTTCGTACAGGGATTTGCCAACGTTGTGGCCGGCCGCCTTGATGAATGTGTTGGCAATACCGCCGCCAACAATGAGCTGATCGACAACTTTTGACAACGAATCCAGCACGGTCAGCTTGGTCGACACCTTGGAGCCGCCAACGATTGCCATCATCGGCCGTTTCGGATTGTCCAGCGCCTTGCCCAGGGCCTCGAGCTCGGCGGCAAGCAATGGGCCCGCGCAGGCCACCGGCGCGTACTTAGCCACTCCGTGGGTGGAGGCCTGAGCGCGATGGGCGGTACCGAAGGCATCCATGACATAAATATCACACAGCGCCGCCATCTGCCTGGCGAGTGCCTCGTCGTCCTTTCCCTCGCCCTTGTTGAAGCGCACATTCTCGCACATGACGACATCACCGTCGTTCATGTCGCCGACCCCGTCGAGCCAGTCCCGCACCAGCGTGACCTTTTTTCCCAACAGTGAGGATAAATGTTCGGCCACCGGCCACAGCGAATACTGCTCGTCATACTCACCTTCGGTGGGACGGCCGAGGTGCGACATCAGCATCAGCTTGGCGCCGGCCTTGACGGCGTGCTCGATGGTCGGAAGCGACGCCCGGATACGCGTATCGCTGGCAACCTTGCCGTCCTTGATCGGGACATTCAGATCCTCGCGGATCAGCAGCCGTTTCCCGGCGAGATCCAGATCGGTCATTTTGATTACGGACATCTAACGCTCCATAACTGTATTAAAGTATTTAGCCAACATCGATGACCCGGCTTTTTGTGATTGAGTAGCAAGTGACAAGCAGCAAGTGACAAGTAAAACTTGCCACCCGCCCACCCTCTTTTAACTTGCTACTTATTTCGCATTCATCAGCGCAACGGTGGTATCGAGCATCCGGTTGGAGAAGCCCCACTCGTTGTCGTACCACGAACACACCTTGACGAGCTTGCCGTCAATCACGCGCGCCAGGCCCGCATCATAGGTCGAGGATACGGTGGTGTGATTGAAGTCTATCGACACCAGCGGCTCATCGTTATAGGCCAAAATGCCCTTCAGCGCGCCCTCCGCTGCACCCTTGACGATTTTATTGACCTCGTCAACGCTGGTTTCCTTCGCCGCTTCGAATGTCAGATCAACCACCGAGACATTGATGGTGGGTACGCGAATGGCAAAACCATCGAGCTTGCCGTTGAGCTCCGGCAGCACCAGCCCGACAGCGGCGGCCGCGCCGGTCTTGGTGGGAATCATCGACTGCGTGGCGGAGCGCGCACGACGCAGGTCTGAATGGTATACGTCGGTCAGGACCTGGTCGTTGGTGTAAGAGTGAACCGTGGTCATCAGACCGCGCACCAAACCGATTTTTTCATGCAGCGGCTTGACCATGGGCGCCAAACAATTGGTCGTACACGAGGCATTGGAGATGACCGTGTCAGATGCCTTCAGCGTATCGTGGTTGACGCCGTAGACTATGGTCGCATCCACATCCTTGCCGCCGGGCGCGGAGATCACGACCTTCTTGGCGCCGGCGCTTAAGTGAGCCGAGGCCTTCTCCTTGGTGGTGAACAGCCCGGTGCACTCCATTACGACATCGACACCCATGTTACCCCAAGGCAGCTTCGAGGGATCACGCTCGGCGACGACCTTGATCTTGTCGCCATTCACAACCATGTTTTCGCCATCAACCTGGACGGTGCCGTTAAACCTGCCGTGCACCGTGTCATAACGGGTCAAATGGACATTGGTGTTGGCATCACCGAGGTCATTGATTGCCACAATCTGGATCTCTTTGGTGCGGCCGGCCTCGTACAGGGCGCGCAGGACATTACGGCCGATGCGGCCGTAACCATTGATTGCAACTTTAATCGCCATTCTGATCTCTCCCGAAGTTACTATTGGAAATGAAAATAAAATCTGTCCTTTGATGAAAAAACACGCCGCGCATTCCCGCCCATTTAGCGGAAGGCGCAGCGGTGCGACACGGTTAGGTTAAGACTTCCCAACTGTCTTTAGTGTGCTTCTGATGATTTACTTGAGTACCGCCTGAACAGTCTTAGCAACGTTATCGGCGGTAAAGCCGAACTGCTTGAACAGCTCGCCGGCAGGCGCCGACTCCCCAAAGCGGTTGATACCAACGACCGCCCCGTCCAAACCGACGTATTTCAGCCACAAGTCTGTAACACCCGCCTCGACCGCCACACGCGCGGTGACCGCCGCCGGCAGAACTGACTCGCGATAGGCCTCATCCTGGGCGTCGAACACATCGGTCGAGGGCATGGACACGACTCGCACCTTCTTGCCTTTCGCGGCGAGTTGCTCGGCGGCCTCGACCGCCAGGGCAACCTCTGACCCCGTGGCCATGATAATGGCATCGGGCTGGCCGTCGCAGTCGCGCAGGATATACCCGCCGCGCGCGATGTCCGCAATCTGCTGATCGCTTCGATTCTGATGCGGCAACCCCTGGCGCGTTAAGATAAGCGACGTCGGACCGTCCGCGCGCTCAATGGCGGACTTCCATGCAACCGCTGTCTCCACCGTGTCGCACGGACGCCACACGAACATATGGGGAATGATGCGCAGCGAAGTGACGTGCTCGATCGGCTGATGGGTCGGGCCGTCTTCGCCCAGACCAATCGAATCGTGGGTGTAGACAAAGATGGAGCGCGCCTTCATCAACGCCGCCATGCGCACGGCGTTGCGGGCGTAATCCGAGAACACCAGGAAGGTGCCGCCATAGGGGATGAATCCCCCGTGCAGGGCGATACCGTTCATGATGGCGGACATGCCGAATTCCCGCACACCGTAATGCAGATAATTGCCTTCGCTGTCGGTGTTGGTCAGCGCACGGGAACCCTTCCAGTTCGTGTTATTGGAGCCGGTCAAGTCAGCGGAGCCGCCCAGCATCTCCGGCAACAACGGCCCGTAACCGTCCAGCGCAATCTGCGAGGCCTTGCGGGTGGCCACCTTTTCACCCTTGGCCGCGAGCGATTTGATAAACGCCTCCGACTGCTTGGCCCAATCCGCGGGCAGCCTGCCGCTGATGCGGCGTTCGAACTCGGCCGCGAGGTCCGGGTGGGCCTTTTTGTAGCTTGCGAATTTGTCGTTCCAGCCCTTCTCAAGCTCCGCGCCCTTCTTGCGCGCGTCCCAACCGGCATAGATCTCCGCCGGCACGTCAAACGGCGCATGCTTCCAGCCCAGGTTCTCGCGGGTGGCGGCGATCTCGTCCTCACCCAGCGGGGCGCCGTGACAATCATGGCTGCCGCACAGATTGGGGGCGCCGTAGCCGATGACGGTCTTGCAGCAAATCAGTGACGGCTTGTCGTTCACCGAGCGGGCTTCCTTGATCGCTTTCTTGATGGCTTCTGGATCGTGACCGTCCACACCGCTGACCACATGCCAGCCGTAGCCCTTGAAACGCATGGGCGTGTCATCGGTGAACCAGCCCTCCACGTGCCCGTCGATGGAGATGCCGTTGTCGTCATAGAAGGCGATCAATTTGGCGAGCCCAAAGGTCCCGGCCAGGGAACAGGCCTCATGAGACACGCCCTCCATGAGACAACCGTCACCCAGAAATGTATACGTATAATGATCGACAATATGGTGGCCGTCCCGGTTGAACTGACCTGCCAGGACCTTCTCGGCGAGGGCCATACCGACCGCATTGGTGACTCCCTGTCCCAGCGGTCCGGTCGTGGTCTCCACGCCTGGCGTATAACCATACTCCGGGTGCCCCGGGGTCCTGGAATGCAGCTGGCGGAAATTCTTGATGTCGTCCATGGACAAGTCATAACCGGCGAGGTGCAGCAGCGAGTAGACCAGCATGGAACCGTGTCCGTTGGACAGCACAAAACGGTCGCGGTCTGCCCATTTGGTGTTGGCCGGATTGTGCTTGAGAAAATCGTTCCATAAGACTTCGGCGATATCCGCCATGCCCATGGGCGCGCCCGGGTGGCCCGAGTTGGCCTTTTGCACCGCGTCCATGCTCAGCGCACGGATGGCATTGGCAAGGTCTTTGCGGGAGGGCACTGCGTCTTCGGGTTTCGCTGACATAACCATATCCTCGTCAAAATTTAGCAATCTGTCTCGTCAAAACCGCCTCGGTACCCGGCATGGACCAGGCTCGTCGTACGTGCGCGCTTTGACGGTAGTAAACAACCGGATGTCTGTCGCTCCCTGACCCATGATCATGCGGATTGGCAGCTCACAGGGTTTCCAGCGGGGCACTCGTGCTCTCAACAACCATTTCACCGGCTGCAAAAAGGGCCGTGTATGCTAATGCTTTATGCTTAATAAATAAAGAAATTCAACACCTGCGGCCCCCCGTGACCAAAGGCATGGACCCTGAGACAGGCGCGTATTCTCCCTCACGAACCGGATTTCGGCAACTGCTGTGCGTTCTTTAATAGATTTCCAGGGCTTCCGCCACCGGGTAATAAAATATTCTTAGTGAGGCATAAGTCATGTGCCCTGTCTCACACGATGATACCGCGCGTTCCGGGAAACGTTAACCGCCGAGCCACGCTCGCCAGTCGGCCAACAGCCGCGTATCCTGGGCGGCCATAACGGAACGATCGCCCAGCTCCGGGGCGATAAGCGGCTCCCCGGACAAGGTTACGGCATGGCCGCCCGCCTCGCTCAGGATCAAATAGCCCGCCGCGTAATCCCATAGCTTCTGCCTGCCGTGAACGTAGAGCTGATAACGCCCCGCCGCCAACCAGCACCATTCCAGTGCTGTGGAGCCGAAGTTGCGTTGTGATCGAAAGGGCGGGGCTTGGCCCAGGCGAGCCCCGAGAGCGGCTGGCAGACGTTTGAAGTCGACAACCGCGATGCTGGCGGATAGCGTCGTCGCCGACGGTTGGAGCGTAAGCCGGCTGCCGTTAAGCCAGGCGCCCTTTGCTTTCAATGCCGTGAAACACTCCCCTCTCACCGGGTCGTAGACCAATCCGAGCACCGGCTGCCCGTGCTGCAGCAGGGCAAGCGAAACCGCAAAGAACGGGAGCCCGGTGATGAAATTGCTGGTCCCGTCGAGCGGGTCCAGACACCAGAGCCCCTCGCCGGCGGCGGACAGCAATTGCCGCTGCTGCCCGGCAGTCATTTCCTCACCGAGAAACGCGTACCCGGGCCATGTCGCAGCGAGCGCCCGCTGCAGGTGGCGTTGCATGGCAGTATCGGCCTCCGAAACGAGACTGCCATCCGATTTGTCGCGATAAGCGGTCTGGGCAAAACGGGGGCACAACTCGTCCTGTGCAGCCTTGATTACAATCTTAGATAATTCGTCGCTATCCGGTAGCTGAGCCATATTTGTCCACCGCCTCCTGTGCCAAATGCCAACAATCACCCCGTCTCCCGCACCCGAGCCGGCGCGCAGCCAACCGTGCGCCTCCGGCGCCCCACCCGTCTATTCCTAGTGTTGTCGCTGAATGCGTCCTGCAAATAGACCCTGATCGTGCAGGATGCTAACAAAACCCGAGCAAGGGTTTAAGCAGATGCACCCGGCTACCCTAAGGCCCGCCTCCTTGCTATGTTTATCAATAGGTATTGAACGCATGGCTGCGGGTCATCCGATCCGTCGCCGACACGTCTGATGGCTGACTCGAATACAAAAAAACGTACAAACTCGTCAATGGCCCGGTTCCGCCCACGACGGTCGATCGTGAGCGCGAGGCTATTTCTGGGACGGTTTTTACCACTTCTACGGTTTTTACCACTTCTATTGTGCGTTTTTCATTGGCCAGCGATCGCGGCCAGTCCCAGTGCAACACAGCTGACATTAGCTGTCCAGCCGATCCTGGACATGGAGAGCACGAAAAAAGATTTCCTACCACTGGCCGACTATCTCGGCCGTGTAACGGGCAAACGGGTCGTAATCCACGCCCTGCCAAATTTCCTCTCATACTGGAATGCTGTTCGCAAGCCCAACAGTTATGACCTCATTTTCGATGATGCGCACTTTACTGATTACCGGGCAACAAAGCTCGGCTATGACGTGCTCGCCAAGGTACCAGGCTACATCAGCTATAGCCTCATCGTTGCACAGGACAGCCCGATAACGGATCCACACGAACTGGTCGGTAAACGCATCGCCACCATGGGTGCGCCAAGCATGGGCGCCATGCGCCTTCAGTCCCTGTATCCCAATCCCCTGCGCCAGCCCAACGTCGTGGAGACCGGCAGCCCGGACAAAGCCCTGGCGCTGCTGCTCGGCAAGAAAAGGGTACGTGCAGCCATCCTGCCGACACCCTATGTCAGCAGCAGAAGGAATCACGGAGACAAATTCAGGGTGCTGATCTCCACTGAACCCATCCCCCACATGGCGATTTCGGCGGCGCCCTCCGTAGACCCCCTCATTCGTACCGCCATCCGCAATGCGCTGATCAACGCCAACAGCACGCCCGCGGGGGAACGCATGCTTGAGGAACTTGGTCTTGCAAGACTCGAACCGGCGGATACGACGGTCTACCGGGGCCAGGCGCGTATACTCGAGAAGTATTGGGGATATTAAAAAAAAGCAGATACAAGGTCCAAGAGGCAAGATACAAGTTAAAAATGCGCAATCAGATATTGCATCATCATGTTTTTGTATCTTGTATCTTGTATCTTGTATCTTGTATCTTGTATCTTGTATCTTGTATCTTGTATCTTGTATCTTCCCATTTATGGACAACAAATCCCTGGTCCAACGTGATCTTGGCGTCGTGTGGCACCCCTGCACGCAGATGAAGGATCACGAGTCCTTGCCTCTTATACCGATTCGCCGCGGGCAGGGCGTATGGCTGGAAGACTACGACGGCCATCGTTACATCGATGCGATCAGCTCCTGGTGGGTCAATCTCTTTGGGCACGCCAATCCGCGAATTACCCGAGCGGTCCAGCAACAGGCGCAGGAGCTTGAGCATGTCTTACTGGCGGGATTTACCCACGAGCCGGTCGTACGATTGTCGGAAAGACTGGTCAGGCTGGCGCCGCACGGGCTGACACGCTGCCTCTACGCCGACAGTGGTTCATCGGCTGTGGAGATCTCACTCAAGATGAGTTTTCATTACTGGCAGAACATGGGGCATCACGATAAAACTCGCTTCATCAATCTAAGCAATAGCTATCATGGCGAAACCCTCGGCGCACTTTCGGTGGGGGATGTGGCCTTATATAAAAGCACATATAAACCGCTGTTGTTCGAGCCAATATCAGTCCCATCACCGGACTGCTATGACAGGGAAGCCGGTGAGACATGTGCGCAATATTCCACGCGCATGTTCGAATTGATGGACCAGACGCTGGCAAGATATGCCGATGAAACCTGTGCCGTCATTATTGAGCCCCTGGTGCAATGTGCGGGTCACATGCGTATGTATGATCCTGCCTACTTATCCCTGCTCAGAGGCGCATGCGATCAATATGGCGTACATCTGATTGCCGATGAGATTGCCGTTGGTTTTGGCCGGACCGGCACGATGTTTGCCTGCGAACAGGCAAGCATTACACCCGATTTCCTTTGCCTCGGCAAAGGACTCACAGGCGGGTATCTGCCCCTGTCCACGGTACTGACCACTGACGATATCTACCAGGCCTTCTACGATGATTACGTTACGCTTAAGGGCTTTATGCATTCACACAGCTACACCGGCAATCCGCTCGGCTGCGCGGCGGCATTGGTAACGCTGGATATTTTCGATCAAGATAAGGTGATCGAGGATAACAAGAAACTGGCCGCGCACATGGCCTATGCATGTGCGGAGCTGAGCGAGCACCCCCATGTCGCCGAGGTCCGGCAAAGTGGCATGATCCTGGCGATAGAAATGGTAAAGGATAAGCGGAGTCGAGAACCCTACCCCTGGCAGGAACGACGGGGGCTGCGGGTATACCAGCACGGCCTGAACAACGGCGTGCTGCTCAGACCCTTAGGAAACGTCGTCTACTTCATGCCGCCGTATGTAATTAACGAGAATGAGATTGACCAGATGGTGAGGGTTGCTCACGAGGGTATCAACATCGCAACCGCGTAACACAACCCCTAAATCATTACTTGCATCTTGCATCTTGGAATGCCAACGAGCGTATCGCCGAATTTCAGGCAGGTGGCAATATATCGGCTTTCGGGCGGCTCTGTTACCAGACCTTCAGTGCTATCGATGGTGCGGGGTTGGGGCTCGGACGATGTCAGTATGCCAAAAAACTCCGATTCTTTGCGGCCAGGCAATGGAAAAAATATCATTACCTTTGAGTGAAGACCGGGGGGAGTTACGCCCGCACCCATCAGCGCCTCAAACGAAATCACCGGCACTGCACGCTGGCGCCAACCGACGACGCCAAGCACCCACTGCGGGCTGAACGGTACCGGTACCAACTCGGGGACATTGACCACCTCCGCAATGATCGCGCTCGGCACGAGCAGCGGAATTCCGCCGATTGGAATAATCAGGGTATGAATGGGTCCATGTGCGTGCTGATCCATCGCTACTCGCCCAAGGTACGCAAATATGCAACCAATCCCGGCGGCTGAAACGCAAGCGTAAGCTTGCTGCCTTGCACCCAAGCGCCCGAAAACACATGGCCGGACGATGCCGGTGGTGGCCCCAGCGGGGTAAACGGCTCAACGCGGACATCGGCCGCGGGCAAAAGCTGTATGTCGTCAGCGATCAGACCAAGTGGATACGGAGAAGCGTTAACAAAAACAGCGCGCTGCCAGTTATGCCGTCGCAACAATGCCAGATTTCCATCCAGGCTATAGGCCGGCCATCGCCCCGTCTTCACCAACCGCCATGCCGTCACATGGCTGGCAGCATCGTCATTCACCAAAAGGCTGTCACGCTGCTCGATCGCCAGGCTTACCGAGCTCGGCAACAGATAGTCCATGCCGCCTATGTTGATACGTAGATATTGTTCTGTTCCTGTCACAATATTGATTCCGGGGCTGCGGAAAATTATCTCGCGTGAGCCATATATCCTTGAGTTAATAAAATAACTTAGTAGAACGCTATTGGTTAAGCAGTTCGTTAATGCTCCGGGTCAACTCGTCTTCCTGGTATGGCTTGCTCATATAAACGTTGACACCAAGTTCCATGGCCTTGTCCTTATGTTTGATGCCGGCCCGCGAGGTAATCATGATAATCGGGATATGCTTGAGCGCCGGATCGGAACGTACTCGCTTGGTCAGCTCGTAACCATCCATTCGCGGCATCTCGATATCAACAAGCATCAGGTTCGGCACGCGTTCGCGCAACTGCTCAGCCGCATCCAGGCCGTCTTTGGCAGTAATCGCCTCGATGCCAAGCTTCTGCAGATACTTGGTTGTGATCTTTCGAACAGTCAGCGAATCATCCACGATCATCACGGCCGGACGCCGGCTTGCTTTCGTCTCCGCACGTTCAGCCGCGACAGGCGCCGCCGCGCGGGTGACATGCATCATGTCGTCTGACATCCACAGACTGGCGATATCAAGAATCAGAACTACTTTACCATCGCCGAGAATGGTCGCGCCCGCAAGACCTTTGACCTCGTTGAGCTGGGCGCTCAGAGGTTTTATGACGATTTCTCGCGTTCCGACCAGTCCGTCGACTTGCATTGCAACTTCACGGGAACCGCTTCTGCCCAGCAGAACCGGGGCCTTATTAGTGCTGGCTGTTGTTCCATGCACTATCCCAAGATGCGAGGCCAGGCTCATGAAGGGGTAGACTTGATCGTTGTGATTAAGCAGCGGTCTATCGCCCACGTAAATGTTAGTCAACTCCTCGGTCGGAATCTCAAGAATATTTATTATCGACGACAAAGAGAGAGCAAACATCTGGTCGCCCGCGTAAACCATCAATGCCTGCGTGATGGACAAGGTCAGCGGCAAGCGAATGACAAAGGTCGTACCCGCCCCCTTTTCGGTATCCACCGACATGGTACCGCCAAGCTGCCTGACCTCATTGTGTACCACGTCCATGCCGACACCACGGCCTGAAATATGTGTGACGTGATCGGCCGTGGAGAAGCCGGAGACCAGAATAAACTGCATTGTCTCTTCTTCGGACAGCGCGGCATCCACCGGCATCAAGCCGCGTTCTATGGCCTTGTCGCGAATCTCGGCAATATCCAGGCCGGCGCCATCATCGGAGAATCGCATGATGATCTCATTGCCCTGGTTTCTTGTATCGATCGTTATCTTGCCGATCTTTGGTTTTCCAAGGCGCTTACGGGTCTTCTCGCTCTCTATGCCATGGTCCAATGCATTACGGACCATGTGCTCAAACGGGGCTATCATACGTTCCAGCACATTCCTGTCGACCTCGACGTTCCCGCCTGTAATTTCAAGCTGCGCGTTTTTGCCAAGCTCGCGCGCCGTCTGACGCACGATATGGCGCAATCTGGCCGCCTGGGTGTTGAAATCCACCATGCGGGTGCGCATCAGGCCTTCTTGCAGCTCCGTGTTC
The DNA here is from genome assembly GCA_947258385.1 of Acidiferrobacterales bacterium. Lineage (GTDB taxonomy): Bacteria > Pseudomonadota > Gammaproteobacteria > Acidiferrobacterales > SZUA-150 > CAMYII01. Next base: position 37,181 of record CAMYII010000052.1, read on the forward strand.
ACACGCGCCTGTTGTTGCAGTACGGATTCGGCCTCGCTGGCGAAATTCCCCAGATTCGTCTGGATTGTCGACAAATCGTGCAGGCCCTCTGTCAGACCGCGGGAGAGCTGTTGCAGCTTGCTGAATCTATCGAACTCCAATGGGTCGAAATCAGTCCCTGCCGTCGAGCCTTCTTTCTGGGCGCGGTAAAGAATCTGCGATTCAGATTGTATTTCCAGCTCTCTTAGTTGTTCACGGAACCGCGTGACGCTGCGTTGAAGCTCGGTGATATTTTCGTTAAAACCGTAAATCTGCTGCTCCATGCGCGAGCGCGAGATGCTCACTTCGCCTGCGTAATTCGCGAGCTCATTCAACAAATCGGTGCGCACCCTGATCTGCTCGCGCCGTTCCCATTTCTCTTGCGGCGCGATGCGGTCAGCGGCGTCCTCCCCACCGGGAGTATCGTCCTTGCGACGACCGCGGATCATTGCATCGGCCGCCGGACGTTGCCCGGATACAGCGCCTGAGCGGGAGGACGTGGATTCCGCGACTGCGTAAGCCGGGATCGGCGGGTCCTCGTGCGGCACAGCGGACACCGGGATTGAGGATAGATCCGCGCTGGTGTCAGGCTGTGTCGCACCGACAGCGGGTTGACTCCCCTCTGACCCACCCGACATCATGCTGCCGAGCCTAGCGTTAAGTGCGTCAACGCCGCTCGCCGGTTGACCATTACGCACCTGCTCGATGGCCGCGGCGAGGGTGTCGTGAATTTCATCCAACAAATCGAGCAGCTCCGCATCGGGCTGAACCAAACCCTGCTCAACACGGCCGAGCATCGTCTCGGTGTGATGCGCAAGCTCGCCGAGCGACATGGCGCCTGACATACGCGCGCCACCCTTAAAGGTGTGTAATGCGCGTTTGAGGTCCTCAACTGCGCTTCGGTCACCCAGATCACCATGCCAGCGGGCAACCGCCTCGTTGATGGTATGCAAAATGTCAACGGCTTCCTCATAAAAGATCTCAATGAGATCGGCATCAAGATGATCCTTGATTTGACCGGTGGCGTCGGGTCCAGTCCCTTGTACCGTAATTGGTTGCGCGACGGTTGGAATTGGATCGCCTTCGTCAACGACAATGGCGTCGACCGCGACGCTGCCCACGTCGAGCAGATCCGCAGACAGCGAGGTCTCAAGTTCCCTGTACACGGAGATAACGCGCTTTGTGATCTCGTTGAAACGCTCACTGGTGACGCGGGAGGTGTTACCGCGGTCACTCAGCTCATCAACTACCGCACCAACGCAATCCCTGATCTCTTCCAAAAGGCCGAGGTGGCGTTCGCCCAGCATTATCTGCTGCGCCTCCATCTCCAGCAGCAGTTTTTCCATCGCCTTGCACGCGTCCGACATGGGCAGAAGACCGACTGACCGCGCGCTGCCCGACAACGTATGTGCCGCACGAATCAGGCCTGCAGAAGGAAAACAACTGCCGGATTGCTCGCACCCGGCCAAACCCTCTTCAATGGTCCCGACATGTCCTTGCGCTTCGCTGATGAATATCTGCAGTAGGGTGGCATCCGCCCTGGGGATATCCCCCACGTCGTTTACCTGCATGTCCACCTCCGCAACGCGTGAGGGACTTTCGGCATCGCCCTGCGCCTCGTTGTTGCCATCGGCCAGCTCGTGCCCTTTGACGCGCAGGCCTTCGATATCCGCAGTCACGGCGGGACCGCCCCCGAGCTGGGCGATCATGTCAGGGAGCACGCCTCGGACTTCCTCGATATGCTCAAAGATCTCCTCGGTCGGGGCGATCTTATTCTCGCCGATCTTGTTAAGGATAGATTCGACTGACCAGGAAAATTCCGCGATCTCAGAAGCACCCACCATCCGGCCGCTGCCCTTGATCGTGTGAAAGGCGCGACGGACTTCGAACATGGTGTCTCGATTGCCGGTATCCTCACGCCACAGCGGAAAATTCTTGTTTATGGTATCAAGTGAATCCCTGGCATCTTCGATAAAGATCTCCATGATTTCTTCATCGAAGTCGTCGTCATCATCGCCTGTCGCCTGCTGCGCCGATACAGGGGCAGCCGCTTGCGCATTATCGCGCACCGTTGTCTCAGCCGGCGCCGGACTGGAAATCGTCTCCCCCCGCGCTCTGGCAACATCTATCGGCACCACTTCCGCCTGCGGGGGCGACATCAGAGTCTGGCTCACGATGCCGGCCAGCGTATCCAGCGATTTATTAAGCGTGTCAATGACTTCCGCGGTGAGCTGCGATGGATCATCAGCGACGATCTGCAACAAATTGAGCATCTCCTGACTGATTTTGCCCAGCTTTTCCTGCCTTTTCTGCGATGCGATTAACGTCATGTCCTGCAAGTGCTGCTGCAGATTATTCAAGGCAGCGCTGTCATCTCTGTCTCCCAGCCACGCGCTAAGATCATTGTGAATCACCTCAAGCAACGCCGACGGATTTGCCGCATAATCACGCTTTTGGCTGGTTGCCAGTTCCATCTCCTGCAGCGCGAGATCAACCAGCGCGTCGAGATTGGGGCGATTGAATTGCAAGCCGTCGACATACGCCCCTATCGTGCCGATACACACCGCCAGCGGATCCATCACGTCCTCATCCGGCGCAAGGACACCCTTGCTGATATCCTCCACATACCCGGCGGTCTTCTCAGCGAGCCTCGCCGCGCTGTCCTGGCCAAGAATCTGCAACGCCCCTTGTATCTGGCCAAGATGCTGCATCACATGTTCCATCTGCCCGGTCTGGCTGGTATCGGCGACAAATATCTCTATCACCTCTTCGATGTTCGCCAAATTCACGCGGATCTCATCTGCAACCACGTTGAGCAACTGTTTGTAGTCGGACTCGGTGAGCTCGGCATCCGACACCTCCAGACCCTCAACCGAAGGCGTCCCCTCATCACCGCCGGAAGCCAGCCCGCGCAACATTGCCGTCGCATCGTCCAATTGCCGCTTCCAGTCTGTGGCTGAAGCGTGAATGTCACGGGAACTGCTTTCGATTAACAACAACGCACTTGCCATTGCCATTGAGACTGTCTCGTTACCTTCCAGCTTACCGTCAGTAATGGCCTCACAGGCCTGCCGCAGGGCATCGACTAAAGACTTCAGTATCGGGACGTCGAGCATATCCATGGTACTGGACATTTTGCCTAACAATTTGTCCAACGGCTCAAGCGAATCGACCGCTTCCTGCTCCGGATCGAAATACGCAGCCAGCACGTCCTGCGCGGCTTCGATTTCCCTGACGAGTGCCGTCGATACCGACTGCAGGATTTCAGGGGTTGGCAGTTCACTGAGATCCGGCTCGGGTTCGGCGGCGACATTGCCCAGCAACAGATCGAGATCAAACGCCTGCTTTAATTGCGTGACCTTTGGGCTACCGGTCTTCGCCGTGGCGACGTGAAACAGAATCGATTTCACCAGCGCCTCGGTGGAACTGCGCAAATCGGTTTTGCCGGCACCCTCAACGAGTTTTCTGATCTGTTGATCCAATCTCGCAAGAAGCTTCTTTCTCTCGTTGGTCGGCTCAAGATCGCTCGACATCATCGCTTCCAGCAGCCCACTGGCAACCCAGAACAACTGCTCTACCACGCCCAGGTTTGCCTCTTGCTCCAGTTGATCCAGGATTGCGACCATATTATTCATGGCTTGTGTGCTGCCGGTATCGCGCAGCCAGGCAAGCAACGCGACCTGAAAGATGGGGCGCAACTTTCTGGCCATTGCCCGGTACTCGTCCGGCGACAACCCCTTCGTGGCTTGCTCTTGTCTTGGGGGGCGGACGGTAAGATCTGGATTGAACAGCTCGAGCTCGGAGATCGGTGACGTATTTCGCACAGTCCGCAACTCATTGAGCAGCGGAAGCAACCGCAGCGGCACATCGCGGTTACCGAACTGGAGACGCGCCAGGTAGTCCGGCAACGTCAAAATGCCCCGTATCAGGACATCGTAGATATGCTCATCGGGCTTGAGTTCGTCGCTCAGAATGGCTTCGGCGAGGGCTTCGATCTCCTTCGCCAGCATTGCAGCGCCATCGAGCTCGACCATCTCAAGGGTACCGACGACTTGATGCAGATGTGTGGTGCAGAAACGCAGTTGGGAATCATCACCCGGATTCCCGGCATAGGCCTCCAGCGACTGACGGGCCTGCCTGAGGCTTTCGTCAATCTCTGTCTTGACCCATCCCAGGGTACTGATATCAACTGTGCTGGTCGTAGCCATTTAGAATAACAATCGTTTCTTCCTGTGAGCTAACACCACATCACCGGCACACGGTCCGAAGCAAAATGCGTTCATGCGCCCCCGAAGCCGCGCTACGCGGGCAATTTGAAGCCCGCCACAGACTCCTGCAGCTCGCGCGCCAGGTCCGACAGCTTGCCGATGGAATCCGCGGTCTGCCGTGTACCCGATGACGTGAGGGTCGTCGTTTCCTGAATCTTCGCCATACTCCCGGATACCTGGGAGGCATTTTGAGACTGATCGAGCGCGTCTTTGGCGATTCGCACAATGAGGCCTGACAACTGCTCAGACACCGATTCGATCTCACCCAGTGCCTGACCGGCGGCATCCGCCAGGCGCGTCGTTTCGACCACACCGTTGGTGGCCTGCTCCATGGACGCCACCGCTTCATTCGTATCCGCCTGAATGGTCTTCACCAGGTCGGAAATCTGCTTGGTCGCCTCGGCCGAGCGTTCCGCCAGCCGCTGCACCTCGTCCGCAACCACCGCGAAACCGCGACCTGCCTCACCGGCCATGGCCGCCTGGATGGCGGCATTCAGCGACAGGATGTTGGTTTGCTCGGCGATGTCGTTGATCAGCTCAACGATTTCACCGATTTGTTGTGAGCTCTCACCCAGCCGTTTGATCCGTTTTGCCGTCTCCTGGATCTGCTCACGCATCTGGTCCATACCGTGAATCGTGTTGCGCACGGCCTCGGCACCCATTTTAGCGGTAGACACTGAGCCCTGGGCCACTTCAGCGGATTTCTCCGCGCTTTGCGACATCTCTTCCATGGATCTGGCCATCGTCTGGACCTTTTCCGTAGTATCGGTAATCTGCGCGGCCTGTCGCAGCGCGGCCTCGGTAAGCTCTGTCGCCGTCTGACGGCTGCTCTCCGAAGCCATCGCCACCTGTTGTGCGGCGTTCTTTATGCGGTAAACCAGGTTGCGCATCTCTTTTACAGCGAAATTGATCGAGTCGGCGATGGCACCGGTGATTTGCTCGGTCACCTCAGGCTCCACCGAAAGATCACCATCGGCGAGGTTACCCATTTCGTCGAGCAGCTTCAGAATGGCGTCCTGAGTCGTCCGGCTTTCCTCGGCCGTAGCGCGGGCGCGCTCCTTCTCATCACTAAGCAGTCGCCACCCCATCGCCAGCAAAAGAAAGATCGACACGGCCGACAAAGCGACCGCCGCCCACACAAACATCTGCCGCTGTTCCGACAGGCGACCGTAGGCATCGACCAGTTCCCGGACCTTGGTTGAGAGAAAGTCACTTTGCCCGAATACTTGTTGGCTGGCGCGTTGTGACACGAATAGCTCGGCGGCGTTGCCGAGGATGCCTTCCACGTGGCTGTTCATCTCCTCGAAGACCTCGGCGGCCTCGTTCAACTTGGAACGAATCCCGGGCGGTGCGACCTTGCGCAACCGTAACTCGGTATCCTTGAACAGCTTCGAATCCTTACCGAACTGGGCGGCTGCCACGGCCGCGTCATCACCACCCTGGGCGAACAGGTTGACGTCCTTGGCGATACGCTGACTCAACATGCCCTGACGGCTGGCGATGTAGAGGTACTTCTGGCTCATCCCGGCATTCACACCGAGTTCCACGATTTCATCAGTGATAGACAACAGCAGCGGGCTTAGCTGGTTGATGGCGAGCACATGGTCACGCAGGGCGAACAGCGCCTCCTCCTGGCTGAGAATCTGATCAACCTGCGCGCGCGTACCGGCATTGGGTTTTGGCGCCCAGACTTTCTGCAACTCGAACAGCTCGGTACCCCGCACTTTGCTGGGGCTCGCCGGGATGCCGATCGTGGCGCTGCCATCTTTCAACCCATTGATAATCGTCTCGAACTGCTTGCGCGATTCGGCAAGCGTTTTAAACGCGGTCTCCCGTCCAAGCACCGCCTCACGTGCGTCCTTGGCCAGGCGTTGTGAGAGCATCAGCATCTGGCTTGACTGCTCGATGTAGCGCGTATCACGCTCTGCCTGGCGGGCATTCTGAAAAAACAACCAACCAATCGCGATAACCGTCAAGAACAGCATAATGCCCAGTACCTTGAGGTCGAGCACCTTGGCCCGCCCGCCGGTACCGGCAGGTCTACGTCTGTCGCTCTCAGCCAGCGCAACTTCTGCGACAGCCTCCTCTGCAGACAGATCAATCACATCTTCGGAAGGCTGATCAATCAGGGTGTGCTTCTTTGCAAATAAAGCCATGACTCATACCTCGCATCCAGGAAGATTTGCCCATATCGGGCCGCCATTAATTCATCCCGTTGTAAAAAAATGGCCAAAGAGAACCCCGGCGTCTTTGGGTCTACGCAGCAACATGCCGAAATGCCGGGGTTTCCGCCAATAAATGCATGTCAAACACGCCCCACAGGACGTTATCATGCAAAAACGCGCCACGCGTATTCGCCATGGCTGGGTCATCCAGCCCGGCTAGATTCTGCCTCTCCTGTTCCTCGTCAAAGTGGCGCAGACCGTAGACTTCGCTGACCAGCAAACCGGTGCTCAAACCCTCGACATTCATGACCAGGATCCTTGATCTCAGGTCGATGAAGACCGGCTGTTTGCCAAAAAACTCCGCTAGGTCGACTATCGTCAACAGGTTGCCGCGGACATTGGCGATTCCTTTGAGCCAGGACTTCGTTCGCGGCACATGCGTGACATCCGGACACAAGAGTACTTCAGTGACGTGATCAAGCGGCGTCACGAACCTGGTGTCGTCGACCCGGAAACCAACCCCGGACCACAGCTCTTTGGCCTGCACCTCCTCCGGCAATCCCGGCGCATTGGCGATCCCCTCCTGTTGCATCTTGTGCAACAGGCCAAGCGGGTCCTGTCTGGTCTGCATCATAAGCTCACAATGCCTTGATCTTCGCGATCAGCGTCTTTTCGTCGATCGGTTTTACCAGATAGTCTCTGGCGCCTTGCCTCAAACCCCAGGCCTTATCGGTTTCCTGGTCTTTGGTCGAGCAGATGATTATCGGTATGTGCGAGGTTTCCGGATCTTTGGCGATGGCCCGCGTCGCTTCAAAACCGCTCATACCCGGCATCACCACGTCCATCAGCACCAGGTCGGGTTTGTCTGATTTCGCCTTTTCTATCCCGTCTTCTCCGCTCGCGGCCTGCAAGACATTAAAGCCGTTTTTCTTAAGCATTTCTGCCAGAACATGCGTATCGGTTGGGGAATCATCGACGACGAGGACGTTTTTAATGGCCATTTTTCACTCCATGGTCTCAACTGGTTTGGTTGCCGTTAACCCTGCCTAAACAGGTGTACTAGTGCACATATTTGTTGATCACATCAATCAACTCTTCCTGGGTAAATGGTTTATTGACATGCTCCTGCGAGCCCGCGATGCGCCCGCGCGCGCGATCAAATAACCCGTCTTTGCTCGATAACATAATCACTGGGGTATCTCTAAATTTTTTATTGTTTTTAATCAGTTGGCAGGTCTGGTAACCGTCGAGCCGCGGCATCATGATATCGACGAAGACGATATCGGGCTCGTTGTCCGTAATCATGGACATGGCCTCAAAACCATCGGCCGCGGTGAACACCGTGTATCCGGCCTTCCTTAGCAGCGCCTCAGCCGTGCGCCGTATGGTGTTGCTGTCATCGATAATCATGACTTTGATGGCCACAGGAACCTACCCCAATCCAATCTGAAGGTCTTGTCTGCTCGACACCAATCCGTTTCCGTCACGTGGCAACAGAAAACCGACACTACTAAAGGTAAATTCTGCACTTTTCCGCCTAGGATAATGATTTGTTAGCACAAATAACACGGAAAATCCACGTCCTGGGATACCCGGCCAAACCTGCCCCTGCGCCGTTTACCGTGCCCGGCACCCGGCCCACAGGTCGATGCGGCTCAGCCGTGATGTCCCCATGGTGTCAAAACATCTCCAAATTAAGTATAAGCAGGAAATATGCCAATAGTAATGAATCCGCGCATATCGAGAAAAAACTGAGAAACCTGCAATATCACTGGTATAATTTGCCGGCTAAAGAGTGACAAATTATGACCATTGAGCACTTGCACGCGGTCCCGCATCTGACAACGGCGCTGACAGGACCGCTACAGGAAATCGAGGAACACCTGCTGGAACGCCAGGCCCGCATCGAGCACTGGTTTCGTAGCCAGTGGCTGGATACCCCTGCCCCGTTTTACGCCTCGGTCGATTTGCGCAACGCCGGCTTCAAGTTGGCGCCCGTTGACACCAATCTGTTTCCAGCCGGCTTCAACAACCTCAATCCGGCGTTCCACCCCTTGTCCGTGCAGGCAATCCAATCCGCGGCTGAGCGCGTATGCCCCACGGCCTGCAGGGTTTTGCTGGTCCCGGAAAGCCACACGCGGAATCTGTATTATCTGGAGAGCGTCGTTGCCTTGGTGAAAATGATGGTGATGGCCGGCTTCGAGGTCCGCGTCGGCTCGCTGATCGCGGAGCTGGCTGCTCCGCTGACGGTTGACCTGCCTTCCGGCCAGAGCGTGACCCTGGAGCCGCTCGAACGCCACGGCGACAAAATCGCGGTCGCTGACTTTGAACCCTGCTTCGTCATACTAAACAACGACCTATCGGGGGGGCGACCAAGAATCCTGGAGGATCTCGAACAGCCGGTGGTGCCGCCGCTGGGTCTGGGCTGGTCGAACCGGCTCAAATCCGATCATTTTGCCCACTACCGGCGTGTCGCCAAGGAATTCGCCGAGCTGACCGCTCTCGACCCCTGGCTGATCGACCCTATCTTCCGCAAATGCGGCAAAATTGACTTCAAAAACCGGGCCGGAGAGGACTGCGTGGTCAGGAATGTCGAGGAGGCGATCGAGCAGATTCAGGCGAAATACGATCAATACGGTATAAAACAAAAGCCCTATGTCTTCATTAAGGCCGATGCCGGCACCTACGGCATGGGCATCATGACCGCGCACAGCGGCGAGGAAGTGCGGGAACTGAACCGCAAGCAGCGAAACAAGATGGCGCGCGTCAAGGAAGGACAGGCCGTCACCGACATTCTGGTTCAAGAAGGCGTTTATACGTTTGAGACCTGGGGCAGCCAGCAGGCAGTGGCTGAGCCCGTCGTCTATATGATTGACCATTTCGTGGTCGGCGGCTTTTACCGGGTGCATACCGGCCGCGGCCCGAATGAGAACCTCAACGCCCCAGGCATGCACTTCGAACCCCTGGCCTTCGCCGAATCCTGCACAACACCCGACCAGAACAAGGCGCCGGACGCCAACGCCAACCGCTTCTACGCCTACGGCGTCATCGCCCGCCTGGCACTGCTGGCGGCAGCGCGTGAACTGGGCGCCCTGCAGTAAATGATCAAGCTCGGCGTTATCATGGACCCGATCGGGTCCATCCAACTCCATAAGGACAGCACCTACGCCATGCTGCTGGAGGCGCAGGCCCGCGGCTGGCAAATCCACTACATGGAGCAAAGTGATATTTTTCTGCGCGACGGCAGCAGCCATGCACGCATGCGCAGGCTGGCCCTGTACGAGGATGAGCAACGCTGGTTCGATCTGGCTGAGGAAACCACCCAAGCCCTAAGCGTCCTAGATGCCATACTCATGCGCAAGGACCCGCCGTTCAATATGGAGTACATCTACACCACCTATCTGCTCGAGCTCGCGGAAGCGCAAAACGTGCTGGTAATCAATAAACCGCAGAGCCTGCGTGATGCCAACGAAAAGTTGTTCGCCGCCTGGTTCCCGCAGTGCATTCCGCCCACCCTGGTCAGCAGCCAGGCGCGGCATCTGCGTGCGTTCCTCGATGAGCATGGGGACATCGTGCTGAAACCGCTGGACAGCATGGGGGGCGCTTCCGTTTTCCGCGCGAGCCATCAGGACCCCAATGTCGCGGTGATCATAGAGACCCTGACCCGCAACGGCAGCCGCTCCATCATGGCGCAGCGCTTTGTCCCGGAAATCAGCCATGGCGATAAGCGAATTCTCATGGTCGACGGGGAGCCGGTCCCGTATGCCTTGGCGCGCATACCGGCCACAGGGGAGTTTCGCGGGAATCTTGCGGCCGGGGCCAGCGGCGAGGGCATACCGCTCAGCGAGCGCGACCGCTGGATCTGCTCACAAGTCGGTCCGACGCTGCGCAAGAAAGGCTTGCTGTTCGTTGGCCTCGATGTGATCGGGGACTACCTCACCGAGGTCAATGTGACCAGCCCCACCTGCATTCGCGAGCTGGATAAGCTCTACGCTCTGAATATCAGCGCCGGCTTGCTGGACGTCGTGGAACGCAAACTGCAGTGAGGCATCGCAAGACCTGGCTCGTGGGCGTTTGTCTTTTTGCGCTCGGCGGTTGCTCAGATGGGACGGTGCAGCGGCAGGTCTGTGGGCCCTTCGACACCTGCGTCAAGGTCCAGATCATCGGCTATGACACCGCGAGCGCGCGCCGGGGGCTGGACACCCTGTTCGCCGATCTCAATAGGCTCGATGCCATCATCCAGCCCGGGCGTTCCAAGGGACTGCGGCGGATGAACGCGCTGCTGCAAACCCAGGAGTGGGCCTCGATCAACCCCTCGCTGTATAAGCTGGTGAGAGACTCTATGGGCTTTTACCAGGCCAGCGAAGGCCTTTACAACCCCGCGATCATGGGCGCCCTGCTGGAACTGTGGGGTTTTGACCGTACGCCGCTGCCCAAGCAACCGCCCGCGCCGCAGGAGATCGAGGCAATCCTGCGGGCGCGTCCGCGTATGTCGGATCTGTCTTTGGACGGCATCAGGATCCGAAGCAACAACGCCTTGGTCAAGATCGACTTCGGCATGCTGACCCACGGCCACGCGGTAGACATCGCCATCGCGTATCTGCAATCGTTGGGCATCCGCCAGGCGAGGGTGCAAATTGGCAACACCGCGCGCGTGCTGGGCCAAGACAGACACGGGCACTGGCAGCTCACGGTGCCGCGCCTGCTACCGGGCAACGGCGCGCTGACCCTTTATCTGCAAGACGGCGAGGCGGCCTGCAGTCTGCGGGCTGAGGACCGGGGTCAACGCTATCACAAGCTGCTGCACCCTGAGACCGGCAGGCCGGCGACAGCGAGCCGGGCGGTGGCCGTCATCCACGGCAGCGCCACCGAGGCAAGCGCAGCCTGTCACGCCCTGTTTGCCGCCGGCCCCGCATCCTGGCGGCGTATCGGCAGCCAAATGCGCATCAAAGACGCACTGCTGACGGCTGCCGACGGGACCGTCCACGCCCACGCGGCGCTGACAAACCGGCTGGTGGCGCCCTTGCCCGATGCTACCCAGGTGCAATGGGCACCCTGATGCTGCGCCCCCCGTCCTCCAACACCCCGCACCCTGGCACGACAAACACTACAAGTCTTTACAGAGACGTTATAATTGTCATTAACCTGCCGTGACTTAACGATATGCAATTGCGGGATCTTTTAGTAGCAACGGATTAGTTCGCCATGTCCACGGTGACAACAGATATACCTGGATTTACCCATAGCGACCGCCTGGGATTGAGCGTTTTCAGCTCGTTTCTCCTGCATATGGTCATCATCCTGGGTATCACCTTCGCCTTCCCCAAGTTACGAGCCCTGGAGGGTCTGCCAAACCTGGAGATTACGCTCGTACAGACGCAGACCGAACAGGCGCCGGACAAGGCCGACTATCTGGCCCAAGCGAACCAGGATGGCGGCGGTAACAGCGAAACCCCGGATATCGTTCGCAAGCCGCTGCCGGTACAGGAAATCAGCGATATGGACAATCCGCTCCCGGTGCACCAACCGACCCCACAAACCCCGGCACGGAGCGAACAGGAAATCATGGACCTGCTGGCGCTGGACCAAGCGGAAAGACAGATCAGATCGCTCGACCCGCAGCCCGAACAGCGGGACCCGGCCCTCGCGGCCCTCAGCCCCGGTCTGCTCAACACGGCGGACATCGAGTTTGAGCGGGCGCAGTTGAACGCCGAGATGGACCGCCGTTGGCAGGAATTTCAACAACGGCCCAAACGCAAGTACGTCAACGCCCGCACCCGCGAATACAAGTACGCCGCCTACCACGAGGCCTGGCGCGCGAAGGTGGAACGGGTCGGGCAGCTCAATTATCCGGAAGAGGCCCTGCGGCGGGGCCTTTCCGGACGACTCCTGCTCGATGTGGCGATCAACACCGACGGCAGCGTCAACTCAGTCACAATCCGCCAGTCATCCGGGCACAAACTGCTCGACGATGCGGCCGTGCGCATCGTCGCCCTGGCGGCGCCTTTCGCGCCGTTCCCTCCCGATATCCGCGCCGAGACCGATATCATGCACATCACACGCTACTGGCTGCTTAACAAAAACGGCTGGACCAGCGATTAACCGGCACATCAACGTGGGTTAAGAGGCCTCAGCAACTAATTGTTGGGACACCTTGCAACCGGCAGGACGCTGCCTGATACTATTTCCTATGAACAGCGCACTGTCATTGAGCAATCATTTTCTGATCGCCATGCCCAACCTTGCGGACCCCAATTTCTCCCGCACCGTGACGCTGATTTGTGAACACAGCAGTGAAGGTGCCATGGGCATCACTATCAATCGTCTGCTCAGCCTGACCTTGGGCGACATCCTGGCGCAGCTCAATATTAATACCGAACATGCGGCCAACCTGGACATGCCAATCTACCAGGGCGGTCCGGTACAGAACAATCGCGGCTTCGTCCTGCACGAGCCGCTGGGTAATTGGGAGTCAACTCTTTCGATTACCGAGACCCTGGGTGTATCGACTTCGCTCGATATCCTGGCGGCCACGGCCGAGAACCACGGTCCGGCAAGCTGTCTCGTCACACTGGGTTATGCCGGTTGGGCCCCCGGGCAGCTCGAGGAGGAAATTGCCGCCAACGCCTGGCTTAACGGACCGGCGGACAGCGACATTATCTTTCACACCCCCATCGATCAACGCTGGCAAGCGGCTGTGCAACGCCTAGGCGTCGACCTCGCCACCCTCTCCACCGATACGGGGCATGCTTGAAGTCGCACACAGTGCTCGCGTTCGACTACGGTGAGAAATTCATCGGCGTTGCGGTCGGCAGCACCCAATCCGGCCTGGCACAAGCCCTGACGACCGTCAATGCGACGAAAAAAGGGCCGGATTGGGCTGAAATTACAGGCCTTATTGCCGAGTGGGAACCCGACTGGCTGGTGGTAGGGTTGCCGTTGAACATGGACGGCACGGAAAGCGAGCTTACGCGAGCCGCGCGCCGGTTTGGTGATCGGCTCAAGGGCCGGTACAATCTGCCGGTACATATGGTCGATGAAAGACTGACGACGATCGCGGCAAAAGCCATGCTCACGGATGCCGGACGCAACGGCAAACGCCAGCATAAACCAGACATTGACAAACTGGCCGCCCAGGCCATTTTGCAGAGCTTTCTCGAGGATCGATCCCGGAGTCTGCCTTGACTGACGAGATCGATATCCCGGCCATACTTCAGCGCACGGCGGAGATTCTGCGCCCGCAACTGGCTCGCAATCCCTTGATGATCGGGATCCACACCGGCGGCACCTGGATCGCCGGGTATCTGCACCAGATGCTGGGCCTGAAAGAGCCCCTCGGCACCCTGGACATCTCTTTTTATCGCGACGACTTCACCCGCATCGGCTTCAACCCCCAGGTGAGAACCTCGAGCCTTCCGGTCAACATCGACGACCGCCATATCATTCTAGTGGACGATGTCCTGCACACCGGGCGAACCATTCGCGCCGCGATGAACGAGATCTTTGACTTCGGCCGGCCGGCCTCGATCAGACTCATTGTGCTGATTGAGCGCGATGGCCGGGAATTACCGATCCAGCCTGACGTAGCGGGAGCTTCCATGAAGCTCGAACGCAACCAGCATGTCAAGCTGACCCGCACCGGAGAGGACGGCGGACCCGAAACGCTGCGACTGAGCATACAAGAGGTCGGCGCATGAACGAGGGCGAGGGGCTGCAGCTCGACGACGAGGGGCGCCTGCGTCATTTCCTGACGATTGAGGGACTTAACCGTCAAACGCTGCTCGATATCCTCGATACCGCCGAATCCTTCATTTCCATCGGCGAGAGGGAAATCAAGAAAGTGCCGCTATTGCGAGGCAAGACCGTCGTCAACCTGTTCTTTGAAGCCAGTACCCGCACCCGCACCACTTTTGAGATCGCCGCCAAGCGCCTGTCGGCCGATGTCATCAATTTTAATGTCGGCATCTCGGCCACCAATAAAGGTGAAACCCTGCTCGATACCATCAACAGCCTGGAGGCCATGCATACGGACCTGTTCATTGTCCGGCACAGCGACAGCGGTGCCGCTTACCTCATTGCCAGATATCTGCCGCCGCATGTGCGCATCATCAATGCCGGCGACGGCCGCCATGCCCATCCCACCCAGGCGATGCTCGATACCTTTACCATCCGCCGTTACAAGGGCGATTTCACGCAGCTGAAGGTCGCCATTGTCGGTGACATCCTGCACTCGCGGGTCGCCCGTTCACTGATCCACGCGCTCAATATCCTGGGTGTACCCGAGATCCGCGTCATCGCCCCCAAAACCCTGCTGCCAACCGCAGTGGAAAAACTGGGTGTGCATACCTTCCACGATATGAGCCAGGGCCTGGAGGGCGTCGATGTCGTGGTCATGCTGCGCCTGCAGCGCGAACGCATGCACGGCGCACTCATCCCCAGCGCACAGGAATATTTCAATCTTTTCGGTCTTACCCGCGATAAGCTGGCGGCCGCCAAAGACGATGTCATCGTCATGCATCCCGGCCCCATGAACCGTGGGCTGGAGATCGATTCGAGCATTGCCGATGGCCCGCGCTCAGTCATCCTACCGCAGGTCACCAACGGCATTGCCGTACGCATGGCGGTCATGGCGCTGATCATGGGCGGACAAACGGCGCGGAACAGGAGACCGGTCTGATGGGCATGGTAATCACGGGCGGCCACCTGATTGATCCGGCTCACAAGGTCAACGCCGTCACAGATCTTTATCTCGACAAAAAGGGATTTGTCGTCGGCGTGGGCGCGCCGCCTGAGGGATTCAAGGCGACGCGGACGCTCGATGCCAGCGGTAAAATCGTCTGTCCCGGACTCGTGGACCTGCGCTGCCGACCGCGGGAACCGGGGCTGGAGTACAAGGCCACCATAGAAAGCGAGGCACGCGCGGCCGTCTCTGCCGGGATCACCACCCTGTGCTGCCCGCCGGACACCGATCCGGTGATCGATACCCCGGCCATGGCACAGCTCATTCAGCAGCGGGCCTGGCGCTTTGGCATGGCGTTCATACACCCGCTCGGCGCGTTGACACGCGGGCTCAAAGGCAAACATCTTGCGGACATGGAAGCACTGGATGAGGCCGGCTGCGTCGGCTTCACCAATGCGCTTGAGCCCATTACGGATACTTTGGTCATGCGCCGGGCGCTGGAGTACGCCGCGAGCTTCGATCTCACCGTTTTTCTGCACCCCTCGGACCCCTGGCTGACCGGAGACGGCTGCGCGCACGAAGGCGAAGTGAGTACTCGCTTGGGGTTGCCTGGCATCCCCGAGGCGGCGGAGACAGTCGTGCTGGCGCGCGACCTTGCGCTGATTGAGCAAACCGGCGTGCGCGCCCATTTCTGCCAGCTCTCGAGCGCCAGGGCGATGACCATGGTCATGGAGGCCCAGGCACGTGGCTTACGTGTGAGTACCGATGTGACGGCTCACCACCTGCATTTAACCGAGCACGATATCGGATTCTTCAACACCCAGTGCCACGTGGTGCCGCCGTTGCGCAGTCACCGCGATCTTGAGGCACTGCGCCAGGCCGTTAAAGAAGGGGTGGTCGCCGCGATCTGTTCGGACCACCAACCGCATGAATCCGACGCCAAGCTTGCGCCCTTCAGCGCCTCGGAACCCGGCATTTCAGGCCTGGAGACCCTGTTGCCGTTGACGCTCAAACTCGTTGACAACCGGCTGCTCTCCCTGCCGGAGGCCATCTCACTGCTCACCGCCCAACCGGCGGCGATCATCGGTGTGGACAGCGGTCATCTCGGCATTGGCGCGACGGCCGATGTCTGCCTGTTCGACCCTGATGCGCACTGGACGCTGACGGAAGACAAACTGGCGAGCCGTGGTCACAATACGCCTTTCTTGGGCTGGGAGTTCCATGGCCGCGTGACCCACACCCTAGTGGGCGGCAAGCTCGTCTTCGAGCTCGTTCAGACATGATCACATCGCCCGCGAATGCCAGCACGTGAATTCCCCTCTGCTTGGTTTGATGCGCTGCGCGGAAGTTTACGGGGCCAGGGGAGGCGATCCTGCTGCAAGGCATCCCCGCCGTACACGCCCCAGAGCTGCTCTGGTTCAGTTCCTGGACGGCGCAGCGTAGATTTTCGGAATGGGAAAGGTCCTCACTTGCCCAACAAGAAGTGCGAGATAATAGAGGTCGTCAGCTTTCAAGCCTCGGCCAACCCACACGCGGTTGGCCACTTCTGAATTCACACCGTTTAAGCAGATACCTTGCCGTTCATCGATACTGACATCTACGATCTCACGCAATGGCACTTTACGAACCTTGCCTTGCACACCGTGCGGTCGCACGGGCGTCATGGTAAGCGTCACCGGGGTCATATCGATTTTGATTTTTGCCCCTCGAACCTGGAATATTTTGACCAATAGATACACGGTATGGACCGCAACAAGCGTGGCTAAGCCGACCACTAAGAGCACGCGTGCGGCTGGACCAGCAATCGGCAACCACGACGCCACTACAGTGGCGGCGACGAGCAGCAGCAGCCCTGCCGAGAGCGAGCTCCAGTACACCCAGCCACGACGATAAGGCATCACAACTTCGTACCCGGTACTGCGTTTCCACACACCCAGCTCTGTTGCCGCCGGCAGATGGGGAGGCAAAACGGTGTTCTGCAAGTCCTCAATTTTCAGCTGCTGCATAGGCACAGATAATGTTCGTATGTATGTTTCGCGACCGTTGACACCAACGTGCAACGAGCACTCTTTAACAGATGTCTCGGGGGGCCGCAAGTCCGGTCCGGCCCAAGTCCCGGCCTGATCCGACCTGCGGGTCGGCCGAGACAAAAAAATCCGCCTCACGACAGGCATCATAACAGCACTTTCTGCCGACAAGGCGTCCAGGTTCATAAACAAAAGCCCCCGGCCGGGGGCTTGCCGACACCATGATTAACATCATCAGGTATAGGTCACATTCTGCATCGAGTCGCCCAGGGCGCCTTTCTTCGCACCCTTGCTTTCCAGCTTGATGCGCAGGCGCAGATCGTTGATGGAGTCCGCGTTACGCAAGGCCTCCTCATAGGAAACGAGACCCGCCTCGTAGAGATTGAACAGCGACTGATCGAAGGTCTGCATGCCGGCCTCGGTGGACTTGGCCATGAGATCCTTCAATTCATGAACATTGCCTTCGAGAATAAGATCGGCGATCAAGGGCGAGTTGATCATCACCTCCACCGCCGGGATACGGCCCTTGCCCGTTTTTATCGGAATCAGGCGCTGGGCGATCACCGCCTTCAAGTTGAGCGACATATCCATCAGCAACTGGTTGCGCCGGTCCTCGGGAAAGAAGTTGATGATACGGTCCATGGCCTGATTGGAGCTGTTGGCATGCAGCGTCGCCAGGCACAGGTGGCCGGTCTCCGCAAACTGGATGGCATACTCCATGGTCTCACGGCTGCGGATCTCGCCGATCAGGATCACGTCCGGCGCCTGCCGCAAGGTATTTTTCAGCGCCGCATCAAACGATTCGGTGTCCACGCCCACTTCCCGCTGCGTGATAATACAGTTTTTGTGCTGATGAACGTACTCAATAGGATCCTCTATCGTAATGACATGCCCATAACTGTATTCATTACGATAGCCGATCATCGCCGCCAGCGACGTGGACTTGCCCGAACCCGTCCCGCCGACAAAGATCACCATGCCACGCTTGGTCAACGCGATGTCTGCAAGCGTCTTGGGCAGGTTCAATTCGTCAAAACGGGGGATCTCGGTTTCAATGGTGCGCAAGACCATGCCCACGCGCTGCTGCTGCATGAAAATATTGACACGGAAACGACCGATTTCTTGCGGCGCGATGGCGAAGTTGCATTCATTGCTGGCTTCAAACTGGCGCCGCTGTTCCTCATTCATGATCCCGTAGGACATCGCCCGGGCCTGCTCCGGTGTCAGCGGCTGCTTGGTGACCGGCGTTACCTTGCCGTCGACCTTGATCGAAGGCGGCACACCGGCGGTGATGAACAGGTCCGACGCCTTCTTCTGTTTCATCAGCTTCAGAAGGTCACTGAAAACCATTTACTTCTTTCCTCCAAACGAGGCGGCGGCTCCCGCCGCGCCGCTCGCCCCGAAGCTCTCCTTGTTCGCGGCCTTGGTCCGCGCTTCGTCCATGGTCACTTGATGGGCTTGTACCAGTTCCAGCAGGTTCTGATCCAGGGTCTGCATCCCATGGCCCTGGCCGGTCTGGATCGCGGAGTACATCTGCGCGATCTTGTTTTCCCGGATCAGATTGCGAATGGCCGCTGTGCCGATCATGATCTCGTGCGCCGCCAGGCGCCCGCCGCCGATTTTCTTGAGCAGCGTCTGTGCGATTACGGCGCGCAGCGACTCCGACAGCATGGCCCTGACCATGTCTTTCTCCGCGGCCGGGAACACATCAACAATACGGTCTATGGTCTTGGCGGCGGAGCTGGTATGCAGGGTACCGAAGACCAGATGACCGGTCTCGGCCGCGGTCAGGGCCAGGCGAATCGTCTCGAGGTCACGCATCTCGCCGACCAGAATAATGTCAGGGTCCTCGCGCAGGGCGGAACGCAGCGCCTCATTGAAACCCAGGGTATCCTTTCCGACCTCACGCTGGTTCACCAGGCAATTCTTGCTACTGTGCACAAACTCGATGGGGTCCTCAACGGTCAGGATATGCTCATGGCGGGTCTCATTAACATGATTCACCATCGCCGCCAGGGTCGTCGACTTACCGGAACCGGTAGGCCCCGTCACCAGCACAATGCCCCGGGGCTGGTCGGAGATCTTTTTGAAAATTTCCGGCGCATTGAGTTGTTCCAGAGTGAGAATCTTGGATGGAATGGTTCTGAAAACCGCGGCCGGCCCACGATTCTGATTAAACGCGTTGACACGGAAACGGGCGATATTGGGCAGCTCAAAGGAAAAGTCGCACTCGAGGAACTCCTCGTAGTCCTTCTGCTGCTTGTCGTTCATGATATCGTAGACCATGTTATGCACGATGCGGTCATCCAGCGGGTCGACATTGATGCGCTTGACCTCGCCGTCGACGCGAATCATGGGCGGCAAACCGGCTGATAAATGCAGATCTGAAGCGTTTTGTTTATAGGCAAACGCCAGTAACTCAGCGATATCCATGGTGGCTCCGGATAACTTACAATACCGACAATATTTTTGCTGGGCGGCTTTTTCTAGTATAACTGGCCGCAACGGACAAACAAGGGAACGCCAGCAGGCCAAACCCCTACAGACTGGACAACAACCCGATCGCTGTCAGCGCGATTTTCGCCGCCCGCGACGGCTTTCACCAACGAGAACACGATTGCGCATGCGAGGCCTATGAAAAACAAAACCATCGGTTTTATCGGTGCCGGCAATATGGCACGCAGCCTGGCTGGCGGTCTATTGGCCAATGGCTGGGACAGGTCACGGATCCTGCTGGCCGATCCCGACGCCGGCCAGCGCCAGACCATGAAGGAGCTTCTGGGGCTCGCCGCTTACGCCGACAACGGCGCGGTCACCAGCCAGGCCGATGTCCTGCTGCTGGCCATTAAACCGCAGATCCTGAAATCCGTCGCCATGGAACTGGCGCCAGCGGTCCAGGAAAAGCAGCCACTTGTCATCTCTATCGCCGCCGGTATCCGCACCACGGACCTGCAACGCTGGCTCGGCGGAAAACAGGCCATCGTGCGGGCGATGCCCAATACCGCCGCCCTGATTGGCTCTGGCGCCACTGGGATGATCGCCAACGACCGGGTCGATGCAGGCGGTCGTGATGAGGCCGAGAGCATTCTGCGGTCTGTCGGGATCGCCGTGTGGGTCAAAAACGAAGACCAGCTCGACGTCGTGACAGCGCTCTCCGGCAGCGGTCCGGCGTATTTTTTCCTGCTGATGGAGGCACTGGAGCAGGCCGCGGTCGAACATGGCCTCGGCCGGGAAACGGCCCGCCTGCTCACCCTGGAAACCGCCTTTGGGGCGGCTAAGATGGCATTGGAAGGCGGAGAGGAACCGGCGCAGTTGCGGCGCCGGGTCACCTCGCCCGGCGGCACCACCGAGCGGGCGATCACGGTCCTGGAGGATGCCGGCATCCATGCGGCGCTTCGCAGGGCCGTCACCGCCGCGGTGGAGCGCTCGCGTGAACTGGCTGATATGTTTGGGGGTGAGCAATGACTAATCCATTGGGACAGGCAATTGTGTACCTGATCCAGGTAGTGTTTGGCCTCTATATACTCGCGGTCATGCTGCGTTTTTTGTTCCAGTTGGTGCGCGCGGACTTCTACAACCCCATCTCCCAGGCCATCGTAAAGATCACCAACCTGCCGTTAATCCAGCTACGACGCCTGATACCCGGTCTGTGGGGCGTTGATCTCGCATCAGTGGCGTTGTTACTGGCGCTGCAGGCGCTGGAAGTATTTCTTGTCGTGCTGATAAAGGATGGCTACGCCGGGCATCCATGGGGTTTGGTGGTTTTGTCATTGGCGCAACTGCTGCGCATGGCCATTTATATCTTTATTGTCGCCATGATCATCCGCATCGTTATCAGCTGGATCAACCCCGCGGCCGGCTACAATCCGGTGGTGGGTCTGCTCGCAAGCCTGACCGAGCCGCTGATGCGTCCCGCGCGGCAGATCATCCCTCCCGTATCGGGGCTGGACCTGTCACCCCTCATTGTATTCGTCGTGCTGCAGCTCATCTTAATCCTTCTGATTCGACCGCTTGGCCAGATCGGCGCGGCGCTGCTATGAATTCGCCCGCAGCGCGCTGGTACCACTGGAACGCCGATGACCTCATTGTCCGGGTCCGGGTCCAGCCCCGTGCCGGTCGTGACGAACTCGCCGATGTGGTCGGCGATCACCTGAAAGTGCGGATTGCGGCGCCACCCGTGGACGGCGAAGCCAACGATCAGCTGCTGCGCTTCATGGCCAAACAGTTCGGGCTGCCTAAAAAACAGGTGCTTCTGCTGCAGGGGCAGAAGGGCAAAACCAAGGCGCTGTGCCTGCGCTGCCCACAAAAGGTCCCGCCAGGGCTTGACGTCACCCGTCCCGGCTGAGTCGCGCGGAAACCCGGGGCTGCGGATGTGACTTCGCGTCTGTTGGCGCCCGATTCCGCAACACGCTGTAGTGGTCGGCGACCACGGCTGCCGGGCAGCGCCAACCGGTTTTTTGTCCTAGAATCTGAATAGAACTACGGGGTCTTTGTGTACCACGGCACGGTTCTGGTCTAGACTTAAGACAAAGCATCATTAAACTAACTTAACTTTATGAATTGCTGATATATTTATTGTCAGCAGCGGCATGCAGATCTGGCACATGGGGGCCGAACAAGATTTCTTGGCCAACCCAATTCAAGCGCTCCGCCTGTTTGCCCGCTTCCGCCTTATGCGCGAAAGATGATATTTTTCATAATTACTGATTTTGGGTGCGGGAATGACACAAAAGGGCATCGAAAAACACTTTGCGGCCTACAGCGACTGGCGGCGGATGCTTGCCGATGCCATCGGCGATTTCCGATCGTGGCTCCAGCAGCAAGAACTGAGCGAGGCCCGGATCGAGCAGCGCCTGGACTACATTCTAACCACGCTGCGCGATGACAAACTGTATATCGCCTTCATCGCAGAGTTCTCGCGCGGCAAATCCGAGCTGATCAACGCCATCTTCTTTGCCAATTTCGGCCAGCGCATCCTGCCGTCCAATGCAGGACGCACAACGATGTGCCCCACCGAGTTGCTATATGATTCCGGGAGCCGGCCGTCGCTTCGACTGTTGCCGATCGAAACCCGCCGCAATGGCACAACCGTCGCCGAATACAAGGGCTTCGAGGACGAGTGGAAAACCATCAACCTCGACACCAAAACCCCGGAGAAAATGATCGAAGCCCTGAAGCACATCGTCGAGATCAAGGAAGTCGAGCCCAAGGAAGCGCAGAGTCTGGGTCTGCACGTGGCCGAGGACGAAACCCAGCAGGGCATGCTCAAGACCGAGGAGGGGAAGGTCGAAATCCCCAGGTGGCGTCACGCGATTATCAATTACCCGCATCCCTTGTTGGACAAAGGCCTGGTGATCCTCGATACACCCGGGCTCAATGCCCTTGGCGCCGAGCCGGAACTTACCTTGAACCTGCTGCCCAGCGCGCACGCGGTGCTGTTCATCCTTGCCGCCGACACCGGCGTGACCAAGACGGATATCCAGGTCTGGCACGACCACATTGGTGACGGCAAGAGCGGTGCGGGAAAAGGGCGTATCGTGGTGCTGAATAAGATCGACGGCTTATGGGACGAGCTGCGCGACTGGGATGAAGTGCAACGGGAGATCGACCGACAAATCCGCGAGACAGCAAAAATCCTGCGCATTCCGGATCAGAACGTCTATCCCGTCTCCGCCCAGAAAGGCCTGCTCGGCAAGATCAAGGGCAACAAGAAAATACTGGAGCGCAGCCGGATCCTGGCGCTGGAAGAGGCCCTGGGCAAGGAGATTGTCCCCAATAAGCAGGAGATCGTCAGCGACAATATCGAGGATGATCTCAATAATATCATCAAGGCGATACGCATCCTCATCACCCAGCGCCTGAAAGGCGTCTATGAGCACGTCCAGGAGCTAAGCGGCCTCAACGGCAAAAACCTTGACGTCATCGAGCATATGATGAAAAAGGTCAAGGCAGACAAGGACGTCTTCGAGAAAAGCATGCAGCGCTTCCAGGCCACACGCAGCATCTTCTCCCAGCAGACCAACGTGCTCTACGGCCAGTTGAACCTCAAAAGCCTGGACAAGGTCATTGCCGAGACGAAGAAGGACATGAGAATCAGCATGACCACCGGCGGGCTGAAGACGTGCATGCAGAATTTCTTCAAATACGCCATGGTCACCATGGAAGGGGTGTCAAAGCAGGCCCGCGAGATTAAGGAGCTGATGGAAGGGGTCTACAAGAAATTCCAGAAAGAACACGGCCTTACCAACATCAAACCGAGCAATTTTTCGGTCATGCGCTACGAGCGGGAGATCAAGCGGCTGCAGGACAGGCACGACCAGTTCGTCAAGGGCCTGTCCTTACTGATAACCGAGCAAAAGACATTGACCAATAAGTTCTTCGAATCATCCGTCGCCAAGGTCCGGGCCATTTTCAAGATGGCCAACAAAGACGCCGACAACTGGCTGAAGACGATCATGTCGCCGATGGAATCCCAGGTGCGCGAGCACCAGATCCAGCTGCGCCGGCGGCTGGAGAGCATCAAGCGCATTCACCAGGCCAGCGATACCCTGGAGGACCGGCTGCAGGAGCTCGAACACATCCGTGACGGGATTCGCGAGCAGGAAAAGGCCATGGAGAACCGGGTGGATGCCATCCTGCGATCGCTCAAAAAAGGCAGTGGCGGGGGCTCGTCATTGACCCGGGAAAGCGCCTGAATTGGTCCCCACGACCGCTCACGCGGGCGCCTACTTCGGCGAAAACAGCACACTGAACCTCACCAGTTGAATTTTCTTACAGCGGGCACGGGATCGGGCTGCCGCCGGCAGCGGCGACGGCTATTTGACTTGTGCCAGGCCTTCACCCCGCGGATCGCTGGCCGCCTGTAGACGGTTTGCTTTTTTGTCCCAGTACACGGCTTGCATATTGCCATAGCCGACCTCGCCGCGACCGTGGGCAAATTCCAGCGCGGCCAGCAAGACCATGGTAATGATGCGGCTGCCCCCGGGCGTTCCCAATACGACGACGGCATCCTCGCTTTCCAGAAACGTCGGCGTCATGCTGGACAGCGGCCGCTTGCCGGGGACGATCGCATTGGCCCGGCTGCCGACGAGCCCGTAGACGTTCGGCACACCCGGCTTAATGACAAAATCATCCATTTCATTGTTGAGCACGACACCGGTACCCGGGGGCATAAAAGCGGAACCGAATGGATAGTTGATGCTCAGCGTGGCCGCCACCCGGTTGCCTGCCCGGTCGATGACGGAAAAATGACTGGTATCCTGCCCTGTCCCCCCGGCCGAAGGCATATCCGCCCCAAGGCCGGTGCTTGCGTTGGCTCGCCCGGGATCGATCAGACCCCGCAAGCCGTCCGCATAAGCCTGCGACAACAAGCGCTCGATAGGCGCATCGATATAATCGGGGTCGCCCAGAAAGCGGGCGCGGTCGCGATACGCCAGACGCATGGCCTCGATGACAAGGTGACGGCGCTGCCAGCTTGGCAGACCGTCGAGCGAAAAACCGCCGAGGATATTCAACATTTCCACCAACACAATACCGCCCGAAGACGGCGGGGCCGCGGAGGTAATGCGAATGCCGCGATAGCGCCCCTGCACCGGCCGCCGCTCCACTACGCGGTACTGTTGCAGATCCTTGAGCGTCCAGATTCCCCCGGCCTGGCGCACGCCCCGCACCAGGCGCCTGGCGACCACCCCGTCGTAGAACCCGCGCTTGCCCCTTTGAGCCAACTGTCTCAGGGTCGCCGCAAGCTCTGGCTGGGGGATGAGCGCACCCTCCGGCGGCACCTCACCATCGGCCAGAAATACCTTGGCCGCGGCCGGCGAGCGCCGTAACGCCTTCCGGCGCAACTGCGCCAGACGCTGATAACGCGGGCTCACGGCAAAGCCCTGTTCGGCGTAGTGGATGGCCGGGGCCAGGTTAACTGCAAGCGGCAGCCGGCCGTAGCGCTCGGCCAGATACACCAGGACCGCCGGTGTCCCGGGAATGGCGGCCGCCAGCGCCCCGTCCAAGGACGCGCGCGGGATAGGAACACCGTGGTGGTCGAGATACATATCGGCGGCGGCGGCGGCGGGCGCTTTCTCCCGGCCGTCAATCATGGTGTCACGATCATCGGCGGCACGATGCAGCAGCCAGAAGCCGCCGCCGCCCAGGCCCGACCCCATGGGCTCGACCACGGCCAGCGCCGCGGTAATTGCCACCGCGGCATCGAAGGCGTTACCACCGTGGGCCAGCACTTCATGTCCGGCGCGGGTCGCAAGCGGGTGGGCGCTCGCGATCGCGGCCGGCGGCGGCGACGCCGCCAGTGCCGCCCCCGGCGGTAGGACGAACCACCAGCAGGCGAGGGAGTACGCCAGCATCCTGATGGCCATGCGGCCGGTAAACGGCTGTCGCCACCACCGAGACCGGCGCCGGCCGCGCCCCGGAATCGAGGTCAGGGCAGGGCGCGCCGGTCTCGGGTCTACCATGCCGGGAGGGGATTTCATCTTAGTGTGCGCGCCATGCATCGAGAGGCCGAAACCAAAAAAAGCGGCATCCGCCGCTTTTCTGGTCTCTGCGTGAAGCTCGCCTAGCTGGCCGCCCTGACCAGCTGCTCGTATTTTTGCACGAGCTGTTCCCTGGTCTCCACATAATCCGGGTTCACGGGAATACAATCCACCGGGCACACATCGACACATTGCGAGGTTTCAAAATGCCCGACACATTCGGTACACAGGTTGGGGTCAATGACATATATCTCCTCGCCCTGGGAAATCGCGCCGTTCGGACATTCCGGTTCGCAGACGTCGCAATTGATACATTCATCCGTAATCATCAAGGCCATAACAAAAATACCTAATTGTTTCACTCAGGATTGATACCGGCAATGTTAGCGCATTTTTTCCGCTAACGCAGCCGCGACACGGGTATCCACAAATTCTGTGACGTTACCCCCCAAGGCGGCGATCTCCTTGACCAGTGACGCGGAGATGTAGGTGTCTTCCTGCGACGGCGTCATGAACACGGTCTCGATATCCGGCGCCAAACGCCGGTTCATGCCCGCCATTTGGAATTCATATTCAAAATCAGACACTGCCCGCAGACCGCGCAATATCACCCGGGCGCCGTGCTGGCGCACACAGTCCACGAGCAGATTGTCGAAACCGACGATCTCGATGCCATGGATATCGGCCAGCACCGCCCGCGCCAGCGCCACGCGTTCGTCAAGGTTGAACAGTGGCTTTTTGACCGGATTGGCCGCCACCGCCACGACCACCCGGTCAAACAGGCGTGTCGCCCGGCGAACCAGATCCGTATGCCCATTGGTGATCGGATCAAAAGTGCCCGGATAGAAAGCGGTTATTTGCATAGGCTGGATCCCCTTCGTCATGCGCTTCGTTTTGCGAGATGATACCCCACCTGGCCGGCAATTTTGCTGCGGATCACCCGCCAGCTGTCTGGAATCGGGAGGACCTCCATCTCGCTTGGCGCCTCGACATAGATCAGCCCCCCGGCCTTCACCCAGCCACGTCCTTCTAACAGTGCCGCACAACGGGCGATCAGATCGCTTTTAAATGGCGGGTCCAGAAAAACGATATCAAATGGCTCTGCCATACCCTGCAGAAATCCGACGGCGTCGGCCTGGATGACCCGTGCCTGGACGGCTCCCAGTTTTTGCAGGTTAAGCTCGAGCGCCCTCACGGCCACGGGCGACTTCTCCACCATCACCGCGAAGGCCGCCCCGCGGGACAAGGCCTCCAAGCAGAGTATGCCGGTGCCCGCCGTCACATCGAGGCAGCGCGCACCCGGCAACCACGGTTGCAGCCAATTAAACAGCGTCTCGCGCACCCGGTCCGGCGTCGGACGCAATCCGGGACTGTCCGGCACCTCGAGACGCCGACTGCGCCAGTCGCCGCCGATGATACGCACGCGACCCGGGTAGCCGCCTCGCCGTCCGGCGCGCTTGCCGTGCTGCGGACTAGCGCTCACCACCGACAACCACAGTCACGAGCTTGTCGGGATCGATGCGGCGGCGGAAGGCATCACGGATCTGTGCGGCGGTGACCGCCTGGACCGCCGGGATAAAGTCTTCCAGATAGCTCAGCGGCAAGTCATAGAAGCCGATCACGGCGAGGTATCCAACGATGTTCTGATTGCTGTCGATACGCAACGGAAATCCGCCCGTCAGGTTTTTCTGCACCGCGAGCAGTTCCTCTTCGGTGGGTCCGTTGTCTATGAATTCCTGCAGGGTCGTGCGCACCAGAGTTAAGGCCTTGTCACGTTCCGCGTTCCGCGTCTGCAAGCCCATTGTGAATGGTCCCTCGACGCGCATAGGCGCGAAATAACTGTAAACGCTGTACGACAATCCGCGCTTCTCCCGGATCTCTTCGGACAGGCGCGACACCAGTCCGCCCCCGCCCAGGATATGATTGCCTATATAGAGCGGAAAATAATCCGGATCCTTGCGATGCATGCCTGGCTGGCCCAGGCGCAAGTGGGTCTGCGTGGAGGGAAACTCCATGCGCTGTTCAACGGCACTGTCTGGGCGCAAGACCTCAGGTAGCGCGGCCGCCGGCCTCCCCCGGGGCAGCCGGCCGGCCAGACGTCGGGCGAGGCGCTTTGCCCGCCGCGGGCTGAGATCACCGACCATCGCCAATACGGCATTGGCGCCGACGTAATATTCCCGGTGGTGTCGCACCAGGTCCTCGCGCGTAAGGGCTTTGAGCCCCTGCTCATCGCCGGCCGGATGATGCGCGTAGGGGTGTGAGCCGTAAAGCACCCGGAAGAAGGTCTTCTCAGCGACCGCGGCCGGCGATTCGGCCTCCTGGCGCAACGCGACCAGCGCGCGCTGCCGTTCCCGTTCCAGGCTGGACGCGGGGAAGGTCGGGGCCAATAGAATATCGCGCAATACACCAACCGCGGGCTTCAGCAACTCCGCCTGCGAGAGACTGCGCAGATTCAACAGTGTCATGTCCCGCTTACTGGACACGCTGAACTGGACCCCGCGATCTTCAAAGGAGCGCGCGATGCCATCCGCATCCCTATTTCCCGCGCCTTCTTTCAGCATCGCGGCAGTCATCCTGGCAAGCCCGTTCCTGCCCGCGGGATCACGGGCACTGCCTGCGTCAAATACGACGCTGATCTGCAGCATCGGCAGTTCGTGGCTCTCAACGAAATAAACACGCACCCCGTTATCGAGGGTCCAGTGCTGAATGTCGGGCGAGGCGAGAGCGCCGGCGCTCGCCCACAGCAGGCAGAGCAGAACGAGGCGTTTAACGCTCATCGAATCCTCCTTCAACGGGTTTGCGTTGCTCTTGTTGGTTGATCGGCTGAGGATCGAGCACAGTCCTTGTTAAGTTGGATTCCACCAGGTATTTCCTGGCGACCGCCTGCACCTGCGCGGCCGTAACCTTGTTGACCCGCCGCACGTAGCTGTCAATCATCCTGTGATCCAGTCCGACCGTTTCCAACTTACCGATGCGCATGGCCTGGGAAAACACCGAATCGCGACCGAAGACATCCGCGGCCACCACTTGTGCCTTGACCCGTTTGAGTTCGGCCTCACTGATCCGCTCCTTTTGTAGGCGTTTGAGCTGTGCCTGGATCGCCTGTTCCAGCTCATCGATGCCATGGCCCTTGGCCGGCGTACCGTCGATCATGAACAGGGTCGGGGCGCGCCCGGTGGCGCCATAGGATACATCGGTCTGCGCCGCGACCTGTTGACCTCTGACCAGGTCACTGGCGAAACGCGCGCTGTTGCCGCCATCCAGCACGCCGGCCAACACGCTCAATGCATACGCCTCCCAGTCGTCGTCACCGCCGCCGCTTAACACCGGGACGTGGTAACCCATGATCAGATAGGGCAGCTCCGCCGGCGCCGACACGCGGCTGCCGCGCAATGCTTTTTGCTGGGGTTCTGCCGGGAGCACGGCGGGATTGAGCGAGCTCGGCTCCAACGGGCCGAAGTATTTCTCAGCCAGGGCGAATACCTCTTTGGGCTCAACATCGCCCACGACCACAAGGGTGGCGTTGTTGGGCGCATACCAGCGTTGGTACCAGTCTTGCAGCGCCTTGACGGTCAACCCTTGCAGATCGTCCATCCAGCCGATGATCGGATCCTTATAGGGGTGGACCCGGTAGGCCGTGGCCATGAATTTTTCATAGGCCAGCGCCTGCGGTTGGTCTTCGGTGCGCAGGCGCCGCTCTTCCATCACCACCTGCAGCTCCTTGCGGAACTCCTGTTCGTTAAGTTGCAGGTTGCGCATGCGATCGGCCTCCAGCTCGAAACTGATCGGCAGGCGCGACTTCTCCAATTGCTGAAAATAGGCGGTATAATCGCGACCCGTGAAGGCATTCTCGCGCCCGCCGTTCTCGGCGATAATGCGTGAGAACTCACCCGGCTCCAGCCGGCGGGTGCCCTTGAACATCATGTGTTCCAACACATGCGAAATACCCGTCAGACCGCTGGGTTCGTCGATGGCGCCGACCTTGTACCAGATCTGCGAGACCACCACCGGTGCGCGGTGGTCCTTGCCGACAATGACTTTGAGGCCGTTGTCGAGGGTGGTTTCCTGTACGACGGGGCCCTTGGTGCAAGCGCCGGCCAACGCCACGCTGAGCAGGCCAATTATCGGTAATACGTTTTTTATCATCAGGCTTCCTTTA
The DNA here is from genome assembly GCA_947258385.1 of Acidiferrobacterales bacterium. Classification (GTDB taxonomy): domain Bacteria; phylum Pseudomonadota; class Gammaproteobacteria; order Acidiferrobacterales; family SZUA-150; genus CAMYII01. The sequence goes on from CAMYII010000052.1 coordinate 66,978, forward strand.
ACCATACTTCTCACCAATGCTAGGATAACGCAGTTGGTGGATTAAGGAAGCCCTGATTGACTCAGAGCTTCCGGTCGTTCACGAACTGCCTTTTTCAGTCGCTTCTTACAATATAACGATGCTTTATGACCCATTCTCATACCAGAAAGTTCGACGAGGCCCGGCGCGGGGTGATGGGCCGGCTGACGGCCAAGCTCGGCGCGACGCGCGATGCCTTCGGCCGCGGCCTGGGTGACTTGCTGCTCGGCAGGCGGGAACTCGATGATGAACTGATCGAGGCGCTCGAGGCGCTGCTGTTGACGGCCGATGCCGGCATCGAGGTCACGCAGGAAATCATCGAGACCGTTACCGAGCAGATAGCGCGCAGGCAACTGGCCGACAGCGCTGCGGTCTACGCACTGGTCAGACGGCGCCTGGGCGAGATCCTGCAGCCCTGCGCCCTTCCCTTGACCATCGCGAAGGAATGCGCGCCTTTTGTCATCATGGTAGTGGGCGTCAACGGCGTAGGCAAGACCACTACCATCGGCAAGCTGGTACATCGGTTCAAAACTGAGGGCTACAAAACCATGCTTGCCGCCGCCGACACCTTCCGCGCCGCCGCCGTTGAGCAATTGCAGGTATGGGGTGAGCGCAACGATGTACCGGTGATTGCGCAGCAGACCGGGGCGGATGCCGCCGCCGTGACCCACGACGCCGTACAGGCGGCGAAGGCCCGTGGCACGGATATCCTGATAGTGGACACCGCCGGGCGACAGCACACACATGTTGATCTCATGCAGGAGCTGAAGAAGATCAAGCGCGTGATCGCAAAGATTGATGCGAACGCCCCGCATGAGGTGTTGATGGTGCTGGATGCCGGCACCGGGCAGAACGCCTTATCCCAGTTGCATCATTTTAATGAGGCCGTCGGCATCACCGGTCTCTGTCTCACCAAGCTCGACGGTACCGCCAAGGGCGGCATTCTGCTGGCCATCGCCAGAGATACAAGGCTGCCGATCCGCTTTATTGGCCTGGGCGAGGACCTGGACGATCTGCGTCAGTTCGACGCACAGGAGTTTGTCGATGCCCTAATGCCTGAACAACAGTAGCAAGTTTCAAGATTCAAGTAGCAAGAATTCAAAACAGCCGTGCTGTAGCCAGTTTTTTCTTGCTACTTGCTACTTGCTACTTGTCACTAGCAACTTGTCACTAGCAACTTGTCACTTGTATCTTGTATCTGAATTTTTTGTATCTTGTATCTGAATTTTTATGATTCATTTCAGCAATGTCTTCAAACGCTACGAGAGCGGCTACGATGCGCTCAGAGGCGTCAACTTTCACCTGGAGCGCGAAGAGATGGCGTTTCTTACCGGCCATTCCGGCGCCGGCAAGAGCACTTTATTGAAGCTCATCACTCTGATCGAGCGCCCCAGCCGGGGTCACTGTGTCGTCAACAGCAAGAACCTACTGAAGCTGCCCCGCTGGCGCATTCCCTATTTCCGCCGCGACATCGGCTTTGTGTTTCAGGACCACAGGCTGCTGTTCGATCGTACGGTGTTCGACAACGTGGCCCTGCCCCTGGTCGTGTCCGGCGGCAACTACAAGGAAACCGTGCGGCGCGTGCACGCGGCCCTGGACAAGGTCGGCCTGCTCAACAAAGAAAAGATGTACCCGATCACGCTCTCCGGCGGTGAACAACAACGCGTGGGCATCGCCCGGGCGGTGGTCAACAAACCGCCCTTGTTGCTGGCGGACGAGCCGACCGGGAATCTCGATGAGGCCCTTTCCGATGAGCTGATCGACCTGTTTCAGGACTTCAATCACCATGGCGTGACCGTGCTGATTGCGACTCATGATCTGCGTCAGGTGCGCCGTCTGGACAGACGTGTGCTGCAATTGGCGCAGGGGCAACTCATCTACGACAGCATCGCCGACGCCTGATGAAGAATTATCTGCTGCGGCATCTGCAGGTCTTTTTCTACACGCTTGGGCAACTGGCGCGCACGCCGTTTTCCTCGTTCATGACCATGGCGGTCATCGGCATCACGCTGGCCCTGCCCGCCGGGCTGTATGTGCTGATCGATAATATCCAGACCGCGAGCGTGGGTTGGGATGGCAAGGCGCAGATATCGGTGTTCCTCAAACCGGGTACCACGCAGCAACAGGCACGGGCGCTGGAGACAAAAATCCGTCACCTGCGGCCGGTGGAGTCAGTGCAGTATATTTCACCCGAGGCCGCGATGGAGGAGTTCAAACGCCTGTCGGGCTTTGGTGGCGCCCTCGATGCGCTGGAGCATAATCCACTACCGGCGGTGCTGGTGATCCGGCCCGGCGACGGCCACAGCGACCCGGAAAGCCTCCAGGGCCTGGTGGCGTCGCTGCGCGGCTTCGGCGACGCCGATCTGGTGCAGCTCGATCTGGAATGGGTCAAGCGGCTGCACCTGCTGCTGCGCCTGGCCGAGCGCGGCGTCTGGCTGCTGGCCGTGCTGCTGGGGCTGGCGGTGCTGCTGACCATCGGCAATACCATCCGCCTGGCCATCCTCAACCGCCGCGATGAGATCGAGATCATCAAGCTCATCGGCGGTACGAATGCCTTTATCCGCCGGCCTTTCCTGTATTCGGGGCTGCTGCAGGGCCTGTTTGGCGCCGGCATCGCCTGGGTGCTGGTACAGACCGGCCTGCTCCTGTTGACTGGGCCGGTCCGGGAGCTGGCGACCCTGTATGCCAGTCCGTTTGGCGTCCAGGGGCTCGACACGCCGACCTCGCTCGCCCTGCTGGCCAGCGGCGCCCTGCTGGGCTGGCTGGGCTCACGGCTGGCCGTGGGGCGCCACCTGCGGGAAATCGAGCCCTCCTAGGCGATAAGTGCTGTCTATGGGCAACACAATTATTTGATTGCCCGATTTGTGCAGGCTCAATGCGATTTTTCGGGATTTTTGGCAAAATCTTGTATAATTGAGAACTTCTCCGGGTATTGGCACTCATATCCCGCGAGTGCTAAAATAAGCGCATATTAGAGGATACTTATACTAACCCTTAGGACAGCAATGACAAAAGCGATGACACAGACATTCCCACTAGCGATCAACTTCCATACGGAAGGAGGGCTGGCCACTTATATTCGGGCGGTCAATACCCTGCCGACACTCAGCGCCGAGGAGGAACAGGAACTGGCGCTGAGTTATCGCGAGAAGGGCGACCTGGACGCCGCGCGCCAGCTGGTGTTGTCCCAGCTGCGGACGGTGGTGCGCGTGGCCCGCGGCTTCGGCGGCTATGGCCTGCCCCAGGCCGACCTCATTCAGGAGGGCAATATCGGCCTGATGAAGGCGGTCAAGAATTTTGACCCGATGCGCCGCGTGCGCCTGGTTTCGTTCGCCATGCACTGGATCCGGGCCGAGATCTATGACTTCGTCCTGAAAAACTGGCGCATCGTCAAGGTGGCCACCACCAAGGCACAGCGCAAACTGTTTTTCAACCTGCGCAAATCCCGCTCGCACCTGGGCTGGATGAGCCAGAACGAGGTCGAGGACCTGGCGGATAACCTCGATGTCTCCGAGAAGCAGGTGCTTGAAATGGAGTCCCGTCTGAGCGGCTCGGACGTGCCGTTCGACGCCAGCGACAGCGGCGACGATGAGGATTTTTTTGTCGCCCCCGCCGGTTATCTCCAGGACATGCGCTACAACCCCGAGACCCTGGTGAGTCAGTCTGACCAGGAGAGCGAACGCAGCGAGCAGATCGCCGATGCGCTCGCGACCCTGGATGACCGCAGCCGCGACATCATTCAGCGCCGCTGGCTGGATGACGAAAACAAACCGACGCTGCATGAGCTCGCTGAAGAGTACAACATCTCCGCCGAGCGCATCCGGCAAATCGAGAAAAAGGCGCTCGCGGTAATGAAAAACAGTCTCGCGGCCTAAGCGCTTCGAATTTTCTCGCGGACATTGTTCGTATTATGGGCTTCCACCAGGAAGCCCTTTCTGTTTTCATAAAGCGCATGACCGTGGTCGATTCAACGTTAGCAGGCTCAGCGTTCTTTTTCGATCGCCAGGGCGATCATGAACAAGATATACTGATCGGATCGCGTCTCAAAGAGGCGGATAAGAACGAGAAAGAGAAGCGAATTTTCTGTGCAAGCTGCGGGCAGGTGATCACGCATCAGGACGAGCGTATCACCGTGCAGGGCGGCCACGAGCACCGCTTCGCCAACCCCCACCGGATTGGATTTCATATCGGCTGCTTCCGGCAGGCCAAGGGCTGTACGCAGATGGGGGAGAGGACCAAGGAGTGGGCCTGGTTTGCGGGCTATACCTGGCAAATCGCCTTGTGCGGCCAATGCCGCACGCACCTGGGCTGGCGCTTCGACTCGCCGGACCACCGCTTCTACGGGCTGATCGTCAACCGCCTGACTTCACGCGGCCGAACCGGCTGAGGTGGCGTCCCGCCGCGTGAGCGCTAAGTCTCGTCTTGCTCTCGTTCTTCCCTGGACAACGTCTCGCTTAGCCGCTTTCGGATGGCCTCGACCCGTTTGCGATTGACCCCGAAATCGTAATGACCCTTGCGCGAGGCCGACCTGACTTCGATCGTGTTGTTATCGACATTGAGGTAGAACTCCACGTCGTCGACGAAACGAAAGACCAAGGACGTAAATTCGGCGTGGATGTAATTGTCCTCAGCGGTCACGAAGTTGGCCCGATCCGTGGACCGGATGATGGATAACAGCGCCTGTCTGGCCCGGGTAGCGTCCCCCTCGTAGCTCAGCGGCGCGATGTAATGCGCCTCATCGGTGCTCTGCGAGGAGACACAATTGGGCGAATCCGGGCAAGGCGGCAGTTTTCGATTGGTGTCCATGTGGTTGTCAAACCCGCTGCCGGGAAACGGCAGCAACGCGATCATGCAGGCAGAAATGAATACCAACGCTTTGCGCATCGCAGTCCGCAACGTCCGTCATTGATGAACGAAAGGCCGACTGACATGCGCGATGCCTATCACGCGCGCTCCGCCAGCAGCAGCCTGACATCATGCAGCATGTCTTCCACGGTGGTGCCCTGCCGGACATACAACCGCAGCTTGCCGCGCCTGTCCTTGATAAAGACGCCGCCGGTGTGGTCGATAGTAGACTGCGCCCCCCCGCCTTGTCTGCGGTCGGCCGCCACCTTGAATTCACGCTTGACCGCCTCGATCTCCTGGACGCTGCCGGTCAGACCGATAAACGAGGGGTGAAACTTCGGCACGAAGCCCGCGAGCTGTTCCGGCGTGTCGTGCTCCGGATCCACCGTGACGAACAACACCTGCAAATCCTTCGCCGACTCATCGAGCTGCCTGATCACCCCTGCCAGGCGCATGAGCGTAGGCGAGCAGATATCCGGGCAATGGGTAAAGCCGAAGAAGATAACGACCACCTTGCCCTGGAGGTCAGACGACTTCATACGCCCGCCACTGTGGGCGCTCAGCTCGAAGTCCCCACCCCAAGGGACCGTGCTGATATCGTTGGCTTTGAACACCGGCGCGGGCGGCGTGCAGGCCGCGGCGAGCGCGATGATCAGGAGCGGCAGAAAGGCCTTTGCATACTGCATGAAATGAACTCAGTACAGCGCCGACTGCAGCGCCTCGCTGATAAACACCCGGTAGTGGTCGATCAGCAGGAGGGCGAAAAGCATCGCCAGATACTGGATCGAATAGGCAAACGTCTTGCGCGCCTGTTGATCGCTATAGCGGCGGAACAGCCGCCAGGCATGACGCAGAAACCCGGCATTCAACACGAGCGCGCCGAGGAGGTAGATCGGCCCGGTCATATGGGTGGCGAAGGGCATAATCGTGACCGCCGCCAGCATGATGGTGTAAAGAAAGATATACAAACGGGTAAATTCGCTGCCGTGAGTGACGGGCAACATGGGAACATCGACCTTGGCATACTCCTCGCGCCGGTACAGCGCCAGCGACCAGAAATGCGGCGGGGTCCACACGAAAATTATCAAAAACAACAACAGCGCGTCCGCGCTGACCTCACCGGTCACCGCCGCCCATCCCAGCACCGGCGGCGCCGCGCCGGCCGCGCCGCCGATCACGATGTTCTGCGGGGTCGCCCGCTTCAAAAAGACCGTATAGACGACCGAGTAGCCGAACAGCGAGAGCAAGGTCAATCCGGCGGTCAGCAGGTTGACCCATTTGGTCAGGATCACCATCGCGATCATACCGAGGATCGCCGCGAACAGCATGGCGTCGCGCGCGCTCAATTCGCCGCGCGGCAGCGGCCGGTGGCGCGTGCGCGCCATGACCGCGTCGGCCTTCTGGTCCAGGACGTGGTTGATGCTGGCCGCGGACCCGGCGGCCAGGCCGATCCCGAGGGTTCCCAGAATCAGTATCTCCAGCGGGATCGCCCCCGGGGTCGACAGAAACATGCCGACGATCGCGGTAAACACGATCAACGCCACCACCCGCGGTTTGGTCAGTGCGTAGTATTCCCTTGCCAAGGAGGAGAAGCGCCGCTTCGCGGGAGCATCTATGACAACTGAGTTCTGTGTTCTCATCACCTTAATCACTCATGCGCTCGTGCCATGGCAATCCCTATCGGAAACGACATGGCGATAAAATTTGCATTCGATTGCAACACCTTACTATCTGCTCATCCGACCCGCGACACCCGTAACAGGCGGGCCAGATCCTCGTGCATGCCTTTGGGATCGGCGTCCGCCGGATAACTCATCATCAGATTGCCCATCGGATCGACGACGTAGATCCGGCCCAGACCGTCCGCCGGGGAACCGGCCGGCAGCGCGAATTGCCGCGCCAGCCCCTTTATACCGGCCCGCGGTCCGGTGACCGTTTTGAGATCGGGATCCTGCGCCAGCGTCCCGCGCAGCCGCTCGAGTCCCTGCGACCCGGTGACGATGAACACACGCTGCAGCCGGTCCTGATGCTTGCCCTGCAGGGTATGGACCTGTCTCATTTTATAGAGACTCTCGGCGCAGCGCCGCGGGCAGTCGGCCGGACCGAAATAGGCTAGGGTCCATTTGCGCCGCAGGTCGTTGAACCGGATTTGCCCGCCATCCAGGGTCGTCAGCGCCACGTCGCTGATCGGCCTTGGCGGCAGTACAAGCTCGCCTGTATTGCCCGTGCGCTCCGGCCGCCACCCGCTCATGTACAACACCTGAGCGGTCACGACCGGCAACAGAAATACGCCAACGAGCAGTATCAGCACCCGCCGGCTGCGGCGCACGGCCCGCGTATGCTCTTGCATGTCCACGGCTGTCATCACTTCTTCACCTTCATTTAAGTTGCTCGCCGGCGCGATCGCCGCCTTTGCGGCCGCGCACGTTCACAAAAAGATAAATCGCCAGCAGCGCCGCCGCCAGGGAGAACCACTGAAAGGCGTAGCCCTGATGGACCGCGATGCCGGTATCCAGTCGTTTCCACTCGCGCACGAAGCCGCCGGCCTCGCCGTGCGGGTCCAGCAATACCACTACGGGCTGGATCGGGAACGGCACGGCGTCCCGGTAACGGTGCAGATCCAGGTACTGCCACACCGGCTGCCAGCCGGCATCCTGCGCCACCGGTTGCCCAAGCCGGAAACCGCCCTTCAAGGGCACGGTCGCCAGCCCGTACACCGTCTGCGGCCCGGCGGGCGTCGGAGTCTCCGGCAGGCGGGCGCGGCTTGGCCCGAGCGGGATCCAGCCCCGATTGACCAGCACCCGCACGTCACTGCCCTGGATACGCAAAGGCGTTATGACGTAATAGCCGACCCTGCCCTTGTGGACGCGGTTATCCAGCAGGAACTGGTGCTCGGTATCGTAGCGGCCTTTCGCCTCGACCCGGTAAAAACGTAACTCCTCCACGGGCTGCAGGCGGGCAGTGATGCTTACCGGCGCATCACCGGCGCGCACGTCGTATTCGGCCTGCAGCGCACGCTTTTGCTCCGCGCGGTCGAGCTGCCAGATCCCGAGCGCGATCATCGTCGGCAACAGGATCAGCACCGCGAGCAAGGGCAACAGCGATGGTCGCCAGTGTGTGACTCCGCTGCTCATGCCTTCATCGATCGCAGTTTATGCACCGGCACGAGTCTGCCATAATGCCGCATCGCCATTGGAGGCCATGTTTGTCATGCTGATCAAAACCATCGTTGTCCTGATACTGCTGCTCATCGTCGGCAGCCTGTTCTCCGCCTTGTTTTTTCTGCTCAAAGACAAGGGGCAAGGGCCCCGGACCGTCAAGGCCTTGAGCATGCGCGTGGCGCTGTCGATCACCCTGTTCCTGCTGCTGATGGCAGGCTATTACTTCGGCATCATTCCGCAACAGGGCCTGTAGCCGATCGCGCTGCGGCAGAGCGGGCGAACCCGCTCCCCGGTTCCCTGCCCCCGCGGGCAGCGCCTTTGTTCTCGCGCAGGGTCGCCGCTTACAGCCAGTAGACGAATATAAACAGGCCCAGCCAGACCACGTCGACGAAGTGCCAGTACCAGGCCACGCCCTCAAACCCGAAATGATGCCCGGAAGTAAAATGGCCCTTGATGCTTCGACCGAGGATCACCGACAGCATGATGGTCCCCACGGTCACGTGAAAACCGTGAAACCCGGTCAACATAAAGAAGGTTGCCCCGTAAATGCCGGTGCCCAACGTCAGACCCAGCTCGGTATAGGCGTGCACGTACTCGTAGGCCTGCAGGCCCACGAACACAATGGCGAGCACGATCGTTAGGAACAGCCAGGTCACGAGCTGCCCGCGGTTGTCCTTCTGGATGCCCCAGTGCGCCATGGTGACCGTGAAACCGGATGAGAGCAGGATCGCCGTATTGATGGCCGGGATGCCCCAGGCGCCCATGGGCGAGAACTGGTTGGGGCCGGCGGGCGGCGTGCTGGGCGTCGCGGCGGCCGGGCCCTCAGGGCCGGCCGACGGCCAGTTGAAATCGAAACCCGGCCACAGCAGTTCGGTATTGTCCAGCCAGGGCCCGGCGAATTGACGCGCATAGAACAGCGCGCCGAAAAACGCGGCAAAGAACATGATCTCGGAGAAAATGAACCAGCTCATGCTCCAGCGGAAGGAGCGGTCCACCTGGTCATCGTAGGCGCCGCCCTCGCTCTCTCGGATCACCTGACCGAACCAGCGGATCATCATGTAGACAATGGTGAGGACACCGGCCAGCATCAACCACTGACCGCCGTCGACGCTGTTAATCAAGAAGATAAAACCCAGTGCCAGGAAAAACAGGCCGACCGAAGTGACGACCGGCCACGGGCTCGGGTCAGGCAAATAATAGCTACCTTTGGCTGCAGACATAATCGTCCCCTTCTCTCCTTTTATATTTCTTGATCGAATTACCCATCGGGCGCAGCCTGATGGGCGTGAACATGATGGCCGTCGTGATTCACCGCCATGGGATCACCGCCGTATTTTTTCGCCGACGCCTTGTCCGTGTTGAAGAAGGCATACGACAGCGTGATGGTATCCACGCGCTGCGAAATTTTCGCGTCGACAACAAAGCGGACCGGCATCTCTTTCGCCTCGCGCGGCGCTAGCGTTTGCTGGCTGAAGCAGAAGCACTCGATCTTCTTGAAATAGGGCGCGGCCCGGCCCGGCACCACGCTCGGCACCGCCTGGCCGGTGATGGTCTCATCGGTGTTGTTGCGCACATAGTAGTTCGCGACCGCGGTCTCACCCGGGTGCACCCGCATCTTCTTCTGCAGCGGCCGGAACACCCACGGCAGACCGCTGGTGGTATGGCCGGTAAACTCGACCGTGATCCAACGGCTCTGATCGACCTCGGCGGCCTGCACGCTGGCGGCATCGACGCGCCCCGTCTTGCCGTTCAACCCGGTGATATCGCAGATCAGATCGTACAGCGGCACCAGCGCATAACCAAAGCCGAACATGGCGATGGCAACGACAGTCAGTATTGTGGCTATCCGGGTGTTTGATCGCATTCCTATGTCCAGCTCTTGAAAAATGCCGAGATGTAAAACGCCAGTGCAATTGCACCCAGAATGACGGCCGTGATAATCACACGCCGGCGCCGTTGTTGCTTGTCTGTCATCATCATCGAATCATGTATTCTCGCGCGGTTGTGAGGCCCAGCGCCTCACAACCGCCGGTGCGCTATTTGACCTGCGGTGCCGTGGCAAAGGTGTGATACGGCGCCGGCGACGGCACGGTCCACTCCAGACCCTCGGCGCCTTCCCAGACCCTGTCCGTGGCCTGCTTGCCGCCCTTGATGGTCTGCACCACGATGTACAGGAACAGCAACTGTGACAGGCCCAGCACGAACGCACCGATCGAGGAGATCTGGTTGAACTCGGTGAACTGCAGGGCGTAGTCCGGGATGCGCCGCGGCATACCGGCCAGGCCCAGAAAATGCTGCGGGAAGAACGTGACGTTGAATGAGATCGTCGTCAGCCAGAAGTGCAGCTTGCCGAGCCTCTCGTTGTACATGTGCCCGGTCCACTTCGGTAGCCAGAAATAAGCGGCGCCCATCAACGCCAGCACCGATCCGGCGAAGATGACGTAATGAAAATGGGCCACCACGAAGTACGTATCATGGTACTGAAAATCCGCGGGCGTGATGGCCAGCATCAGGCCGCTCAGTCCGCCAATCGTGAACAGGAACACGCCGGCAATGGCGTACAGCATGGGCGTCTCGAAGGTCATGGAGCCGCGCCACATAGTGGCGATCCAGTTGAACACCTTCACCCCGGTGGGCACGGCGATCAGCATGGTGGAGTACATGAAAAACAGCTCCCCGGCCATGGGCATGCCCACGGTGTACATATGATGCGCCCACACGATGAACGACAGAAAGGCGATGGTGGCGGTGGCGAACACCATGGAGCTGTAGCCGAACAGCGGCTTGCGGGCGAAGGTCGGGATGATCTGCGAGAACACCCCGAAGGCCGGCAGTACCAGGATATAGACCTCGGGATGGCCGAAGAACCAGAACACGTGCTGGAACATGACGGGATCACCGCCGCCGGCCGCGTCAAAGAAGCTGGTACCGAAATGGCGGTCGGTCAGCAGCATGGTGACCGCACCGGCGAGCACCGGGATCGCCGCCAGCAAGAGAAACGCCGTGATCAGCCAGGTCCAGACGAACAGGGGCATCTTCATCAGTGTCATGCCCGGTGCCCGCATGTTGAGAATCGTGGCGATGATATTCATCGACCCGAGGATGGACGAGAACCCCAGCATATGAATGGTCAGGATGGCGAAGTCCATGCCCATGCCCCCCTGGGTGGACAGCGGCGGGTAAATGGTCCACCCGGCCGCCGGCCCGCCACCGGGCATGAACAACGACATAATCAGCAGCGTCGCCGCCGGCGGCAACAACCAGAAGCTCCAGTTGTTCATCCGCGGCAGCGCCATGTCCGGCGCGCCGATCATCATCGGAATCTGCCAGTTGGCGAGCCCGACAAAGGCCGGCATGACCCCGCCGAATATCATGACCAGGGCGTGAACCGTGGTCATCTGATTGAAGAAATGCGGTTCCACCATCTGCATGCCGGGCTGGAACAGCTCGGCGCGGATCACCATCGCCATCGCCCCGCCGACAAAGAACATAATGAACGCAAACCACAAGTACAGGGTACCGATGTCCTTGTGGTTGGTGGTGAAAAGCCAGCGGGTCAGACCGCCGGGATGCTCTTCGTGATGTGCTGCTGCTGTTGCCATTACTCGTCTCCTGTAACCTTTTTCTTGTATGCGCCGCCCGCGCTCAGCGCAGGGCCTTGACCTCGGCGGGCTGAACCAGATCGCCTTTCTTGTTGCCGAGGGCGTTGCGTTCATACGTCACCACCGCGGCGAGATCGGCGTCGTTGAGCTGGCCCTTGAAGGCCTGCATGGCGGTGCCGGCCTTACCGTTCAGAACAATATCGAGATGCGCGGCCACCGGACCCGTGCTGATTTTGCTGCCCGTGATCGCCGGGAACACACCGGGGATGCCGGCGCCGGTGGCGCCATGACAGGCCACACAGGCCTGCTTGTAGATCTGCTCGCCGCGCTCCATGAGCTCATCCCTGGACCAGGTCTTGGCGGCACGCGTCTCGGCCGCCACCATCTTCGCCTTCTGCACGCTGGCCCACTTGGCGAATTCCTCCTCGCTCACCGCCTCGACGACGATGGGCATAAAACCGTGGTCCTTGCCGCACAGCTCCGCGCACTGGCCGCGATAGGTGCCGGGCTCGTCGATCTGGGTCCACATTTCGTTGATATAACCGGGGATCGCGTCCTTCTTCACCCCCAGTTGCGGTACCCACCAGGCGTGAAGCACATCGTTCGCCGTGAGCACGAAGCGAATCTTTTTGCCCACCGGCAACACCATCGGGTTATCGACCTCCAGCAGATAGTTTTCGCCTTTGTCTGCCTGGTTCTCGATCTGCTCACGCGGCGTGGTCAGCGCGCTGAAGAAACTTAGATCCTGCTCCGGATATTCATATTTCCACTTCCACTGATAACCGACGATTTGTACGGTCATATCGGGATTGCTGGTGTCGTCCATCTTCAACAGCGTGGCGGTGGACGGAACCGCCATCACCACCAGGATGACGAACGGGATCACCGTCCAGACGATTTCCAATGTGGTGTTATCATGAAACTTGGCCGCCTGGTGACCCCGGCCCTTGCGATGCATGATGATGGCGTAAAACATGAAACTGAAAACGATCACCAGGATGGCCACGCAGATGATCAGGATCGCGTTGTGCAACCACAGCAGCTCGTGTGCGATGGCGGTGACAGGCCTCTGAAAGTTCAACCCGTATTCCGCAAACGCAAGTCCCGGCACAAGCGACATGCCCATGCCTGAAAACAGGCGGTACAGAATGTGTTTCAGGTTTATTACGCAGCTTTTCAACATTCTTATCTCCCGTAGGATCCCGATTAAACGTATTACCGTAGAGCTGTTCTCCATCAGGACAACGCTTTAGTTCATCTGGCGGGTCATCGCCTGTAGGTCTTTCGCCAACGCCCGCCTGGCCTCTTCAGTGACGTCGGACGCAACCTCGATAAAACGGCCATGCGAGCCGAGAAGCAACCGCGAGGGATGCCACGCATGCGTCCCCGGCTGCAGCCACACCCTGGCCCCGTAACGCGGGAATTCGCGGCGCAACACCCGTCCCCCGGAACGTTTGCTGATTCGCAAGCGGTCGCCGACCATCATGACCGTTTCGCAATCTCCGCTGTGTCGAACCATCCACCCACACAACGTGCCCAGCATGGCGAGCTCCAGACCGGCAAAGGGAAGTATCATCCACGCCCCAGCCACCCAGAAACCCGCCACGGTCGTCGACATAGGCCAGAAAAACACCAGCTATTCCACCGGGAGAGAGCGAACGGTTAGGACGGATAACAATAGATTCCCGCACTGTGGAGTTATCCGTGGCCGGTCTATGCGTACTCATCTGCATCCGGCCCGACGACGGACAGTGCGCAAACCACCACGCAATGAATGCGAAGGTACAGCTCCTAGTGGAATAATCCGTTACTGGCCCGCGCTTATAATACTTTGCGACTTTTCAACTAACGGGCTCTATATTAGTTATGGCTAAACAACCTTTGGTAAACACAATGTCCGTTCACCGCGAGAGGCCTAGTCCTTAACCAAACTCCAAGTCGCGGCAGAAGTTAGCATATTGGCGCGCGCGGCTGCAACTGCCGGGACACGCCAGTACATACAAATTTTGCATGTGCATATAGAGAGGTTCATGCCCGGGTCACGGCGACGCGCTGTGATGCTGGTGCTCGTGGATCCCCAGTTTGCTCAGATCGAGATGCGAGGCCATGTCCTCAGGCGACATTAACCCTTCTACATGAAATGGAATTCTACCGATCAACGGGGCATCGAGCCGCGCTGTGAGACTCCCGACGTTCTCATCAAACTTTTCAAAATCCGGCTCGATGCGGTTGGCGACCCAACCCGCGAGCGTGAGCCCGCTTTGATGAATCGCCGCCGCCGTCAATAAGGCGTGGTTCAGGCAACCCAGACGCATGCCCACAACCATAATGACCGGAAGGCGCAGCGCGCGGGCGATATCGGCCATGGTCAGCGCCGGTCCCAGCGGCACCAGCCAGCCGCCGACCCCTTCCACGACCACACGTTGGGCCTGTCCGCACAAACACCCAAAATGTTCCTGAATGGTTTGCTTGCCGATCACCACGCCGGCGGCCTCGGCGGCAAGATGGGGGGCGATGGCCGGCGCAAAGGCATAGGGGTTGACCTCATCGTAGCGGAGCCGGCACGAACCGGCGGCGCGCAGCGCCTCGGCGTCCTCGCTGCGCAACCCCGAGGGGGTGTGGCGACAGCCGCTTGCCACCGGCTTCATCCCGAGCGCGGAAACCCCGCACGCACGCAGGCCGGCGAGCAGGCCGGTCGCCACGCCGGTCTTGCCTACGCCCGTATCCGTTCCGGTGACAAACCAGCCTTTGACCGTCATGGCGAGCGGCGCCTGAGCTGGCTCAAGGGGACAGCGATCTCGGCGGGCGCGCTCGCCCGCGACTGCGGCTTGGTCTCCGGCACCCAGGCATGCCCGTAGACGACCTCATAGGTCGCCGGGATGCGCTCATCGCAGCTGCTCGACTGCTGATAGGCCGAGGTGAAGCGCTGGAAACGCGACTTGCCCGTCAATCCAGCGGGACGCCCGACGGCGGCATTACTGGCGCCGAGGTGCTTCAACTCGCGCAACACCGCCATCACATCGGGGTAGGTCAGGTTGAAATATTCCATGTCCATTACCGGATCGGCGAAACGGGTATGCACCAGGACATCGCCGAGGTCATGCATATCGATGAAATCGTGCACGTGCGCCGCGCCGTCCACCGCACCCCAGGCCGCGCGCAGCTCCCGCAGCGTGTCCGGCCCGAAGCTGCTGAACATGAGCAATCCGCCCGGGCGCAACACCCGGAAAAACTCGGCGAACGCGGCCTCCGGATCGCACCACTGCAGCATCAGATTGGAGAGCAGCAGGTCCACAGAGTCCGGCCCGAACGGCAGGGCCTCGGCGTCGCCGCAGACAAAACGCTGGCGCGAGAACCAGCCGGCCTTGTCCGCCGCCCGCCGGCTCATGGCACAAGAAACGTCGACGGCATACACCCGCGCGCCGCGGTAGCGCCTGGCCAACGCCCGGGTGCAATAGCCGGTGCCGCTGCCGGCATCCACAATCACACTTGGGTTGAGCTTGATCAGGTCCAGACGCATCAGCATTCGCTCCGCGACTTCGCGCTGCAGGACCGCGCTTTCATCATAGGTCTCCGCGGCACGCTCAAACGCCAGTCGAAGCTTGGCTCGGCTCAGATTCTTTTGCATAGATTTGTTACGACTCGGTTTCGCAAAAGCGGGTCAGTGTCTCCAGGAACTGTGGTCTGTGGGAGAGAAACGGCGCGTGCCCGGCATCCGGGATTAACTCCAGCCTCGCATCGGGCAGGTGCGCGGCCAGGTAGTGCGCGGCCGCTGGCGGCACCAGCCGGTCCTTGGCTCCGTGCACGAGTTGCACGGGCCGCGTGATTGACGGCAGCAGCGCGCGCAGGTCGGTCTCGCGCAGCAGCCGCAGACCGGCCTGCAATCCGGCGGTAT
Organism: Acidiferrobacterales bacterium; assembly: GCA_947258385.1. Lineage (GTDB taxonomy): Bacteria > Pseudomonadota > Gammaproteobacteria > Acidiferrobacterales > SZUA-150 > CAMYII01. The sequence goes on from CAMYII010000052.1 coordinate 82,499, forward strand.
CCGGCGGCGGCACCCGGAAGACGTGTTGCCGCAGCTCACGCAGGGAGGCGCGAGCGCCCTCGCCGGCGCCCAATTGCAGGCTCAGAAAGCGGATCAGCGTGCGCTGATAGTCCGCCGCCAGGTCGCGGCCGAACTGGTCCAGCGTCGCCGCCGGCATGGCGCAGTCCCAATCCGGCCCCTGGGCGAACCGCGGTGTGGCGCCGATCAGCACGAGCTTTATGACCGCTTCGGGCCATCGGCGGGCGGCGGCCAACGCCACCAGCCCGCCGAGCGACCAGCCTACCCAGATGGCCGGGGTCGCCACCGCTTCGGCGACGGCCTGCGCCAGCGCCTCCAGTGCCGCGTCCGGTGGCAGCGGCCCACTGCGGCCGTGGCCCGGCAGATCGACCACCGCCACCTGATAACGCTGGGACAACTCATCGATGAGCGGCAGCCAGACCCCGCCATGCAGGCCCCAGCCATGTACCAGCAACAGCCGCGGCCCGCGATGACCGTATTGTTCGTGGTAAACAGGAAGGCTCACGCCGTTGTCCCCAGCCCGGCCAGGGCGTCCAACAGGCGGTCGACCTGCGCCTCGGTGTGGGCGGCCGAGAAGGTGATGCGCAGGCGTGCGCTATTCTCGGGCACGGTGGGCGGTCGTATGGCGGTGACCAGGATGCCCTGCTGGCGCAGCCGCCCGCTCGCGTGCAGCGCCTGTTCGGCCGAGCCCAGGATCACGGGCTGGATCGGTGTGGCGGAATCCAGTAAGCGTAACCCAAGGGTGCCCGCACCCTCACGGAAGCGCCGCACCAGCCGCTGCAGGTGCTGCCGGCGCCACGGTTCCTGCTGCGCGATCCGCAGGCTCTCGCGGGTGGCCTCGGCGACGGCGGGCGGCAAGGCGGTAGTGTAGATATAGGGTCGCGCCTCCTGCACCAGCGTCTCGATGACATCCTCTGACGCGGCGACAAAGGCGCCGAAGGTGCCGAAGGCCTTGCCCAGGGTCCCCATCAGAATCGCGGGCGGCCCCAGGGACACCGCGGTCTGCTCGAACGTGCCACGGCCGTTGGCCCCTGTCACGCCCAACCCGTGGGCATCATCGACCAGCAGGCGCGCTCCGGCCCGCCGCGCCAGCTCTATTAATGTCGGTAAGGGCGCCATGTCGCCGTCCATGCTGAACACGCCGTCGGTCACGATCAGCCCGCCGCCGCCCGCGCCTGCCACGAGCTCGGCTAGCCTCTGGGTATCGCCGTGACGGTAACGCCGGACCCGGGCCTGGGACAGGCGGGCCGCGTCGATCAGGGAGGCGTGATTGAGCTTGTCCTCGAACACCGTGCCATGACGGTCCAGCAGGGTCGCGACCACCGCGAGATTGGCCATGTAACCGGTGGAGAAGAGCAAGGCGCGCGGCGCACCCACGAACGCCGCCAGCGCCTGTTCCAGTCGATGATGGGCCCCACTGTGCCCGGTGATCAGATGCGAGGCCCCGGCGCCGGCCCCGTAACGGTCGGCACCGGCCTTGAAGGCCGCCACCACCCGGGGGTCATTGGCCAGGCCCAGGTAGTCGTTGCTGCAGAAGGCGATAAATTCGTGCCCGTCGATCCGGACCTCCACCCCCTGCGGGGACTGCAAGACCTGCCTCTCCCGATACAGGTGTTGTGCCCGGCGGCGAGCCAGTCTGGCGTGCAGATCTTCCATTGTCGCGTTTGTGTTTGTCTCTACGGCGCAGGCTGTGCCGACCGGAGTCGGCACAGCCTGACCATGGTATAGTCGAGTCGATTTCAGAGGCGCCACAGTTTAGACAGTCGCTGTTTTTAGTCAACTCGAAGGGATTCAGATGGTTTACGACCGCTTATTCTCTACGCAACACTGGCTGCGACGCGCCCTGCAACACCTCTCTCACACCGCCCTCGTCAGCAGCCTGCTTCGCGGCCACTGCCTGCTGTGTGGCGCCGCGACGGCGTGGCGCGAGGATTTCTGCCCCGCCTGTGAGCAATCCCTACCCTTTGCCGGCGCTGGGTGCCGGCGATGCGCCGCTCCCCTCACCGGCGCGGTCTCAGGAGCGCAACCCTGCGGCGAATGTCAGAAACACCCCCCGGCCTTCGATCGCACCCTCGCCGCGTTCGCCTATGCCCCGCCGCTCGACCGCCTGATCCAGGGCCTGAAATACCACAGGCAGCTCCACCTGGCACGGACCCTGGGCCGTTGCCTGGCCGACGCATTGGCCGCTGCCACGCCAGGCCTGCCACCCCCGCCCGAACGGGTCGACGTGATCATGCCGGTGCCGCTGCACACCGGCCGCCTGCGCCGGCGCGGCTATAACCAGTCGCTGGAGCTCGCGCGGCCGCTCGCCAAGCAGTTCGGTCTGCCGCTCGACTACCGCTCGCTGCGCCGCACACGGGCAACACCCCCGCAGGCCGCGTTACCCGTGAAACAACGCAAGCACAATGTGCGCGGGGCCTTCGCCGTCAAGGGTGAGGGTCTCGCCGGTGCGCGCGTGGCCTTGTTGGACGATGTCATGACCAGCGGGCACACGGTCAACGCCGCGGCAGCTTGCCTGCGCCGGGCCGGCGCCAAATCGATCGAGGTGTGGGTGGTGGCGAGGGCCTAAGATCAGAGACTAGAAAATAGACACTAGAACCTAGAGACTGAGTCTACTGTAATGCCGCCAGCCGCTGCTCGGCATATTGCCTGAGCTTGCCGTCCAGTCCACTGGTGGCCGCCCGATGGTAGGCCTCGCGCGCCGCTTGCACGTTGTTTTCCGCTTCCAGGGAGATGGCCATGCCGAGCCACCATTTGCCCTGTCGGGGCTGCACCGTGACCGCCTGCCGATAGGCGCGGGCGGCATCGGCATGCTGACCGGCGCGCTGGAAAATCGCGGCCATCAGCGCCAGGTACTCGGGATCACCGGCTGCCTGCACCCGCGACGCCGCCAGCACCATCAGCGCCTGCTGGTCCTCGCCATGCTCGGCATGCAATCGGGCCAGCACTTGGGCAAAGCGGTAATGCTTGGGCGCCGCGTCCAGGCCGTGTTGAAGCTGCTGTTGCGCGAGTTGCCACTGGCCTTTACTGAGCAACAAGCTGACCAGTAGCTCGCGCGCCGCAATATGCGCCGGATCGATCTCGAGCGCCTTGCGCAGCTGCTGTTCGGCGGCCAGCGGCCGCGCCTGTTGCAGGCTGCGCTGCGCCTGCTGGTAACCGGCGCCCGCTTGTTCCTCGGCGGTCGGCGGCCGCGCCCGTTTACTGACGCTCGATTCGCGACTCGGCTTTGCCTGGCGTGAACCCGCGGTGCGGCGTGTGGTCTTGGCGCCGGAGCCGCTTACCGCCATCGATTGCCCTGATGGCAGCGGGCGCAAGCTCGTCGCTGCCGCCGGTGTTTGATGAGCTCTATCTTTCACCGCTTCGGGGTTCGCAAGACCGGCACGGGCGAGGACGGCCTCTTGTGCTTCGGGTTTTGAGGGCTGCACAACCTTGCCCGCCGCGGCCTGTGGCGGCATCGGCTTATCTGCCTGCCCGGCTGAGGCGGCGCCTGGCGCGTTGCGGGTCACCTTTGACGCGGTGTCTTCACCTTTTGACTTGGGCGCGGCGGTGAGGTCCCTGGCGTTTTCCGGTGTAGCGGGTTCGCCACGAAGTCCCCACTCATAACCGCCGTACAGCCCGGCGGCGAGTCCCGCGATCACCAGACCCGTGATCCAGGCGCCACGCCACGAGTGCCGGCGCGGGCTCGGCACCGGCCGCAGACCGGTATGGGCCGCCGTGACACCAGCCGGGTCGACGGTGCCCCCGGTCCGGGTATCGAGATCCTTCAACATCTTGTTAATGAGACTCATGCGAGACTGCTCCAGACGAGGGCGCTGGCCGAGATCAGTAACAGGGTCAATGCGGCCGCGACATACCTGATGAGCGAGTTGTGCCCGGGCAAGGCCTCGGTATCCTGCACCGCCGCCTTGACATGCATGACGTCCGCTTGCAGCACGCCTTCACCGTAGGCCGCGAGCAGCGCCTTATGGGCCAGGATATTGATCACGCGCGGTATGCCCCGGCTCGCGGTGTACAGCCGCTTGACGGCGGCTTCCGTAAACAGCCTTGGTCCAGGATAACCGGCAATGTACAGACGATGGGCCAGGTAATACTCCACGTCGGTCAGGCCCAACGGTGCCAGCACACAGGAAAATGTGATGCGCTGTTTCAACTGGCGGATGGCGGGGTTATTGAGTTTTCTGTTGAGCTCGGGCTGCCCGAACAACACCACCTGCAGCAGCTTGCGGCGCTCGGTCTCGAGGTTACTCAGCAGCCGCAAGGCCTCCAGCGTCTCGATGGGCAGCGCCTGGGCCTCGTCCAGACACACGACCACACGCTTGCCGTTGCCGTGCACTTCGAGCAGGTACCGGGTCAACAGCTTGAGCAGCTGATGCTGGTAGAGTCTTTCGGGGTACTCAATGCCGAGCTCATCGGCCACGCCGAGTAACAGGGTCATCGGGCCGACGTAGGGATTCGGGATATAGGCGGTGACGATGTCCTCACTGTCCAGGGCGCCGAGGAACTTGCGGCACAACAGCGTCTTGCCCGTGCCCACCTCGCCGGTGACCTTGATAAAGCCTTCGCCGCTGCGCACGGCCACCAGCAACATATTCAGCGCCTCCTGGTGGGACGCGCAGGCGAAATAGAAACTCGTATCGGGCGTAATACTAAAAGGCAGCTCATGCAGTCCGAAATGTGTTGTGTACATGGCCTTTCCCTCTCAAAACGGACCCAGCGGCCGCGAGCATTGCCCCTCGCGGTTGCTCGGGGATCTCTTGTCTGGCGCCGGGCGCACGTTCCTCACTCCAATCGCTTACCAGTTGCCGCGCTTGAGCTTGTTTATGCGGCCGCGCGTATCCCTGATCATGTCATTCCATTGCTGACCGCTGGTGATAACGGTAGGTTTGAGCAGGATCACCAGTTCCTTCTTGATGCGGGTGACCCTTTTGTGCTTGAACAGGTTGCCGATGATGGGAATATCGCCCAGCAACGGCACCGCGGCGTCGTTATCCGTGCTGCCTTCCTTCATGAGCCCCCCGATTACCACCACCTGGCCGCTGCGCGAGCGGACGACATTGTCCGACTCCTGGATGCTGCTGATCGCGAGCGGCAGATTGAAATCCGAATCGAAGATGATGAAGCTCTTGTTTTGTTGCTCGACGTTGCTCACCGATGGATGAATGTGCAGTATCACGTTGTTGTCATCATCGATCTGCGGGGTGACATCCAGCGCGATACCGGAGAAAAACGGCGTCAGCTCCACGTTGGGCACGAAATCGGTGCCACCCAGGCTGTTGGTCACGGAGGTGCTGGTGACACCGGTAACGAAGAACTCATCGCCGCCCACCTTGATGACCGCTTTCTGATTGTTGACCGTGGACACCCGCGGGCTGGACAGCACGTGCACCTCGCCCTGCCCCTTGAACGCCTCGATAAAGCCGGAGAAGTTCGCCCCCTGCACGGCCAGGGTGAAGACGCCGCCGAAGGCCGAGGTGAGCGTGCCGCCGGTGGGGTCGAACAGCCCGGAACCCGGATCGAGCGTAAACGAATTCCCTGAAATGTTGCTGGTCGAATCGCCATTGAAAACGGTGCCGCCCCCGATCTGCGAGCCCGTCAGCGTATAATCATCCCAGGTCCCGAGCTTCGACCAGTTGATACCGGCCTGGAATCCATCGCTCAGCTCCACCTCCAGGATCTTGGCCTCCAGCACCACCTGGCGATTCACCGTGCTGTGGGTGATGCCCAGATAATCCTCGACCACGATCAATTCCTGCGGCATGGCGCGCACGATCACAACGCCGGCCTGCGGGTTCACCACCACGCTGCGCCCTTTCTTGTCGCCGATGATGGTCTCGAGCGTCGCCTTCAGGTCATGCCAGAAATCCGTCTTGAACTCGGTCTCGACCTGCATATTGGCCCTGGTGGCGCGGCCCGCCCCACCCGGACCGGTTACCGTCTTGCCGGGGGTCCCGGTCTGGGTCAGCTCGCCCGCGGTCACATGGGTGCGGGATTGGCCCTTGCGGCTGAGGTTCAGGTAATTCACCGGAAAGATGCGGGTCTGCATGCCCTGGGAAAGAATATAGAAGCGCTCGCCCTCACGCCGGTAGTGATAGCCATACACGTCGCGCAGCACGTTGACGGCCTCGGGCACCGTCACGTCCTTTAGATTCAGCGACACCAGGCCCTTTACGTCCGGGTGCACAACCATGCCGTAGCGCGTGCCCTCTACCAGGCCCATGTAGACCCTGCGTGCCGGCGCCCGGTTGACGTTGAAATCGAAGCGCGGCTCCAGCGGAATCGCGCGGCCTTTTGGCGTCCCGAGCGGGATCGGCGGCAGCAGGGCGTTGCTGATCTCCGAGGGCACCGCCCCACCCCTCGCGCTGTCGGCCTCGGCCTGCCTGAGACTCTCATCGATCGCATCTGCGGCGGAACCCTGCCAGGTGTAGGGGACGGTCTCGCACCCCGCGATCAATACCGCGATACCGGCCAGGACCAGCATTCCGACCCGGCATTGTCCTACGATCGACCCTATCATTTCTTTTGTCCTTTTTGTTTTGCGCGACTCGGTTGCGTGATCTTCGGCACCAGGCGCAAATGGATATTGCGTTTACCTTTGCGCAACGTGACAGTATAGGGCGTGATGCTGGTCACCACCGCTCCGTTGATCCGGCCGCCGAGCCCCAGCACACGGCCGTTGATCATGGCCAGCCTGCGTTCGGGCGAGATCATCGTCGACTCCAGCACTAATCCACGCCGGGGCGCGCTGGCACCCACCGGCTGCGTGGGGTCGACCAGCACCGCGTCCGGGGCGGCAACCGACACCCGGCCGCCCAGGAGCATTAACGCGGCGACCACGCCGATCCCGAGCATCGATTTCACTTTGCGATAGCTCATGCCTATTTCTTTTACAAATATCATGCCACTTTTAGGTCTCAAACCCCGATCCAGCCCTCGTGCAGGCTCAGGGTGTACACGATCAGGCGCAGGCGCGACACCGGGTAGCGCTCTGAGACCAGCGTGACCCGCCCCCAGAACATCTTCCAGGGCATGGCCTCCAACGCCTTGAGGTAATTCAGGATATCCAGGTATCCGCCTTTCAACTCGATATACATGCCGTGTTTGTAGATCAACTGCTCGGAGGGCTCCACGGTCTCGGCGCCGTCCAGCTCGCCGCCCGCCTCGACCAAGGGCGCCGGCGGCAGGCTCTCGACCTTGACCACTTCCAGCCGGCGGTTCTTGGCCAGCACCTGCTCAACCAGCTTGGCCATCTCGCGCGGCGATACCAGCCCTTGGGTGACGCCGGCCAGCGAGGCGTCGAGCGTGTGCAGTTTTTTTCTCAGCTGCGCGAGCCTTGCCCTGTTTTCCTTGTCCGGGTCTTTCTTGCTCTGGGCGATCAACTCCTGGATCTGGACCTCGAAATAGCGCACCTGCTCCAGCTTGGCATTGAACTCCTTCTCCAGCTTCACCTGCCTCGCGTGCATCGGCGCGAAAAAGGCGTTCACCGATGCCAAGACCAGCACGAGGATGATGCTGCCGAACAGCAGCGCACGTTCACGCAGCGAGCGCTTGTCGATCCACTCTCCGGCCTGTCTCAGGCTTTGTGCTAGCGGCTCCATCATGGTCGCCTTGTTGTCCGCGGCAAGGACCGTCGTCCATTTTCAAACACCGGCTCGTCCTCCGCCGGCAGGTCCTGTTCCGTCGAGATGACAAACTCGATCAAGGACTGGGACCCGGATTTGCCTTTGGCCTGCGGCCGCGCCATGTGAAAAACGCGAAACTCGGTGCCGGAGAGCACGTTCTCCTCGGCAAGCTTTTGTATGTAACGCGGCACCAGTTCCGGCTGCTTGCTGCGGCCCTTCAATGTCATGCGTTCGGCCGCGCCGGTAATATCAAAGTTCGTCAGCCAGAGCCCGGCGAGATGCTGTCGCGCCAGCGCGAGAAAATACCGGGAAAACCCCTCGGTGTTGCTGAACGCGCCTTTGCGCAAGAGCTCCTGCACGCGGTAGCGGCCCTCGATCAGCCGCTGCATTCTCTGCACCTGCTGCTCCAGCGCGCGGTCGCGCGGACGCACCGAGAGGCTGGTGTTGATGGTCTGAAAGCGCTCCAACACGACCGAATACTGTGCGTCCATCTCCCTGACCCCGGCCTCCAGCCGGCTGACCTGCCACAGGTTCAAGACGCCGAGCAGGACAATCGCCGTGACGACGGTGAGGCCGGCGAGCAGCATGGTGCGGGCGGAGAACTTCTGCTCCTGCCTGCGAAAACTGGGCTGGTAGAGGTTGATCTGCTGGTTCACGGCGCCGCCTCCTCCTGCCGCAAGGCGGCGCCCAGGGTCCAGAGGCAATCATAGAGCCGGGCCGGCGGCACCGCGACCTCGAAATCGAGCACCTGCTCCGGCGCCATCGCCGTCGCCGTCACACTGAGGTTGGCGTTCAGGTGCTCCAGCAGACCCGGAATCTCCGCCGGCAGCGGCGCCACCACCAGATCGGCGACCGAGGCGAGGCGGAAATAACTGTCGTAATAATCCAGCGAGCGCTGCATCTCGAGCACGATGCGGTCCAACAATTCGCTCAACAGCGCGCCGGCCTGCAGCTGCTCCAGACCTACATCGAGCGTACGGCTAAGATAGAGCGCGCCCTGGCGGGTGATGGTGATGAGCCCGCTGTCGCGCGAGAACGACAACATCACCACACCGCGCGCGTCCTGGGGCAGCAGGGCGGCGAGATTGCGCTGCGCCAGCTCAGGGATATCGATGATGTTGAGGTTGATGCCGCTCGAGGTCAGCAGATCCGCGCGCCGCTGGATCGCGTCGTTGCGGGCGGCGACCGCATAGACCGAGCGCGACCGGCCGGGCACCCGCTCCCCGGGCAACTCGAAGACCTCGATGGTGGCGTTCTGGATGGGGAAATCAACGAGGTCCTTGATGCGCCAGCGAATGGCGGCGCGCAGCTCCTCGTCGGGCACTTCCGGTGCCTCGGTCAGCAGCAGATTGTACTCACCGGGATCGAGCGCCGTGGTGCAGCGGCTCCTTTTCAGGCCATATTCCCCGGCGAACCGGCCGAGCGCCTTGCCGCGGTCCTCGCCATCGATCCAGGGCCGGAACTCGCACACCGTCACACACGGCGGCGCGGCGGTGCCTCGCCGCACCCGCACGACGCTGGCCCCGTGCCCGTGTAGGCCCACCGCTGTCAGCCCGGACTGCAGCTTGTTTTTATCGAACAGCGCCAAGTTGGCCCGCTCCTTTCGCGTATGCGTTCCACGTTGGCCAGAGCGGTCCACACGTAACGCCTGCCGCGACGACTGGCCAACCTACTTAAACAGTAGCAGAAAATTTCCAAATTAAATGGTTGTTGCTTATGGAGTTTTCCCAACCGCCGCCGCGGGTATGACGCAGCATCCGCTTACGGGAAAACCTCACGCCAGGCAATGATTTTGAAGCCCACCGGCGCCGGCTTGAGCGCGACCGCCCCCATGACCCACGCCCGGTTCCTGTTAAAGTTCCAGCCCATGGTCACCGGGGCTGCCGGACTCACGGGGCCTCGGTGCGATCCCGCCCCGCGCACGCGGTTATTGGCGTTATTGCCGACGCGCCTGTTCCATCGCCGCGTCTGTCCCGCTAACTGATTCGCATTGGCGTTCTGGCGCAGGGCGACGGTGTCCATCACCCAGGCATTGTCGCTGGTGGTGGTGACCTGTACCGTCGCCAGATTCCCTGTGCCTTGGCTGTAATTCACGCCAAAAGCGGGGCCGACGATCGTGGTAAAGTTATCGAATGGATTGGTCTGATCGACGCCCGTGAAGGAAACCGCCCCACCCACCACGGCCGTGACGCCGCCTGACAGGCTCACAACCACAGGGTTGTTGCCGGTCACCGGAGCCAGCCGATACCAGAGCTCAACCCGGACACCGCCGTTCGTCACGCCCGGAACCGTATTGGAGGCGCGGAATAGCGCGTTGCCGGCATAGGTGACGCCGGTCACGGTGACAGTGGAGGTACGGATGGACACACCGACGACCAGTATGCGGTTGACCCCGGCGGCGCCCACCCCGTGGTTCCAACTCAGGTTGTTGGTGTTAGTTCTGCCGCGCGAACTGCGGGCATCGTAGGCGATACCACCACCGCCACCGAGCGCGCCCTCGACTATGGCCTCGACCGTGCGGCTGGCATTACCGACCCCGCCGGTGCTGACAATGCGTTTCTGGTTGGGGTTGGCCAGCGGATTGCCGAGCCCGAAGGCGCTGCCGTTGTCATCGGCAAAGAAGGTAAAGCTGCCGGCGCCGAAGTTTTGCGTGCTGGGCCCGGTGTTGCCATTCATGCTCCAGTCATAAGTCCCGTACTCCAGCCCCGCGTCGGCCACGAACAGGGCGCGCGCCGCGTCATAATTGTCGGTACTGGCGCGCATATTGGCGCTGATCAGGAAGGTGACGGCGACACCGAGAAAGCCGACGATGACGATCAGCACCGCGGCGACGATGACGAGAAAACCGTGCTGTCCCCGTGGACCGCTCACAGCAGGTTCCTCGGATTGACCGTGGCGCGGAAGCTCATATTGGTGCCGCCCTGGACCACCGTGAACTGCACCGTGATATAACGCACCGCCGCCGGCGCGGCGGTGGCGGTCTGGGTGTCATCCAGATAGGAAAAATTCAGGCCGGTGATCCCGTCGGCCAGGGGCACGGCGTTGCGCTCAAGGGTGGTGCCGTTGAGCGCATACTGGATCTGGGTGCCGCCAAAATCGCGGAAAGTGATCTGGGTGGCCGGCGCGATCGAGATGAGATCGGCCGTCGACGGCACCTCGCGCAGCTCTCGCGTCATGCGCCCCAACGCCACCCGCGCCTGCCAGTCGGCGTCGGTCAGATCGCGACCGGCGAAGTAGGCATTGAACCCTTCGCGCAGCATGACGCTGCCCAAAGCGGCGATGACCCCCAGCAACACGATCACGATCACCAGCTCGATCAGAGTGAAACCCTGCGTGACGCGGTGCGCGGATGGTCTTAACCTGCGCCTCATGCTGCGCCCTCAGTACGCGGCCACCAGGGTGGTCAGGCGGGCGCGCTGTTCACCGCTGAAGGTGACGGTCACGGTGACCTCATGGCAGTCCGGATTGCACGCGAGTCCGGACACTGGCAGCGGGGTCGCGGTCGTGACGGCATAACCCGCGGGCGGGGTGCAGATGGCCGGCGGCGGCCCGCCGGCGCAGGGGTCGGGGCCGGCGAGAAAGGTGGCGTAATCCGGCGCCATGCGCTTGTAGGCCAGGATCAGCTCCGTGCGTTCCTGCGCCAATTCCATGGCCTGGGTCATGGCGCCCGGTTGGGCGGCGCCGGACAGGGCGGCGGCGAAGGCCGCGAAGACCCCGACGGCCAGGATGCCGGCGACGACAATAAAGATGATGAGCTCCACCAGGGTAAAACCGGCCCCGCGGTGAGCGAGGCGCCGGGACCGGCGCATGCGGCCAAACGGTCTCATTGCACCAGGACCCGGCCGGTTTCGCGGCTGATGATCAAGGTGCGGCTGTCGGCGCCAAGCGTCAACGTGACCACCGCATTCGCGCCCAGGGGCGTGCCCGGCAGCGCGGCATCGCTGTGGGGCACGCCCTTGCCGTCGAACACCAGGAAGTTGTTCGTGGTGCCCAGGGCGATACCGGAATCAAACATCACATCGGCCACCCCGACCACGGGATGGGCGATGGTGGCGCCTCCGCGGTCGCTCATGTTGTAACTATTCACGAAGAAATTGATCCGAAAGCGCTGGCCCCGGCTCATGGACAACGACTGCACGTAGCGGATGTCGCCAGCGAGCTGCTGGGCCTGCGCATCCAGATTGACTTCGCGGTCCGGCCAGCCGGCGCTGGCGGCGATGACCAGCACGGAGACGAGCAGGAGCACCATGACAAGCTCGATGAGCGCGAACCCGCGCTGCGGCCTCGAGCGCGAAAGGGCGCTCATAAACACACAACAGGCGGTTACCGGGCCGGAGAACCGCCTGCCTGAGAGAAAAAACGCCCGTTTCACGGCGCCATGAAATCAGGGGATGCCGATGCCCGTGAAGGTCGCGGTCTCACCGGTGGCGGTGCGGGTGACGGTACAGGGAACGGCCGCGTCCGCGGCAATTGCGCCCGGGGTAATGGCGTAAGCGGGGTCCAGACCGCCCTGCAGCGCGGCAGCCACGCCGGTGCAGTTGACAACCGCCACGCCCTTGGCGGGATTGGTCTTGCGCACACCGTAATTGATCGCCGAGGCCGAATTGAGCGCACCGGCCACGCCGTCGGTGGCGGCCTGCTGCGCCTCGGGGGCGATGTCCACGAATTGCGGCACCGCCACCGCCGCCAGGATGCCGAGGATCAGGATAACGATCACCAGTTCGATCAGGGTGAAACCCGCGTGCAATAATTTCATCTCATTGCTCCTTCGCTTTTTCAGATGCTGCTTAAACCTTAGTAAAGCGCTGTTGTTTGTAAAGCGAGCCAGCCGCTGACAATGGATAAACGCGGACCAACTCCCCTTGGCCAAAGAGAAACATGCAAGCTCCATGCCAGGTGTATTGCGCCGGCACGCACGCGAGCGCCTTTTCGCCGGGTTGGGTGCCTTCGGAGACATCGCACTACCGCGACGACCCCGTCTTTCACGGACCCGACACGCCGTCGGCGAAGCCGGTCAACAATGGCTAATTGGAGGCCGCCGGCTCCCGGCGCCAGGCATAGGATTCGACTGGCGCCAGGCGCACGCCGGCCACGTGAGCGCGACGCTGCCGGGCAGACGGATCATAGACCGGGCGCACGACAAAGCGGACGCGCGCAGGGTTGCTGAGCCCGCCGCTGAAGTAGGCCTCATGTCGCACACGGTAGACCAGGGTCCTGCCGTGGCGGTCGAAATACCAGACCCCGCCGTTGATGCCGGCCGCCTCGACGGCCGACAGTACCCCGATATAGTTGGCCGGCCGCTCCGCCAGGCGCTCCATTGGGTTGCTGCCGGCGAGCGAGCGGATGCCGGCGGCGTTGCCGTGGGCGATCAGCTGCGCCACCTTGATGGTCAGGGCGCTGCGCAGGCTGCCCACCACGTGCTCCATGGCGACCGTCTCCGCCCGCGCCTGCCATACCGGGACCTGCGCAAGGAACACCGCTGCCAGCGTCGCCACAATGCCGATGACGACCACCAGCTCGAGCAGCGAGAACCCGCGTTGGCGGGCGCGCGTCCCGGCGCGTGCGCTATGCCGGCCGGCGGCCACCGCTGCGTTGCGGTCATTCATAACATTGCTATAGCACAAGCGCCTGGCGCACGCTGTTTAATGGGAATCTGTAAGAATGCCCGGAACGGCGGGCAGGCCGATCAGCCACCGACACCCATGACATTGGCAAGATTCCACATGGGCAGAAACACGCCCAGCGCCAGCATCAGCACCAGGCCGCCGACGGCGATGATCAGGACCGGCTCGATGGACGCACTCAGGTTCTTCAGAGCGTAATCCACTTCGCGTTCATAGTAACCGGCGACCTCCGCCATGAGCCCGTCGAGTGAACCGGTCTCCTCGCCGACGGAGATCATCTGCAGCACGATCGGCGGAAACAAGCCGGTGGCGGCGCCGGTGCGGGTCAACGACTCGCCGCGCTCGATGCCGTCGCGCATGGCCAGCACCTGCTGGCCGATATAGTCATTGGCCACGGCGCGGCTGATGACCGTAAGGCTTTGCACCACCGGCACCCCGGCCTTGAGCGTCATGGCAAGCCCGCGGCTGTAGCGCCCGAGCGCCGCGCGAAACAGGATGCTGCCGACGATGGGAATCCTGAGCTTGTGCTTGTCCCAGCGGTAGCGCCCCGCAGGCGTGCGGATATAGGCGATGAAGGCGGCGACGGCCGCGGCCAGCCCGGCCAATATGAATGGCCAATACGCCACGGTGAAATCGGACATCGCGACGATCGCCCGGGTCGCCCACGGCAGCTCGGCGTTAAAGCCGGAATAGACGTCGGCGAAGGCCGGGATCACAAACAAATTAATAATGAACAGCGCGGCGGTGATCGCCACGATAACGAAAGTCGGGTAGCGCAGGGCGGATTTCACCAGCCGCCGGCTTTCCATCTCCTGCTCCAGGTAGGCGGCCAGCTGCAAGAAGGCCTCGTCGAGGCTGCCGGTGGTCTCGCCGACCTGGACCAGGCTGACAAACAGCGCCGGGAACACCTTGGGATAGCGCCCCAGCGCGGTAGTGAGATCCAGACCCGAATCCAGGCCCTCGGCGATGCCGTCGATCACCTTGGCGAGCGCCGGATTGGCCGAGGAATCGCGCAGCCCGCGCAGCGCCTGCAGGATGGGCACGCCGGCGCGCTGCAGGGTATACATCTGGCGGCTGAAAAAGACCAGATCCGTCAGTGCTATCCTGCCGCCGCCGGCGCGCCGGCGCAGGCCGGCGAACACATCATCGCTGACGCGGGCAGTGGCGATATCGACGGGGGTGATACCGCGATTGAACAACTGCGTGGCGACCGCGTCCGTCGAGACCGCATCCAGGTGGCCGCTGACCATCTGCCCGCGCTGGTCGCGTCCCTTGTATTGAAACGCCGGCAACTTAGACCTGTTCCTCCACGCCATAGGTGGCGCGCGCGACCTCATCCATGGTGGTCAGGCCGCGGGCGGCCAATGCGATGGCGCTGCGCCGCAGGCTGCGGTGGCCCGGCTGCGCCCGGGCGACCTGGCCGAAGCGCAGGGGATCACCGCTCTGCAGCGCCTCGACCAGCGCCTCGTTCATGTCCAGCAGCTCGTAGACCCCGACGCGGCCCTGGTATCCGGTGCTGTTGCAATGGGTGCAGCCGCGGCCGCGCTGGAATCGCAGCTTGTCTGCCTGCTCACCCACTTCCGCGCGCAGCAGGCCCTGCATCGCCGTATCGAGCGCATAGGGCTCGGCGCAGCTCTCACACACCTTCCGCACCAGGCGCTGGGCCAGGATGCCGCGCAGCGAAGCGGCCACCAGATAGGGCTCGGCGCCCATGTCGGTCAGGCGCAGGGCGGTGGAGACGGCATCGTTCGTGTGCAGGGTCGACAACACCATGTGCCCGGTCATGGCCGCCCGCAAACCGATCTCGGCGGTTTCCTGGTCACGCATCTCGCCAACCAGGATGATATCCGGGTCCTGGCGCAGCATGGCGCGCAGCACCTGGGCGAAGCCCAGCCCGATCTTGGTATTGACCTGCACCTGATTGATACCGGTCAGCCGGTACTCGACCGGGTCCTCCACGGTCAGGACCTTGACCTCGGGACGGTTGAGCTCTTTCAACGCGCTGTAAAGGGTCGTGGTCTTGCCGCTGCCGGTGGGACCGGTCACCAGCACCATGCCCTGGGGCGAATGTATCATTTGGCGGAAGCGCGCCAGCGTGTCCGGCGCCATGCCCAGGGCGTCGAGATCGAAAATGCCGGTGAACTGGTTGAGCAGGCGCATCACCACCGATTCCCCGTGCTGCACCGGCATGGTGGAGACACGCACATCGATACCCCTGTCGCGCACGCGTATCTGGCAGCGGCCGTCCTGCGGCAGGCGCTTCTCCGAGATGTCCAAGCCGGCCATGAGTTTCAGGCGCGAGACCAGCGCGCTGCCGATGCGACGGTCGGCGGTGGTCTGTATCCGCAATACGCCGTCGAGCCTGAAGCGGATGCGCAGTTCCTTCTCATCCGGCTCGATATGGATGTCGGAGGCGTTGATCTGCACCGCGTCCTCAAACATGCTCTGCAGCAGGCGCACCACCGGTGCGTCGGCGAGCGCCTCGTTTTCGAACAGCTCGCCCAGATCGATGTCATGGCCGGAGAGCTCCTGTTCCAGCTCCGCCGCCAGTCCGCTGATCTCGTCGGTGCGGCGGTAGACCTGATCGACGATCTTGAGCAGCTCGGTCTCATTGACCACTGCCAGGCGCAGCGGCCGCTGCGCCACCCGGGACAGCTCGTCGTAACCGAAGATGTCCGTGGGATCGGCCATGCCAACGAGCAAACCCTCACCGCTGTCTTCCAGGGCGACGGCGCGAAAGCGGCGCGCGTGGGTCTCAGGGAGCAGACGCACGACCTCGGGTTTGTAGTGGTAGCGCCTGAGATCAATGTAGGGGATGTTGAGCTGCCGCGCGAGAAAATGCAGCAACTGGTCTTCGCTTAAGAATCCCTTGGCCACCAGCACCTGTCCGAGCTTACGCCCGCTCTGTTTCTGCTCGGCGAGCGCGGCCTCCAGCTGCTGCTGGGTGATGACCTGCTGGGCGATGAGCAGGTCACCGATACGGATTTTCTTTGGTCGCTGCTCGGTCGCAAGCGCCATGTGCGGTCCTCCGAAAGACTTATCATCCCATTGCTTTAACTGTATAA
The DNA here is from genome assembly GCA_947258385.1 of Acidiferrobacterales bacterium. Lineage (GTDB taxonomy): Bacteria > Pseudomonadota > Gammaproteobacteria > Acidiferrobacterales > SZUA-150 > CAMYII01. The sequence continues at coordinate 98,825 of CAMYII010000052.1, forward strand.
CATCAGGGGAAATCCGCTAGACGACGAATCGCTCATCAGGCGCCCAAAGACAGGAATCCCCATGTTTCACGTGGTGTTGTATCAACCCGAGATTCCGCCCAATACCGGCAACATCATCCGGCTGTGCGCCAACACCGGCTGCACGCTGCACTTGATCGAACCGCTGGGGTTCAGCCTGGAAGACAAACAACTCAAACGTGCCGGGCTGGACTACCGCGAATTTGCATCCGTGCTTAGCTACAGCGATTTTGACGACTGGCTCCGGCGCACGGCGCCGCGTCGCCTGTTCGCCTTCAGCACGCACGGCCGGCGCGGCTACGAGAAGGTGGATTACACCGCGGGCGACGCCCTGCTGTTCGGACCCGAGACCCGCGGCCTGCCGACGACCATCCTGGCCAACGCGGTGGTGAGCGACTGTCTGCGCATCCCGATGGTGCCGGGCAGCCGCAGCCTGAACCTTTCCAATACCGTCGCCGTGGTGGTCTACGAGGCCTGGCGGCAGCGCGGCTTCAGCGGAGGGGAATAAAGCCAGACGCGCCGCCGCATTCCGGGTCCGAACGGTCTTGGCTATCTCGGCCTGTGCTAATTATTCTAGTCCGCGTTTCCCTTGCGGCCCTTTTCCCACCACGCCAGCGCCGCACGTGAGCTCCGCTGGTCGAGCGACAGTCTGAACTTGATATAAGCGCCTTTGGCGGTATAGTCGGCGGCGGAAAAATCGCGATCGCTGAAGCCGTCGAAATTATAGCCGACGCTGAGCCACATATTCTTGGTCACGGCAAAGCCGCTCGATACGCCCCAGGAGTGGTCGTGGTTATCGGCATTGACCGAATAAAGGCCGCTGGCGTGTACGCCGAGGTCCCAACGCCGGGTGAGATCGTGGCGATACTCCGTGCCAAACAGGTGCGTGAGGCCGCGGTAGTCTTCTTCATCAAAGCTGTCGAGCGCATACTTCACCCCGTACTGCAAGGCGATCTGGTTCCTGCGATCGAGCAGGTAATTGGCGTTCACATTATTGACGAACTTGCGCGTACGTGTGTTATCGGCATTGCCCGCTGTCTTGTCATACGTCAGGTCCGTGCGATTCAGGACAATCCAGCGACTCTCGATCGGGCGGTAGGCCAGCGAAAAACGCAGATTGGCGTTCGTCGCCTCGCTGCCGTTGGTGTACTCGGTGTCGAAGTACTGCACGCTGGTCGACATGCCGAATCCCGGGGTCTGCTGACGATAGAAACCGAACAGGAAGCTCAGCTTGTCCTCTTTGTCGGCATCGCGCACCTCGACACGGCCGGTCGATGACCAGAGCTCCTCGCGGTAAGTCGCCCCCATCGATGCGGCGGTGAAATCGTTGTCCACCGTGCCCGAGGCCGGCGGGACATTGACATTGAAGGGCGTATCACCCGGATCGCGCACCGTGGCGCTGCGGTCCAGGCCGAAATCCAGGCTCAGGTTCTTGTTCAGCTGCACGCCCTGCGTCAGTCCGAGCGTGGCAAAGGTGCGCGGACCGAATTCGCTGCTTTGATTCTCCACACTGGTGTTCAAGGTGGCCCGCCGCCAGGGTGAGCTGCGCAGGCCAACGCGCGTGGAGGCGCTGTCCTGTTTGTCGCCCTCGGTCAGTTCCTGTTCGAGGAACAGCTCGACCGCCGGACTGATGCCATAATCGAGCCCCAGGATATAGCGCGTCGGAAAATCCGGATTGGCGTCGTCACCGACCGCCACCTCGGCATCGGCCCGCAGCTTGAGTCGGTCTTCGAACAAGGAGCGGCTGGCGCCGGCCGTGACCAACTCAGAGTCCTGCTCGACGCCGGCCGCGTCCTCGTCACGGGCATAGCGCAGGCCGCCGGAGAGCGAATATTTGTCTTCACGATAGATGAGCTCGGCATTGGCCACCTCGCGCGTGGCCTCCGTGGCGAGGTTTTCCTCGCGCCAGGTCTCCGCCCGCAGCGTCACATGGTCTTCATGCCGGTAACGGGCGTCGATACCGGCCTTCCGGGTCCCGGTCTCACTGCCCTTCTGCTGCCCAAGGCCGAAACCCTCTTCTTGCTCGCGCACATAAGCCTTGGCCTGCACACGCCTGCCTTGATGGGTGAGCTCCGCGAGATAGGCGTCGCCGGAACGTTCAAGCCCGCCGCTGTTATCCTCGCTGGTCGCGATCTCGGCGCGGATCTCGGTGTTGCGATCAAGCGCGATCCTGGCATCGGCGCCGTAGAGATCGCCTTCGGCACCCTCGGTGCCTTCATGGATCGCCGTCGCGCCCAGCTCAAAGCGTTCGTCCACGGTCTTGACAGCCGCGCGCCCGCCCGCGGTGATCTCGCGCTCCTCGCTGTCCATGACCTCGTAGTCCACCACGATGTAGACCGGATTGAAGGCCTCGTCCTGGCTGTAGACGGGCTCCTTGAAATAGAGCGCGCCCGCAACCGTATCGATGGTGTAGTCGATGTGCCGGGCCAGCACGCGGGTGCTGAGCACGCGCTCGCTGTGAAAGCGGTCACGTACCTCGATGAGCACTTTGTCGCTGTTCACCAGAATATCCCGATGCGATAAGCGGTATAGACCCGATGTGCCGTCACCGCGGATCTCATCCTTGATAAAGGCCTGTTCGGTTTCGCTGGCAAAGGCATTGACGCTGAAGTGCCTGCCCTCGTATTGGGCTTTGAGGCCGGTGAGGCTGCGGCTGTAGCGCGACAACTCGGTCACCGTCAGCCCGGTGTCGTAATCGCCGAACATGAGGTAGGCCTGCTCGCGTTCCAGTCTGAGATACAGTTTCTCGGTGCTGGCGGCGTCGTACTGCTGCTGCGTGGCGTCCCCGTAAAGCGTATAGAACGCATTGGGGTCGATGACCTGGTGCAGATTGTTGCCAAGCTCGCCCCTTTCCCTGGCGCTGTCATAGGCAATGGTCAACAGCCACTCGCCCTTGACCTTGCCCTTGGCGAAAAATGCCAGCCGCCCGTCCTGATAATAGTCATCGTCCAGATCGGCCTGTTGCAGCTGCTGCATATTGCCCGATAAGGTCCTGTGACCCACGGTGCCTTCCGCCAGGCCGACCATGATCCACTCGCGCGACTCGGGCTTCACATAGACCTTGATGGCGCGCGAGACGTTGTGATAGCCGAGCACCGCGGTGTAAGGCCCGCTGCGGCCGGTGGGGGCGAAACGGACCAGACCGTCGGCGTCGACTTTCACCGTGGTCACGGTCTGTTTCAGTTCCGGCAACAGCGGCTGTTTGTGATAGGGAACGAGATTACCCCCCTTGAGTTCCAGTTCGGCGGCGGCGGCGATCGGTTCACCGTCGTAATCGAGCAATTGCAGGCGCACTGTAATCGGCGTGTGGCCATCGGCCACATTGCCATCGTCGGCAACGAGCTTGATATCGGCGATCTCACCGGTGCGCACGATATTTAATTCCTGCTCATAGCGGGCGTTGCCAAAGGGATCGACGCCCATGAGGGTGAGCGTGTGCACCCCGGGCGCGCCTAGGTCCACGCCGATATAGGCGTATAACACCGTCCCGCTGTCCGGTTCACGCATGCGCAGGCCGATGCGTTTATCAGAGACCGCTTTACCATCCAGGAACAACCGGGGTTGCAGTCCGGGCGCCAGCCGCAGCCTTATCGATCCGACACGGCTGCTGATGCGCTCGCCGTCCTTAAGTGACAGAATGCCCAATGTTGTACTGCCTTCAGTGGCGGCGCTGGCGCTATCGGCACCCATGGACTGGCTTGCGGCAGCCATGAATGTCTCCTCGACCTCACTGTCCTCGTTGAGCACAACCACGGGTGACTCGTGCAGCTCGAGCACCCTGACGAACACCTCAACGCGCTGGTTGCGCATGCGTCCGGCTGCGGTCGTGTTATCGGCGATGGGGGCTTCGGACCCTTTGCCCACCGCTTCCATTGCCTTCGGGTCCAGGGCCAGGGCGTCTCGCAGATACTCGGCCACGACGCCGGCGCGCGCGCGCGACAGCGCATAATTATCGGGGAAGCGGTGACGGTCTCCGGCCGAGATCGGGCTGCTATCGGTATGGGCGACGACCTCGATATTCCAGACGCGTTTGCCGCTATGGGAAGCCACGATGGCATCCAGCCTGCGCCGATCTTGTTCGCCTAACTCGGTCCCCACGGTTTGGTAGTGTCCCTGGACCTCAAAGCGCCGCTGATTCGTGGGCAGGCGCCGGAATGCGTTTTCCACGAGCACCGATCGCCTGGGCTTTTCGTCGTGGCTGTCGAGCACGAGTTGTGCCTGCGTACGGTACTCGCCCGGCTCGCCCTTGCGTATTACGGCGCGAAAACGCAAGCTCTGCGGCTTATCCGGGCCAGTGTGCGCTCCCAGCGTATAGCTCAATCGCTTATGCGCAATGACCGGATCGGCGATGGCTGCGCCATCCAATACACTGCTGCCGTTTTGATAGCCGATCCCCTCCGGCAACACGATTTCCAGGTTCCGCTGGCTGGGGGTTGCCCCACGCACGGTCACCGTATAGTTCAGGGTGGCGCCCTTGAACTCGCTTTGCAGGCGCAACCTGACCGAAGCGGAGACGCGTTGGCTTTGGCGTAGAGTGAAATCCGCGCGCCACATGGTTCCGCCTTTAAGATCGACGAATCGCGAATGCGGGCTACCGGCAACCCGCGTGTTGTGCTCACATTCAATGACCTCCATGGTTCGCGGCACGGTCTCGGTATCGATCTGAACCACATGGGTGCCCGGGCGCACGCCTTCGAAGTGGTACATGCCTTTCTCATCCGTGACCACATAAGTCCCGTCCTCGAGATACAAGCGCACACCGGTCACACCGGGAGCACCTTTGACGGGCGGCCCGTCGGCACAGTCATCGAGCAACACACGGCCCATGATATAACTGCGGCTGCGCAGCAGGTCTTCCAGGACCTTGACCGTCGCGCTTGCCGTGTTGGACACGCTGGTGCCACCAATACCATTGGTGGCACTCGCCGCCGCCGTATTCGTGGCGTCGCCCGGTTGCGCACCCGAGGTCAGTTCGACCACATAACGCAGTTCAACGCGGCTGTTGGCGGCGATGTTGGCCACGCTGAATGTGAGCGTACGGCCGTCGGCCGCAATGACCGGATCGGCGAACCGCGCCCCATCCACGCGGGCGGAGCCCGCCTGGTAACGGAACCCCTTGGGCAACACATCGGTAATCACCACCGCGCTCATGGCCGCCGCATCGAAATTTTCCAGTTTGAGTTTGTATTGCAGGAAATCCCCGATCGCCGCGCCGGTCTTGCTCGCGGTCTTGGTCAGGAACAGGCCGCTCGCCGCCGGGTCCAGCGGGATATCGATATGCAGCGCGGGGCCGACCGGGACGACGAACGCTTCATTGCGCGAACCGGTGACGATTGCATAGGGCGCGCCCGGCAATGCCTGCAGCGTGCTCGTCGCCACGGTCGACGGAAAACCGTAGCCTGAGGGAGGCGTCACATCCAGGCGGTAGGTGCCCGGATTGACAAAGGGGAAGCGGAAGCCCCCCGGGGGAAAGCTGTACGGTATGCCCCCCACCGTGAAGCTGCTGCCAGTGAACACCGTCGCGGGAAAGGCAGTCGTACCGTCATCCGCGTACACCGTGGCCGGCAGCCCCGTGGAGACATCGATCAGCGTCACCTCCGCGTTATCGACAGGGGCGCCGGTGGTGCTGTCGAAAACCATGCCGAAGGGATCCACCAGTACCGACGCCGCCGCCGTGTCGCTGCCATCGACGACATCCGTATAATCGGCGCTCACGGTTTCATCGCCGGCCGTATTCAGGCCACAGTTATTGGGCCCGACGGCGGCGTTATCCGACTGGATATAACCGGTGAAGACACCGGTATCGAGACCGGTCTCGGTCAGGCGCAGCAGCTCGCTGTCGCCCAGGCCCGGCACACTGAGGCTTACGAGTATGGTCTCGGCCGCCGCCGCATTGAGATTCTGATCCGCATCGCTCACGCGCAGGAACACAGGCTCGCCGATCTTGTACAAGGTGACCGGGAGTAAATCGACATTGGCCGGGACGGCGATGGCGGCACCGGATACATCATTCGGTCCGGGAACCGGCACGAATGGTCCAGCGCCAGTGCCGCTGGTGCTGCACTCGGTGAGCGCCACCGGCACGCTCTGCGCCCCGGCCGCCGCCGGCGCGTATTGCAGGAACTCGATAGTCGATGGCGTACGCACCACCGCAGTCACGCTGACATTGGCGGCGGCATTACCGACACTTGAGCTCACCGTGACATTATTGACAATGGCATCGCCATGATTCGGTGTGACCGCCATCGTTGCCGGCGAGAACGCCAACAGCCCTAGCGCGATACAACTGGCCAGGTAAATAGTAATACCACGGCGCCACCGCCCCGCTTTGATAGCCTGCCGCGTCCGCCAGCCTGCTATGCATTGACTCTCCAATGCCTTGAACGGGTCTTTATCGCGTGCATCGCCCATAGTCTCCTCATGCGCGAAAAGACCATGGGCGATGCACGACGCGCTGCCCTGCGTCGTGACCACTTGATTCGGTGCTCCACGCAGGCACGACACGACCCTGGCAGCGGACATAAGTCCGCCGCCAAGGACACGCATCATGCAAACGTAGAGGCGGCGCAACATCAGTCGATCGTGACCCGATACAAGACCACTGCTGTGCCGCTGCCGGCGATAACGCCACCGGTATCGGTAGTTTCATTACCGCCGGTACCGGCATAGACCGTGACCACCGAACCGCTAACGGTAACGATGCCGCCCTCGCCATCGGCCTCGGTCTCACTTCCCGGGAGCGTCACGTCATAGGTGTTGTCGCCGTCGGTGTCCACCTGCACCGTACTGGTCGTATAGGTGGTGAAGCCGGACAGGGTATCGACGAACACCACATCGGTGGCATTGCCGGCGCCGGTATTGGTAATGACCACGGCATACTCCAGGGTATTGCCTGGGTTGCCGGTAACACCGCCGGTATAGAACGTATCGGTGCCGCCATTAATAGTCGTACCGCCCACACCGCTGGCATTACCGTTGTTATTGTCGACATTACGCACGTACTTGGTCACCGTCAGCACCCCGGCACTGACCGTGGTCTGCCAGGTGGTGGAGGTTGCGGCGGCGGCCGCATTGCCATCCTGGGCCAGACCGGTAGCAGTCAGATTGTGGTCATGGGTCGCTGACGTGGTGCCGCCCGACAGGGTACCGGCGGTACCGTTATAGGTCAGAGTGGCCACTTCACCGATCTGCACACCTGCACCGCCGACTAGCCCCGAGGCATCCCCGGTAACTACCAACTGGGTGGCGGTGCTACCGGCTGCAACGGTAAACAGCGTTCCACCGATGTCGACTTGCGTGGTACCGACAACCAAATCGGCCACCGTGAGATTACCCGCCGGGATGGTTGTCACACCGGCGGCAAACACACCGGCACCGCTGGAGACGGTACCGAACAGCGTGATCTGCACCCCGGCCGCGGCGCTTTCATCGGGACTCACCGTAAAACTACCGGCCGAGAGATTGACCGAACTTTCGGTGGTGTTGTCGGTGATCGTGAAGGTATCGGAACCATTACCCGAGTTTTGCAGGGTAATGCTATAGGCCGAGGGCAGCGCGGAACCGGAGCCGGTACCTTGACCCGCCGGCGCGGTGCCCCAGGCGACACCACCGACCAGGCTGACAGTCACATCGACACTGGCCGTGACCTGGGTTTGCGGCGTACCGCCGGCGTCGTCGTAGTCCACCGTCACCGAGTTGGTGATGGTGGTGCCGGCGGCGGTGTTGGCCTGGGCGGTGCCTGGCACAATAAAGACACCCGCCGCCAGCAATGCCAGCATTGCGAGCACTGTTTTCAAAAACCCCGGAGGGCTGTGTACGCTTATGGTTCTCATGACTGTTCTCTCGTTTAAATGTTGATGTTTCAAAACTTGACGACGTGAAAATCGCTTCTGCCGGGGTGGGCCTTGTCCTTGCTGTCGCGGCCAGGACCCAGGTCCGTGCGATCGATCGGGTGGATCGGGACCGGCGCGGGCGAAAACATGTTGCTCAAAGGTCTTTCGTTGCGGCGAAAATTTTTCAATCATGGTCTTTACCTTTCTCTGATCTTTAGAATCTGTCATCGCTAACAAGACGTGAGTCCCTGCATCGAGGGGCTCACGTCCGTTGTGCTCGTATCCTTCGCGCGTAACGCGTCGCTACCCGGGCTCATCGCGCTGCTCGCATTTCGTTCGGCTGGGCCACATGGCGCATGACCTCACTTCACCTTCACGCGAAAGCTCAGCGCCCCGCGCTTGCCCGGCGGGATCTCATCGACGACCCAGCGGATATGCGTGTATTGTTCGGGACCGGCCTTGCGCTTTTTGGTCTTGCCATTGGCAAGCCTTTCTTCATAGCTGAGCTTGCGGGGTGTGTTGAATGTCCTGCCCCCATCGATGGAAAACAGGATGCTGCTGCCCTTCCCGGTGGCGCTGCCGGACACATAGAACGCGCCCTCGGGGATGGGGTTGTTTACCTTGACCGAGGTGGCTTTCTCGTCGCCGTTGTTGGCGTATCGCACGGTGTAGATCAGCGTGTTGCCGGGCTCGACCTCATCGGCGGCCACACGTTTAGTGGTCTTCTTGCCGCCTTTCATGACGACGATTTCCTTCTCCGCCGTCACCTCGACCGTGA
>CAMYII010000052.1:107463-113085 GCA_947258385.1 Acidiferrobacterales bacterium
GGCGCTCACGGGCGCGATCACCAGCGCCAGCATCATGCTGAAGACAATTTTATTTACGGACATGGTTGCTTCTCCTTTTGCGATGAGCAGGGTGTTCATGTTTTCCAGGGTGATTAAAAAATCGCGCGGCATCACTTCACCTCCACCTGGTATTGCACGGTGAAGCTGCTGTTGGCATTCATGCTGCCGGTCATGGGCAGCCGCCAGTTAGTGACATTGGCGTCGTAGCCGGGCGAGGCACCGCCGCCGCCCGACACAGGCGGGTAGACATAGCTCGCGCCGTTGTTGTTGGAAAAAACCGGCGCCCCTAAGGTAAGCCCGGAGGGCGGCGCGCCCTCAATGAACTGGAAGGCCTGGCCCGCACCGTAAGAATCAAGACCCCAGGCGCTGAACTCACTGATATCGTCCTCAAGCACCACATTGATGGCCGACGCGGCGCCGGTATTGAAGACCTGTACGGTATAGGTGATGACATCACCCGGATTGGCGGTGGCACTGCTGGCAGACTTGAGCACGGTAATACTCGGCGACAACACGACAGACGTGGGATCACTACTGGTGTTATTCGCGGCCTGGTTATCGAACTGCGTGCCGCTTACGGTCGCGCTGTTGGTCACGCCGGGCACGGCGGCAGCACCAACACTGACCGTCAGCGCAATGTCCGGCAGGCTGTTACCCGCCGCCAGGGGCCCTGGATGGGTACAGGTGACATCCTGTCCGAGCGCACCGCAGGTCCACCCTGTGCCGCTGGCGGACACATAACCCAGCCCGGCGGGCAGGGTATCGGTGACGGTGATCGTGCCGGTCTCATCGCTGGGACCGTTATTGCTGACCGTAAGGGTATAGCTGCCGTTCTGACCGACGGTGAAATCACCGCTATGGGTCTTGCTGATGGCGAGGTCGGCCACGGGCGTGTTGGTGACGCTGATCACCTCCATACTCAGCAGCACCAGATCGCCACCGGAGGTGTACACCGAGGTCGCGGAGGTATCGCCAGGGCTCAGCAGGCCGCTGACATCATAGACATCCAGATCAACACCGTAACTGGTATTACTTCCCAGAACGTTAATGGTCGAATTGAACTGATTGGCGGGCGGATTCAAGGCATCGGTCAGCGGTGTCCCGTTGAGGGTCAGCGCCTCGCTGAAGCCGCCGAGTGGCGCCGAATTCTCGACATCTCCTTCCCAGGTCAGGATTCCGTGCCTGCCATCGATACCCGAATTCGGAATGACGAAATTGTCCGGCGTTAAGGTGAGTGTACCCCCGCGGAAATACTGGAAACCGTCAAAGACATTAATCACGCGCAGGGGCTCGCCGACATCTTCGTAGACCACCAGCATGGTCCAGCCGGACACCACCGCCTGCACGGCGCAATGCGGTGCGCCGTTATTGACGCTCAGATTGGAGAAGGTGTAATTGCCGTTGCCCTTGCTCGCGACCTGGGTAGTGATATCGATGAAGCCGCTGAAGAAGTCATAAGTACTCCCCAGAATAAAGGTCTCGGTAAAACTGCGGCTGGCGGTGAGGTTGGTACCATCTAAGGTAATGTTGTCGTCGGGCGTGGCCCCGGACCCGGCCCAATACAGATAGGCGGCGCGAATGCTCGCGCCTGCGGGAATGCCGCTTAAGGCCGCGGTATTGCTATTGGTAACGGCACAGGCATTACCGGTATTGGGCTGGGTGCGCAGGCTACCGCCTGTAGCGACGTAATTGAGATTGCCGGCAATACTCCGGTACAGGCTAACGGGCGTACCGGCATGCGCCGGTTCACCGAAGCACACTGCGCAGAAGGCCAGGACCCAGAACAGGCCGGTGACACGCTGCGGCAAACCAAACGCGAACCAGGTCCCGCCCTGTACTCCTAGTCTTTTCTGAGTCTCAAATAGTTTTTCTATACAATTCAAATGCTTATCTCGAAAACCCACAGAAAACCCATAGTTTGTGAGTACAAACTTACGTAACGCACAAAAACCCTTACTGTTTCTAGAGCAAAAGCAATGCCGTTCCGGCGCAAACGGCGGTAACTGCCTAAATTTGTTCGATCTTCTTGGTCACTGGCGGGATCAAAACTCAGCGTCATAGCCATAGCGGCTGCTGAGGACAGACATCAATCGACTGATTTCATGGAGAAAAGTAACGATCGACCCGGGCGACGTGATCTGGCCTCACACAACCAGACACAGCTGGATGCCTAAGCCGCTAGATCAGTACTACGTGACGCTGACTGGGGATTTCGCAACAAAACTGACATATCCCGTCAACAAAACTGACGCGGATATGGCTATTTTTTGGGGAACGGGTTTTGGTTTAGCCGACGCACCGACCCCGGCACGGGTTGGTGAGGCTTTCGGTGGGGATCTGCCGCTGGGCACTTGCCCCTGGATCCAAGTCCCTACTCCGCTCTGGCCTCGCGCCTGAGCAGGGCCTCGACGGCCTGCTCAGGCGCCAGGCCCTCATAGAGCACGCGATAGACCTGCTCGGTGATGGGCATCTCCACGCCCAGGGCGCCGGCGAGCTGGTAGAGCTCGCGCGCGGTCGACACACCTTCGGCCTCCTGGCCGAGCTCCGTCAGGATCTCCGGCAGCGTGCGGCCGGCGCCGAGCGCCAGACCCACCTGGCGGTTGCGTGACATATTGTCAGTGCAAGTCAGTATCAGATCACCGGCGCCGGTCAGACCCATGAAGGTCTCCTGGCAGCCGCCCATGGCCACGCCCAGACGACTGAGCTCGGCTAGCCCGCGCGTGATGAGCGCGGCGCGCGCGTTGGCGCCAAACCCCAGGCCATCGCTGATCCCGGCGGCGATGGCCATGACGTTTTTGATCGCGCCGCCCAACTGCACGCCGGCGACGTCGGTGTTGGTGTAGACCCGCACCCGGTCATTGCGCAGCCAGGCGGCAATGGCCTCGGCGGTGGCGGCCTCACGGGCGGCGACGGTCAAGGCCGTCGGCATTTCCAGTGCGACTTCGCGGGCGAAGGTCGGACCGGAGATCACGGCGGTGGCGAGCGCGGCGCCGCAGACCTCTTCGGCCACCACGCTCAGCAGCTTGCCGGTGCCCGGCTCCAGTCCCTTGGTGGCCCAGGCCAGCAGGCTCTCGGGCCGCAGGTGCGACCGCATCGCGTTCAAGGTATCGCGGAAGGCGTGACTCGGCACGGCAAGCAGGAAACGCGAGACCTCTTCGGTCAGCGTCGTCAGCTCATCGCGGCATTGTAAGGAATCGGGAAACGGAACCCCGGGCAGATAGACCGCATTCTCCCGCTCGTGGGCCATGCGCGCCAGGCGGGCGGCGTCGCGGCCCCAGAACAGCGCCGGATTACCGTTGCGGGCCACGAGGATCGCGAGCGCGGTCCCCCAGGACCCGGCCCCCAGGATCGCGATCGGCGCTTTGGCGGCAGCCGGGTCCATCAACGCGGCGCCTCAGTCTCGCGGCGCGCCGGCCGCCGCAAACGCCGCTGATGCTGATCCATTCCTGTCGCCTTGACTGACATCCGCGGTTGCCCGTCGCGTCAATGCTGTGCCTGTTTTTTCTGCGCTGCCTGCTTCTGATGAAACAAGGCCTCGAAGTTCACCGGGTTGAGCAATAACTGGGGAAACCCGCCTTTGATGACAAGATCGGCAATCGCTTCACGCGCAAAGGGAAGGAGAATATTCGGACTGGCGATCTCGAGCAGTCTTGGCAGATCCGCTTCAGGAATCTGCTGCATCCGAAACACGCCCGCCTGCTGTACTTCCACCAGGAACAGGGTCTTATCGCCCTGCTTGGCGGTCGCCGTGGCCGTCAGCACAACCTCATACAGGCCTTCGCCCTCATCGAGGACACCATGGTTGATGTTGAGCTGAATGTTGATGCTGGGGGCGCTTTGCTCCAGGAAGGCATGCGGCGCGCCGGGGGCCTCAAAGGAGATGTCCTTGCAATACACCCTCTCGACGTTGAATACCGCCTTACGGCTGTCGTTTGATTCGGTCATAGCGGTTCTCTATTCTGGTGCGGCCATGGCACGGGCCAGGGTCGTTACTACTAAAAAAGCCCGTCATCAGGCAGTCAGTATCTCATCCAATTCGCCTTCCATATCGAGCTCAGCCAACTCGGTATAGCCGCCCACGTGGGTGTCCCCGATGAAGATCTGCGGGACCGAGGTCCTGCCCGTGATGCGGGTCATTTCATCGCGCCGCGCCGGCTCCTCGTCCACCTGAATCCTGTCGATATGCACCCCTTTTTTTTCCAACAGCCGGCCGGCCATCTGACAATACGGGCATGCGCGCGTACAGTACATCACCACCTGCGCCACGGTTACTTCTCCATCGGCAGATTATCGCGCTGCCAGGCGAGATTCCCGCCACTCAGGGTATACACAGAGGCGAAACCGTGCTTGCGCAGAATGACCGCAGCGCGCACCGAACGGTTACCGCTTTGGCAACTTACGATAACGGGCTTGCTCTTGTGCTTTTCCAGCTCCTTGGTACGGGCCGCGAGCGCGGACAGCGGGATATTGACCGCGTTTAGGATATGCCCGCTCTGGTATTCCCTGGGCTCGCAGACATCCACAATCGTTCCGGCTTCGTGATTCATCAGGCGCACGGCCTCGGCGTTATTCACGCTCTTGACGTTATGGATCATCTGCGTGATCGGTCCGGCAAACAACATCGCCAGCACCACGAAAAGGGCCAGAAACAAATACCAATTGTTGACAACAAACTCCATTATGTTACTCATGGGAATTATTTAGCGGTTAATATTCAGGTCTGTATTCGGGTCTGTATCGGCGCCCTCCCGGACCAGCGATGGCGGGCGGCCGTGAGCGGAATGTAGCCGGAAACCGCCCACGGATCAAAGGGCGCCTCGAGCCAAGGTCTTGCATCGGGGAAAAACAGGCCTTTGCCTATGCCGGGGCTAGGAATCGATACTGCAGAAGGCCTCGCGCAGCGAGCCAATTAGCTTTACAACCTTGGGGTCATTGATACGGTAATAGACTTTGTTGGCATCCTTACGGGCGGATAAAATACCCTTGTCGCGCAGGATGGATAGATGCTGTGAGATATTGCTCTGCGAGGTGCCGACCTGTTCGACGATCTCCTGTACGCTCACTTCGCTGCTGGCACCAAGAATGCACAGGATTTTTAACCGCAGGGGATGGGCCATCGCCTTCATCGAACGCGCGGCGAGATAAATGTCGTCCTCATTGGTGATGAGCAGGTTGGCGAGATTCTCAACGGTTGCGTTCATCGTTCTTGGCCCTGTCGCTAATAATGGATGCGATCCCGGGCCCGTCACTGGTATGTCAAAATGAGCATCCCGTGGCGGCCTGGACCGGAGCTGCCTTTATTAAAGAAACATTATACAATTATAAACGCATTGATAAAGACCTTATAATCACTCATATTTTCAAAGTGTAGAGCATTCAGGAATGTCTTTCACTCCACGCCCATTAGCGCTGGTGATCCTCGATGGATGGGGTTACAGCGAAAAGACCGAATATAACGCTGTTACCAGCGCTGAAACCCCGTATCTGGATGCCCTGTGGGCAGCTTATCCCCATACCCTGATCCGGGCCTCGGAGGCCGCCGTCGGACTCCCGTCCCAACAAATGGGCAATTCCGAGGTCGGTCACCTGAATCTCGGCGCC
>CAMYII010000052.1:113095-152017 GCA_947258385.1 Acidiferrobacterales bacterium
GTCGTGTATCAGGAATACACGCGGATCAACCGCGCCATCAGCACAGGGGACTTTTTCACCAACCAGACCCTGACCGAGGCCGTGGATAAGGTCGCCGCCGCCGGAAAGGCTGTACACTTTCTAGGGTTATTGTCCCCGGGGGGGGTCCACAGCCACGAAGACCATATTCACGCCATGGCGGAACTGGCGGTCAAACGCGGTGCGTCCGCGCTGTATTTGCATGCCTTCCTCGACGGGCGCGATATGCCGCCGAAAAGCGCCGCCGCCTCGATCCAGGCGATGGAAGACAAATTTCGCGCCCTCGGTACCGGCCGCATCGCCTCGCTGATCGGCCGCCACTATGCCATGGACCGCGACCGGCGCTGGGAGCGCATCAAGACCGCGTATGATCTGCTCACGCTGGGCAAGGCGGAGCATCATGCCGGCTCGGCCCGGCAGGCATTGGAGCTGGCCTACGCCCGGGGCGAAACCGACGAATTCGTGCAGGCCACGGCGGTGACACCGAACGACAGTGCTCCGGTACGGATCGAGGACGGTGATGTCGTGATTTTCGTGAATTTTCGCTCCGACCGGGCGCGCGAACTGACCCAGTCGTTCATCGAGCCGGATTTTGATGCCTTCAAACGCGAGGCCCTTCCCAGCCTGGCCGCCTTTGTCACACTCACGGAATACAACCGGGAATTTCACGTTCCGGTGGTCTTCCCGCCGTTGCAGCTGCACAATGTGCTCGGGGAATACCTGTCCCGGCTCGGCAAACGCCAACTGCGGATTGCGGAAACCGAGAAATACGCCCATGTCACGTTTTTCTTCAACGGAGGGCGGGAGACACCGTTCAGCGGCGAGGACCGGCTGTTGATACCCTCACCCACTGATGTGAAGACCTACAACCTTAAACCCGAAATGAGCGCCCTGCAGGTGACCGATGAGCTGATCAACGCCGTCGAAGGCGGCAGCTATGACGTCATCATCTGCAACTTTGCCAATACCGATATGGTCGGCCACACGGGCGATTTTGACGCCACCGTTCGTGCCGTGGAGGTGCTGGACCGCTGTATCGCCCGCATCGGGGAAGCGCTTAAACAGGCGGGCGGTGAAATGCTGGTGACCGCCGATCACGGCAATGCCGAGCAGCTATACGATGAGGAGACCGGTCAGGCCCACACCGCACACACGACCAACCTGGTGCCGTTCATCTACATGGGCAGGAACGCTGAAATCGCCGCCACCGGTGCGCTGGAGGACGTCGCGCCCACCATGCTCTACATCATGGGACTCCCGATTCCCTCCGAGATGACAGGCCACCCCCTGATCAGGCTGTCTGATGAGGAGGCGGCCTAGCCACCCGCCCGCGGTTTCATCGCTTTACCGTCCGCGGTATTATCGTCCGCCTGACCATGATGACTGCGGGTACCGCCGCTTCCGGCGCCAGCCGTTAAGATCGTTTCACTGAGGCCGTTGACAGCTCAGCGCACAAGAGACCTTTTCCCTTTCGATGCCTTCGCCCGCACCGCCGCCGGTATCACGGCGATCGGCCCGCGAACGCGTCAAAGACTCTGCGGGCTAGCCCCAAAGTTGCATCAGGATCCGGAATTCTGGCCGAGGGCTGAGCAGACCAGGTTGGACGAACGGCCGAAAAGCGCCGCTCTTACCCCTCCAGGGGCGTCGCGGCATTGGTACTTCCCTGTACAGCACATAGCCATAGCTATGGTGACAGGCCGTTCGTTCAAGATGGGCGCTCAGAACCCGCCAAAAACCGGATAAGCTTTTCCGGGACATTCGTGAATCGCTAATCTACCCATCACTGACTCAAGATAAAGATGATTATTACTATTTTCCGCTGGCCTGGTGCAATATTGGGGCTAACGCTGGGGCTGGCGTTGCTTGCCTTCCCCGGCGTGCACGGCGTTCCAGCGAGCACTGACAAGGCCGCTGAATTGCAACAACTGCGTCAGCGCATCCAGGATCTGCAGCGAGAACTGGACCAGACCCTTGGCAAGCGCGATGCCGAGCAGGCAGCGCTGCGCGAGCTGGAGCGGAAAATCGGGGGACTCCACCGCAGCGTTCAGCGACTGGATGCGGAAATCGAAAACGAGGCGGAAAAGCTGCAGAAATTGAGGCTTCAAAAGCGCCAGACCCAGGCCGCGCTACGGACACAGTCCACGCAGCTTGAAAAACAGGTCCGCGCGGCCTACGCCACCGGCAAGCAGGAATACCTGAAAATGCTGCTGAACCAGAAGGACCCGGGCGACATGAGCCGGGTGTTGGTCTATTACCGTTACCTGAATCGCGCGCGCGTGGCCCAAATTCACGAAATCGAGGATGGGCTCACGGCGCTGCAGCGCCTGGCGCAGCAGATCGATACCCGCACACGGACGCTGGAGTCGGTTCGGGCGGACCAGGCCGCGAAAAAAAGGGCTTTAGACGCCACGCGTACAGAGCGCGGCGAAATCCTGGCGGCGCTCGAGCAGCAGGTACACACGCAGAGCCAGGAAATCAACCGCCTGCGGCAGGATGAGCAGCGCCTGGAGGCGCTGCTGAACAACCTGCGGGACTATCTCGAAGACATGGAAAAGGTTCCACAACTGGAAACACGGTTCAGCGATGTCAAGGGCAGCCTGAGACTCCCCGCGACCGGCAGAATTACCGCCCGCTACGGCAGTCCCAAGAATGTGGGCGATCTCAGATGGAAAGGAATATTCCTGGCCGGCGCGGAAGGCCGCGAGATTGCATCGGTTTTCCGCGGGCGCGTGGCCTATGCCGACTGGCTGCACGGATTTGGGCTACTCTTGATTCTGGAGCACGGCGATGGCTATATGACACTTTACGGTCACAACCAGAGCCTGTACAAAGAGGTAGGCGACTGGGTGGAAACCGGCCAGGTAATTGCCAGCAGCGGCGCTACGGGCAACCCGCTCCAGCCAGGGGTGTACTTCGAAATCAGGCATAATGGAGAGCCACACGACCCCCTGCGATGGTGCAAGCCGCTATGATGGCCATGAAATAGTATTATTGGAGATAGACAATGAAACACATGACGCGTTACATCCTGGTGCTCTCACTGGGGGTTTTCATCGGTGCCGGAATCACCCTCGAGAGAGCCGTGCTGGCAAAACGGGAGACCGTCAAGGAAGCCGCTGCACCGCTGCCACTGAACGAGCTTCGCACCTTCACCGAGGTCTTCAGCAAGATCAAGGCCGATTACGTCGAACCGGTGGAAGACAGCAAGCTGCTCACCGATGCCATCCACGGAATGTTATCGCGTCTGGATCCGCACTCCAGCTACCTCGATGAGGTCAGCTACAAGGAGATGCGCATCGGTACCGAGGGACAATTCGGTGGACTCGGCATTGAAGTCACCATGGAAGATGGATTCGTCAAGGTTGTTTCACCGATTGAAGACACACCCGCGTCACGGGCCGGTCTAAAGCCCGGTGACCTCATTATCCGGCTCGATGAGCGGACCGTAAAAGGCATGTCATTGACCGACGCCGTGAAAGTCATGCGGGGGAAACCCGGTAGCAATATCACCCTGACAGTGGTTCGCGAAGGTGAAAGCAAGCCGCTTGAGTTCACGATCGCCCGGGCGGTGATCAAGATCCAGAGTGTTAAAAGTCAATTGCTCGAACCCGGCTACGGCTATGTGCGCGTTACCCAGTTTCAGGCCAATTCCGCCAAGAACCTCACGCGTGCCGTCAATAAGATCAAGACGGACAACAAGGGCAAGCTCAAAGGATTGATACTCGATTTGCGCAACAACCCGGGCGGTGTCCTGCCCGCCGCCGTGGCCATCAGCGATGCATTCCTCACCGATGGGCTGATCGTCTACACCAAGGGGCGGGCGCCCGATTCGCAGCTCAAGTATACGGCCACGCCATCGGACGTCATCGGCGGTGTGCCCATGGTCGTGCTGGTCAACGGCGGCTCGGCATCGGCCTCCGAAATCGTGGCCGGTGCGCTGCAGGACCATAGGCGGGCCGTCATCCTTGGCACCAAGACGTTCGGGAAGGGTTCCGTGCAGACAATTCTGCCCATGACCGGTGGTACCGCGCTTAAGCTCACGACGGCGCGCTACTACACGCCTGAAGGCCGGTCCATACAGGCCACCGGAATTGTACCGGATATCATCGTCGAAGAAGCCAAAGTGACGAAAATGGACAACGGCAAACGGCTGCGCGAAGCCGATCTTTCCGGACATCTGCAAAATGAAACCAACTCGAAAGGAGTCGGAAAGGGACGGTCCCGCGGGACGGAACTCACCTCCGCGGACGATTATCAACTCAACGAAGCATTGAACCTGCTAAAAGGCGTTAGTGTGTTCAGCAAGGGTGGTTAATACCCGATGGCTACTGTGCTCGTCCCGATCGCACCGGGCTGCGAAGAACTGGAGGCGGTAACGGTTATCGACCTGCTGCGGCGCGCACAAATCGAGGTCGTCGTCGCCGGCCTCGAAGAAGGGTCTATCACGGCCAGCCGCGGCACGGTGCTGCTTCCGGATATCACGCTCGATCAGGCACTGTCACGAGACTACGATATGATTGTGCTGCCCGGCGGGCAACCCGGGTCGACCCACCTGCAAAACGATGAACGGGTCGCGCAACTGCTGCGACGAATGGCTAACGAGAGAAAATTTACCGCCGCGATCTGCGCCGCACCGAAGGCATTGGCGACCGCCGGCATCCTTGACGACAAACGCTCTACAGGGTATCCGGGCACGTTGACCCGGGATGAGTTCCCGAAGATTCACATCGAAAGCGGTGCGATAGTGACCGATGGCAAGGTGGTCACCTCGCGCGGACCAGGGACCGCCATGGATTTTGCGCTTGCCTTAATAGAACTGCTGCAGGGCAAGGAAAACCGTGACACCGTGGAACAGGCACTGGCCAGGCCGCCCGAACATGTGGGTATCCCATTGAATTAAGACCCAAAAACAGACAGACAATGGCAGGTTCAACCAAGATCAAAATCCGCCCCCTGCGGCACAGCGACATCGAGGCGATCATGCTGCTGCACCGCGAGCTCGGGTGGAACCCGGCCTTCCAGGCCGACGGCAGCACCCTCAGACAACGACTTCAGGCCCTGATCACGGAAGAAAATGCGCTATTGCTGGTCGCGGAGATCTCGGGGCGTATGGTCGGTTATATTCACGGGGAAACAATGACCTACCTGTTGTTCGCCGGACGCGAAATGGTGATCAGCGAGGTGTTTGTCGTCCAGGAAGCACGCGGTCAGGGCGTCGGCAAGGCGCTCATGGCCGCCATAGAAGCCGAAGCCGTTAGGCATAAATGCTTCCGCATCAGCGTCATGAACAGCCGTGAACGCGAATCCTACAAACGTGACTTTTATCCGTCGCAGGGTTACGAAGAACGGACTCAGACAGCCATTTTCAGTAAACGGCTCGACTGGGGTTAATCAGTGATGCGCGGCGAAGCAGCCTAGAACCTGTCTCAAAATCAAACGCTCAGCAAGCCTTTAGCGCCCTGGAAGCAACGCAAAGAACGCCAAGGCGCAGAGGACGCAGAGAATACTCCAAAATATAAAGCGTTTTTGCTTTCTTCGCGTACTTCGCGACCTCTGCGCTTGTTCCACAGCGCCGGGGGGGCGGAGAGTATTTTGAGATAGGTTCTAGACAGGCGGCCTTGCAAGTAGCCCGGCCCGGAAATGCAATCGCTCGACTATTTATTGAAATCGTAGCGAGTGCCGAAGAAGATTCTGTTACGGTCGACACCGCTCCCGCTCCAGTCAGGTTCGGAACCGTTGAGCGTATAATTGGCTTCCGCGCGCACATTCCAATTATTTACAACCTTCCAATCCCACCCTGCCGATAGACTTGAGAAGTAGGTATCGTCCTCGCTCTCGAGATACAGCGGCAGCTCACTTTCATAATCGCTCTTTAGCATCTTGAAAGCCAGGTAGGGGGTATGATTCCTAAACAGAGTCATTTGTCCGCCGAGCGTGAAGCCGAAATACTTGCGGTCGAAATCCTGTTCGTAATCGTCCCTGACCGCGTCGTCCCCGACAAAAACACTACCCGTCAGGCTTGTTCTGCCCTGACCCAACCATTGGTTGGTCCACGATACCGTCGCCATCGTGCTTGTCGCGGGCGAAGCGGTATCGACGTGGAGGTTCTCACCATAGCGCGCGCTCACCGATAGACTCAATCCTTCATCGACCCGGTGTTGCCACTCGACGCCCCAGGTGTTGAGCGCATTGCTATCTTGCCACAAGTACGACGGTTCTGACTGACCAACGAGCCACGGATACTCACGGCGTTGATGCGGATGTCCCGGGTCCGGCACAACGCCTGCACTGACGCCGTCCGGGTCGTCCAAACCCCCGAAACCCGCGGCCTCCTGAGACAGGAGTTGCGGTACCAGCAAGTGCAAACCGGTCGAGCCGAACTCGATCCCACCCGACGCTTCCTCATCAACCGGACCCGACCACGCAAGAGGACTGCCTGACCCCATCAGGGTCAGCAGACCGATCGCAACTGATTTCTTGCTGGTATTCATGGCTCAAATGACGGCCCCGGTTCTCTAAACTAATGACGGCCCCGGTTCTCTAAACTCCCGCACAATTAATCATACCATAACCGCTCAAGGCGCCGGAACCTGTTGGCTAGCCCCGCCAGGCCGCGGACCCCCCTACCGAAGCTGGCGCTTATCTATTTAAATTAACTAGTTAGCTCCAGCGATTGAAGGTACAGCAGGAAGGGTGATGAAAACAGGGCTAAACCGACGAGCGGAACTGTCGCAGCGATCAAGCGGCCGGCTTTTTTGCCGGCGCCTTACCGGTCCGCATTTGGCCCTCTGGGAAATTCCTCAGCTGCGCGCGGCCAACCGCGCAGTAAAAACAATGTCCCCAGGCCAGCCGACACCCAACCGCCCAACATCAATAAATCGGCGGCCTCCGCCGGCACGGCGGCGAACCCCAGCAGCACGGCGCCAGCAAGCAATAAGCCGGTCCCGGCGATGGCCAGGATCAGGCGGCGTTGATTGTACTGCAACTGCTGCTGTATGCGCCCCAGTTCCTCCGAGCGCAACTGTGTGACCAGCTCACCCGCGCGCTCGCGGCGCAGGATATCGTACACAATGCCGGGAACCTCAGGCATGATTTGCCACCACTTGGGCAATTCGCGACGCATCGCTTTCACAAAGGCGCGGGGGCCGAGCTGCTCGCGCATCCATTTCTCCAGATATGGCTTGGCGGTGTCCCACAAGTTCAGCTCGGGATACAACCTCCGCCCGAGCCCCTCGACATTAAAAAATGTCTTCTGCAGCAGCACCAGTTGGGGCTGGATCTCCATTTTAAACCGCCGGGCTGTCTGGAATAACTGCAACAGCAGTCTGCCAAAGGAGATGTCCTTGATAGGCTTGGCAAAGATCGGTTCGCACACGCTGCGTATCGCCGCCTCGAATTCCTCCACCCGCGTGCCGGCCGGCACCCAGCCGGCGCGCAGATGCGCCTCGGAAACGGCCCGGTAATCGCGATTGAAAAATCCCAGGAAATTCTCCGCCAGGTAACGCTTGTCCTGCTCGCCGAGCGAGCCCATGATGCCAAAATCCACCGCGCGGTACTGCCCCTCCGGGCTGACGAAGATATTCCCCGGGTGCATGTCGGCATGGAAAAACCCGTCGCGAAACGCCTGGGTAAAGAAGATCTCCACACCGTTGTGGGACAGGGTGCGCATATCGACACCTGCCGCCTTGAGCGCGTCCACATCGCTGATCGCAATGCCGTGGATACGCTCCATCACCATGACTTCTCGGCGGGTGTGATCCCAGAAGACCTTGGGGACATAGAGCATGTCGGAGCCGGCAAAGTTGGCCCGCAATTGACTGGCGTTGGCGGCCTCGCGCATCAGGTTCAATTCGTCGTGGATCGTCTTACTGAATTCATCGATCACCTCGACCGGTCGCAATCGTTTGCCATCCTTCCAGTAGCGCATCGCGAGCCTTGCCAGTGTATAAAGCAATGACAGATCCCGCTCGATAACCGCCTCGATCCTCGGCCGCAGGACCTTGACCGCGACTTCCGTACCGTCGTGTAACTTGGCGAAGTGAACCTGCGCCACGGAGGCCGAGGCCACCGGTGTGCGGTCAAACTCGCTGAAATGGTTTTCGAGCCGGTCGCGGTAGGAGCGCTCGATAATGCGTATCGCCTCCTCGGCGGGAAACGGCGGCACCTGATCCTGCAGCTTGCTCAGCTCCAGCGCGATGTCCTCCGGCAGGAGATCCGGGCGGGTGGAAAGGATCTGTCCGAACTTCACGAAAATCGGCCCCAGCTCCTCGAGCGCCTCGCGCAGGCGCACGGCGCGCGGAAGGCGCTTTCTCGGCCACCAGCGCCAGGGCATCAATCGCTGCAACAGGCGGTACAAGCGAAAAAGGTGAATGGCGGTGACGAACTCATCGAGGTCGTGCTTGACGAAGATATGGTTGATTCGCAGCAGGCGCGTGATTTGTGCGATCCGAGCCATCAGATTTGATCCCGCAGCCGCTGCACCCGCTTCTCGAGTCGGTCGATGTCCCCACGCAGGGTGTCCACACCTCGCATGAATGCCTCCACCCCTTCACGCCACGGCAGCAAAAGGCTCTCCTCTTGCAGGTACTCGACGAGATCACGGCTTAGGTTCTCGCGCGCCTGCGCCTGCCACGCGTGCATTCCGCGAAGCAGATTGCCGAGTTTATGCGCCAGGATATCCCCAACATAGCGCGATGCATGCTCCTCCCAGTCAATTTCCATTTCACGCATGATCCGCTGGAAACGCTGACCGAGCTCCATATCGCCGCGGATCTGCATTTCAGCCGAGGCAAACATCGCCGAGTCACTGTTGCCCGCCATTATTCTGGCAAAGGCAGGGAGATTGCCGGTAATGGTGACGTCCGCCTGACCATCGTAGTCGCGGACAAGGCGCAAGCCGCCTTCGCTCGGCAACACATACCAGGTGAGCGGCGACTGCGGTTCGCTGGCCTGCCGGTATTGAAGGCAGACAACCTTTCCATCGAGCTCACCGAGCCTCTGCAGCGTCTCGGAATCAAGGCGAAGGACGCGGTTGGCGGCATCCTCGATTGCAGCGGTAAGAAACCGTGGGGCGCTCATTTGCTATCGTTATCAAACATCATAACAAAAACAATACTGGCTCAGATATAAGCCCGAACAAACTGTGACAAGCACAGATCGCAATTGGCGGCGCAACATTATATAAACCCTTGAAGACTTTAATTTTGCGTCTTGGCGTCTTTGCGCTAAACACTCTTATCGAAACGGCCACACCGACATTAATACTTGTATCCCTTGTGCAGCGCGACGATACCGCCGGCCAGATTAAAATAATGCGCCCGTTCAAAGCCGGCGCGCTGCAGCATCTCCTTCAATGTCTCCTGATCGGGATGCTTGCGAATCGACTCCGCCAGATAGCGATAACTGTCTTCGTCATTGGCCACCAAACGGCCCAACAGCGGCAACACATTGAAGGAATACAGATCATACGCCTTATCCAGTCCGGGGAGGACCGGATGCGAGAACTCCAGGATGAGGACCCTTCCGCCGGGCTTCAGAACACGGAACATCGACTCCAATGCCTGCTGCTTGCGCGTGATATTGCGCAATCCGAACCCGATGCTCACGCAGTCAAAGTGATCCTCGGGAAACGGGAGCTTTTCGGCGTCGGCCTGGATAAACTCGATGTTACCGGCAAGGCCCTTGTCCGCCAGGTTATCGCGTCCAACCCGCAGCATGGACTCATTGATGTCGGCGATGACCACCTCCCCCTTCGGGCCGACTTGCCGCGAAAACAACGCCGCCAGATCACCGGTACCGCCGGCGACATCGAGCACGCGCTGACCCGGACGCGTCCCGCTTTGCTGGATGGCGAACCGCTTCCACAGGCGATGGGCCCCGAAAGACATCAGATCATTCATCAGGTCATATTTGCCGGCGACGGAATGGAACACATCCGCTACCAGACTGGCCTTTTCCGATTCCGGTACCTGCTTGAATCCGAAATGCGTGGTCTTCTGATGTTGTCCGCTGCTGTCTGTCATAGGGATTGATCAGTGCGCCAGTTGGGACTTGCGCTTGTGGCCCGCCTGCTCGAGCCGCTTGATGTAGGCGTTCCAATACTTGTCCTTGTTGACCCCGAGATCATGGAGATACTCCCAGGAGTAAATGCCGGTGCTGTGTCCGTCATCAAAATGCAATGCCACCGCGTAGCTCCCAACCGGCTCGATGTTGGTAATGTTGACATCCTCTTTACCCAGCTGCAGCACTTCCTGGCCAGGCCCATGTCCGCGCACCTCCGCCGAGGGTGAATGCGTGCGCAGATACTCACACGAAAGCTCAAAATGACTGCCGTCATCGAAACTGATCTCCAACACCCGGGTTTTCTGGTGCAATTTGATATCGGTGGGATGAACCCTCTTTTCTGCCATGACTTCCTCGATCGGGACGAGCCGAATTACCGTATTGTTGAAGGTGAGCCGCGATTATACCGCCGCTATCGCACCCTTCGATGAAATGAAAGGACCAGTATTCGTGCGTGAATCGATGGGATAATAGCCTGTTACGCCTGCAAAATCAGCGTTTTTCACAGTGCCAGGGCCTGGAACAAATAGAAGAACACGATGGCAAGAAATCCGCCAACCGGCAGCGTCACGACCCACGACATAAAAATATTGCCCACCACGCGCAGATTCAGGGCGGCGATGCCGCGCGCGAAGCCCACGCCGAGCACCGCACCGACCAGCGTATGGGTCGTTGATACCGGCAGACCGGTGAAGGAGGCCAGCACGACGGTGCTGGCCGCCGCGAGCTCGGCGGAGAACCCGCGGCTGGGCGTGAGCTCGGTGATCTTCTTACCCACCGTCAGCATCACGCGGTAGCCATAAGTCGCCAGTCCGATCACGATACCGACACCCCCCAGCAATAAGACCCAGACCGGCAACGGGGATTTCTGCAACACGTCATGTGTACTTGCAGTCACCGTGCTGACCACCGCCGCGACCGGCCCGACGGCGTTGGCCACATCATTGGAACCGTGCGCAAAGGCCATAGCCGAGGCGGTAAAGATCATTAACACGCCAAAGACCTTCTCTACACTGGCAAAATGAAATTCGCGATCCGCCTCCGGGTCAATCTTGACCCTCCTGATCAGGATAACACCGGCCGCCGTAATGACGAGCGCGAACCCGATCGCAGTCAGCAGGCTTTCTCCCGGGCTCAGACCCAGGCCGACATGCTTGAGCCCTTTGGCGAGCGTCAACAAGGCGATCACGAAGCTGACGATCAGGATGTACACCGGCCCGTACTTCTTGGCGTTGTCCAGCGGCGTTTCCGTGTCGAGGATCAGCCGCTGAATGGTGGTAAAAATCGCGAAGGCGATCACCCCGGCGAGCAACGGCGAGATCACCCAGCTCATCACAATCGTGCCCACTTTACCCCATTGCACGGCGTCCACGCCGACACCAACGGCCGCGAAACCGACGACCGCACCGACAATGGTATGGGTGGTGGACACCGGCCAGCCCTTGCGCGAGGCAATCAACAACCAGATACCCGAGGCGAGCAACGCCGATAACATGCCGTAGACCAGCAGCTCGGGCTTGCCGGTGAAGGCGGCGGAATCGACGATGCCCTTGCGGATGGTCGTTGTGACCTGGCCGCCGGCGAGAAAGGCGCCGCAGAATTCAAAAACGGCGGCAATCACGATGGCCTTTTTGACCGTCAGCGCCCGCGAACCCACCGAGGTGGCCATGGCGTTGGCCACGTCATTGGCGCCGATGCCCCAGGCCATGAACAGGCCGAACACGGCGGCCAATATCAGAAACAACAAATAGTGATCCACGCGATGTATGCTCTTATTTTGCCAGGACCAATTCGAGCCGGCTCCCCACCCGCTGGGCACAATCGGCCACGTTACCCACCCGTTCGATTAACTGATACGTAAACATCACATCGGTGGGACGCAAATCGTCCTCAAGCCGGTACAAGATGTCACGCAGTTTTACCTGGATCCGATCGGTATCGCTTTCGATATGATTCAGCTCCTTGATCATTGACTTGACGTGCTCGACCTCAATACCGCGGAAACCGGTTTCCACCAGCTCGTCCAGTTCATTGATGACCTTTTGCGCCTGCACCACCGCGTCCAGGCAGCGATCCCCGTACTTGAGAAAAAGCTCGTGCATTTCCTTTGGCAGTGTCATATGCCGGCCGACAATCAGACCGGCGATGTCCTTGGCCTGATTAGCGATGCTGTCCTGCACCATGAGTACGTCGAGCAGATCGCGGCGATCGACCGGCATGAACAGTCCCATGGGAAGGTGCAGGCGAAGATTCTTCTTAAGGCCGTCGGCTTCGCGCTCCAACTGGGCGATCCATTCCTGGGTCTCCGCGACTTTTTCATGGTCCCCGGCGACGACGGCGGCGAACAGGGGGCGAAGCTGTTTGACACAGGCATAGACCTTGGTCATGTGTTCCTGCAGCGGCCGGATCGGCGATCTGCCAAAAAGACCGGTCAGATAACTTTTTGGAGACATATTATTTTCCCGTCACACGGCCTTTGATCGAACATCATTGCTGCAACCATTCCGCGGCCTGCAGGGCGAAATAGGTAAGGATGCCATCGGCGCCGGCACGTTTGATGGACAACAGAGACTCCATCACGACGTCGCGCTCTTCCAGCCAGCCGTTGCCCGCCGCCGCCTTCAACATGGCATACTCGCCGCTGACTTGATAGACGAAGGTCGGCGCACCGAACCTCTCCTTGATGCGGCGCACGATATCGAGATACGGCAACCCCGGCTTCACCATCACCATATCGGCGCCTTCCTCGAGATCCAACGCGACCTCGCGGAGCGCCTCGTCGCTGTTGGCCGGATCCATCTGATAGCTGTACTTGTTGCCCGTTCCAAGGTAGGCCGCCGAACCGACGGCGTCGCGGAAGGGCCCGTAGAAACTGGAGGCGTATTTCGCCGAGTAGGCCAGGATACGCGTAGTCAGATGCTGGGCCCGTTCGAGCGCGTCGCGTATCGCCCCGATGCGCCCGTCCATCATATCCGAGGGTGCCACGACGTCAGCGCCCGCCTCGGCGTGGGACAGCGCCTGTTTCACCAGCACTTCTACGGTCTCGTCGTTTACAACGTAACCTTGCTCGTCCAGCAACCCATCCTGGCCATGAGAGGTAAAGGGGTCAAGGGCCACGTCCGTGATCACCCCCAGCTCGGGCAGCTGCTGCTTGAGCGCGCGGACCGCGCGTTGTGCCAGCCCCTCGGGATTGTAGGCCTCTTCGGCCAATTCCGACTTTTTGTCTTCGCTAACCACCGGGAAAAGGGCGACCGCGGGCACGCCCAATCGGTACAGCCTGTCGGCCTGCTGGCAAAGCAGATCAATGCTGACCCTGGAGATCCCGGGCATGGACACCACGTTTTCGCTGCGCTGCTCACCCTCAATAACGAACACCGGCTGAATCAAGTCGTCGGATTGCAGACGGTTCTCACGCAGCAAGCGCCGGGAGAAGTCATCGCGACGCATGCGTCGCATACGCACACGGGGAAATTTGGCGCTACCGCTTTCAACTTCAGACATGACCCCAGCTCCGCGTAGCCCGATTCGGGCCTGATATCTAAGCAGTAACGAAACGGTAACACAATTATTGAGCCTATTGCCAACCGCGACCCCTCTCTGCCACGCGCTAGACAATCGCGGATCCGAATACCATGGGCTCGATTCCGCCCGAAACAGAAAAGGCCCGGATCACCGGGCCTGATCAGTCTTGGGTTAACACAAACCGGGCTACCGTCTTTTTTTCTTGGCGGCCTTTTTTTTGCCTGCTTTCTTTTTGGCTTTCTTTTTGGCCGCCTTTTTCTTGCCTGCTTTCTTTTTGGCCTTCTTCTTGGCTGCCTTTTTCTTCACCGCCTTCTTGGCGACCTTTTTCTTCTTGACCGCCTTCTTCTTGGTGGCTTTCTTGGCCACCTTCTTCTTCACGGTTTTCTTAGCGGCCTTCTTCTTGGCCGCCTTCTTGGCCACCTTCTTCTTCACGGCTTTCTTAGCGGCCTTCTTCTTGGCCTTTTTCTTGGCCGCCTTCTTCGCCGGTGCAACCGCCGGCGGCGCGGCCGGGGCGGCGGCGGGTTTGGCCTTCTTCTCGGCTTCCGCCTTGCTCATGGCCGCGGCCAGGGGACGGATCTGTACCTCGATCACCTCGGACATGTTCTTGAAAATGTCGTTGATGGAACCCGTGCCCCTCACGGTCCGCAACTTCCCCTGGGCCTTGTAATAGGAAATCAGCGGCGCAGTCTGCTCTTCGTAGACCGACAGGCGGTTGCGCACCGTCTCCTCGTTGTCATCGGAGCGGTGTTGCAGCAGGCCGCCGCATTTATCGCACTTGCCGGGGCTCCTGGGCGGAGAGAAATAGATGTTGTAGATCGCCCCGCATGAGCCGCAGCTCCGCCGGCCGGTGATACGCTTCATCAGCACTTCGGTGTCGACGTCCACCAGCAGCGCCAGCTGCAAGGGCTGCCCGACCCGCGCCAGCATGGCATCCAGGGCCTGCGCCTGCGGGATATTGCGCGGGAACCCGTCAAGGATAAAACCCGATTTGGCGTCCGGTTTCGCCAGGCGCTCCTGGATGATACCCAGCACAATCGTGTCAGAGACCAGCTGGCCGGCATCCATCGCCGCCTTGGCCTTCTGCCCGAGCTCGGTCCCTGCCGCCACGGCTTCGCGCAAAAGGTCGCCCGTTGAGATTTGGGGGAGGTTGTATTTTTCGACCAGTAACTTGGCCTGCGTTCCCTTGCCGGAACCCGGGGCTCCTAGTAGTACGATTCTCATAGTTATTTCTCGCTGCTAAGTTCTTGTTCCAGTGACGTTTTTCACCATCACCCAGTTGGTATAGTCAGCCAGCGGTAAAACTACCTTTTTGCCGGCCCTGGCGTCAATATTTTTTTGATCACTTACGTCAAGATGAATCCTAGCACATGATTCAAAGTTTGCCGTGAACCCGGTGCAGAAATGGGTTAACCTACGGCCCTGCTGCTGACAGGACACATGCGATCGCACGTTGCCCGTTGCCGCCACCACTGACAGGGGCGGCGGCACAGATCGAGACGATGAACCAGATACCCGATTTCACCGACACCGAGCTGTGGGTCATCCGCACCACGCTGAAGGAACGCTATGGCAAGGACATCGAGATCCAGCTTGGCGATGCCGAGCTGCGCCTGAGCCCGGAGGCCCGTACCCTGACCCCCTGTCCCACTGTCTTCTGGTCGGAACGGGGGGCCAACTTCGCGATCTTTAAGGTTCGCGAAAACCGCTACCGATGCCAGTTTTATTACCGCGGCTACCAGCAATTTGGCACCGGACGCGATGATTACACCGACATGGCCGAATGCGTCTCGGCATTGCTGCAGGTGCAATCGGACCACGAGCGCGAGCAGGCGGGAATGACCTCGGGCCGCACAGGGGCCGAAAAGGATCATTAACGTCGGCAGGCGCCCGCAACCAGTTTAATCACTTTGCAACGAGAAAACCCTGAGGGAGAAAGAGCTGATGCCCAAAGCCAGAGCGAAGACCAAAACCCGCGCAAAAACCAAGACCAAGGCACGAACCGCCCGCCCCAAAGCAAAGCCTAAAAACGCCTTTTATGCCCAGTCCGGCGGCGTTACGGCTGTTATCAACGCCTCGGCCTGTGGCCTGATCGAGACGGCGCGCAAACACAAGAACAAGATCGGCAACGTGTACGCCGGGCGTAACGGCATCATCGGGGCCTTGACCGAAGACCTGATCGACACCGGCAAGGAATCGGCCGCGGCCATCCGCGCCCTGCGCCACACGCCGTCGGGCGCCTTTGGATCCTGCCGCTACAAGCTGAAGAGCCTGGAACAGAACCGGCGCGAGTACGAGCGCCTGATCGAGGTGTTCGAGGCGCACAACATCGGTTATTTCTTTTACAACGGCGGCGGCGACTCGGCGGATACCTGCCTCAAGGTGTCGCAGCTCGCCGAATCAATGGGTTATCCCATCCAGGCCATCCACGTGCCCAAGACCGTGGACAACGACCTGCCGATCACCGATAACTGCCCCGGCTTCGGCTCGGTGGCCAAATACATCGCCGTGTCCACCCGCGAGGCCAGTTTCGATGTCGCCAGCATGGCCAAGACCTCGACCAAGGTGTTCGTGATCGAGGTCATGGGCCGCCACGCCGGCTGGATCGCGGCCGCCGGCGGCCTGGCGTCCAGCAAGGACACGGAGATACCGATCGTGATCCTGTTCCCCGAGGTGCCCTTCGATAAGGACAAATTCCTCGCCAAAGTAAATGGGATGGTGAAGAGGCACGGTTACTGCTCGGTGGTCGTGTCCGAGGGCGTGAAAGGCCCGGACGGAAAATTCCTGTCCGACCAGGGGCTACGTGACGCCTTCGGCCACGCCCAACTGGGCGGCGTAGCGCCGGTCGTCGCCAACATCATCAAGGAAGGCCTGGGCCTCAAATACCATTGGGCGGTGGCCGACTACCTGCAGCGCGCTGCGCGCCACATCGCCTCAAAGACCGATGTCGATCAGGCCTACGCCATGGGCAAGGCGGCGGTCGACTTCGCGCTCAAGGGTCACAACTCCGTCATGCCCGCCATCGTTCGCAGCTCCAACAAGCCGTACAAATGGAAGGTCGGCATGGCGCCGCTCGCCAAGGTCGCCAATGTAGAGAAGATGATGCCCACCGATTTTATTACCGCGGACGGATTCGGCATTACCAAGAAATGCCGCACCTACCTGGAGCCGCTCATCAAGGGCGAGGATTATCCACCGTACAAGGACGGCATGCCCAAATACGTGAAACTGAAAAACACGGCGGTAAAGAAAAAGCTGGCAAGCAGTTTTAAGGTCTAACTGGGGAGACCGCCGGCGGCCCATCCGTGGCGCCGGCGGTGACTTCGAGGCGAGGCGAACACCATGACACTGGACAGGGCCCGTGAATTGCTGGCGATACAAGCCGGGTTCGGGGGCTTTTATAACGGTAATTCGGCCAAGCTGATCCTGTCCGAGGTGCACCGCGAACACGGTCAGCAGGCGGTCGATCAATTGATCCGCGAGCTAAAGCTCGATGAGATCTTCGGCTTTAGGCCGGGGACCCTGTTTGACGGTGGATTGGACAAAGGTCAGTTCTGAGGCGCGTCCGCATCAGTCAATTTATGCAAGTTATACGTCCATATATAAATTGTATCGACGAATGACCGAACTAGTGGTGGTTAGCCGGCTTTGATTGATTTATATCACTGTTTGGCACCGGGTTTTCATCGATGATTCGTGTTTCACCGCGTTTTCCCGACTAACTCAGCTGTGGGTCGGACAACGCCCAAGCAAGCGGAGGTAAAATTATATGAATCAAACTTTGTATTTCGCGCTGGCCTGCGGCATTGCAGCCATAGTCTACGGTATCGTGTCTTCGCGATGGATACTGAACAAGTCGGCGGGCAGTGAGCGCATGGTGGAGATCGCGAAGGCGATACAGGAAGGCGCGTCCGCCTATCTCAACCGCCAGTACAAAGCCATCGGCACCGTCGGCGTCATCCTGTTCATTATCATTTGGGTCTTTCTCGGTGCCGCCACCGCCATCGGTTTCGCCATCGGCGCGGTCCTGTCGGCGGCCGCCGGTTATATCGGCATGAACGTTTCCGTGCGCGCCAATGTGCGCACGACCGAAGCGGCCAAGGAAGGCTTGAACCCCGCCCTGCAAGTCAGTTTTCGTGCCGGCGCCGTCACCGGCCTGCTGGTCGTCGGACTGGGGCTGCTGGGGGTCGCGGGCTACTACGCCGTGCTTGCCGCCATCGCACCGGAAGGGCAGTCCGTCAGCATCCAGCCGCTGCTGGGCCTGGGATTCGGCGGCTCCTTGATCTCTATCTTCGCCCGTCTCGGCGGCGGCATCTTCACCAAGGGCGCGGATGTCGGCGCCGATCTGGTGGGCAAGGTCGAGGCCGGCATCCCGGAGGACGACCCGCGCAACCCGGCAGTGATCGCCGATAACGTCGGGGACAACGTCGGGGACTGCGCCGGCATGGCGGCCGACCTGTTCGAGACCTATGCGGTGACCATCATCGCCACCATGCTGCTCGGCACGCTGCTGCTGCCGCAGTTCGGCAATGCCGTTCTCTATCCCCTGGCGCTCGGTGGTGCGTCGATTATTGCCTCGATTATCGGCACCTTCTTTGTCAAGGCGCGCGAAGGCGGCAAGATCATGAACGCCCTGTACCGGGGTCTGATCGTCGCCGGCGTACTGGCGGTTCCGGCCTTCTATGTCATCACCAAGATGATGATGAGCGATAACGGTCTTTACAGCGTGAACGCCATCTTCGGTGCCTCGCTGATCGGCCTGGCGCTGACCGCCGCCATGGTGGTGATCACGGAGTACTACACGGCCACGGAGTACAAGCCGGTGCGCAACATCGCCGCGGCCTCGGTCACAGGTCACGGCACCAATGTCATCGCCGGCCTGGGAGTCTCCATGAAGGCGACCACCGCACCGGTCATCGCGGTCTGCGCCAGCATCTGGGGCGCCTACGAGCTCGCCGGGCTGTTCGGTATCGCCATCGCCGCCACCGCCATGCTGTCCATGACCGGCATTATCGTGGCGCTGGACGCCTACGGGCCCGTCACGGACAACGCCGGCGGTATCGCGGAAATGGCCGAGCTGCCGGAATCAGTCCGCAACATCACCGATCCGCTCGATGCCGTCGGCAATACCACCAAGGCGGTGACCAAAGGCTATGCCATCGGTTCGGCCGGCCTCGCCGCCCTGGTGCTGTTCGGCGATTACTCCCATGCCTTAGCGGAACACACAGGTTCGGCGGCGGAAGAACTGATTTTCCGCCTGTCCGATCCCAACGTCATCATCGGGCTTTTCATCGGGGGGCTCGTGCCTTACCTGTTTGGGGCCCTGGCGATGGAGGCCGTCGGCCGCGCCGCCGGATCGGTGGTGATCGAAGTGCGCCGCCAGTTCAAGGAGATCAAGGGCATCATGGAAGGCAAGGCCAAACCGGAATATTCCCGCGCGGTCGATATGTTAACCAAGGCCGCGATCAAGGAAATGATCCTACCGTCGCTGCTGCCGATACTGGTCCCCATTATCGTCGGCTTCACGCTCGGTAAGGAGGCCCTTGGCGGCTTGCTGCTGGGCTCGATCGTCACCGGCATCTTCGTGGCCATTTCCATGACCACCGGCGGTGGCGCCTGGGACAATGCCAAGAAATACATCGAAGACGGTCAGCACGGCGGCAAGGGCTCTGACGCCCACAAGGCGGCCGTCACCGGCGACACGGTGGGCGATCCCTACAAGGACACCGCCGGGCCGGCGATCAATCCCTTGATCAAGATCATCAATATCGTCGCCCTGCTCATCGTGCCCCTACTGTAAGCAAGGAAGCGATAAGAGCAAAACGCACACAGATACGGTAACATTTGAGGGCCGGCCATTGCCGGCCCTTTTCTTTGTGCGGCGTTCAATGTTAAAAGAGTCTTTATGAAGATTTGTATTATTTCCGACAGCCACGATCATCGTGAACACCTGGCCGCCGCCGTTGCCGACGCCAGGCAGCGGGGGGCGCAGGCAGTGCTGCATTGCGGCGACGTGGTCGCGCCCAGCACCCTGCATGTGGTACAGCCCTTCGGACTACCGGTGCACGTGATCCACGGCAACAATGCCGGTGACACCTATCACATGGCGAAGCTGGCCAATGAGCCTGGCAGCAACATCAATTACCACGGACAGGATGCGGCGTTACGCTTAAATGGACGCAATATCTTTGTCGTGCATTATCCGCACTACGCCCGAGCCATGGCATGCACCGGGGACTGGGACCTGGTGTGCAATGGCCATGAACATCGCGCCCACATCGACAAGGTGCCAAATATAAAGGGGGGCGAGACCGTGCTCATCGATCCGGGAACAGTGGGCGGCGTCAGCGCGCCCGCTACCTATGTGCTCGGTGACCTGGAGGCCATGGAGTTTCAAATCCTGAAGGTACCGCTTCCCCCGCAGCAAGCGAGCGAGACGACGCTGAGCGCTGTTCGTTGACAGCAAGGTCGTCGCGAACTGCCGTTTCAACGATTCAGGCTTTTGCCAGCCTCTGCCTCTCGCTGCCGGTCTCAACGGGCATGGCGTGAATACCGAGCTTGTCGAACAGCCGCTGATCGCTGTCGGTCTCAGGATTGGGCGCCGTGAGCAACTTGTCGCCGTAGAAGATCGAATTCGCGCCGGCGAGAAAACATAACGCCTGCAGCGCTTCGGGCATGTCGTTGCGCCCTGCCGAAAGACGTACGACGCTCCGCGGCAAGGCGATGCGCGCGACCGCGATGGTACGCACGAATTCGACCGCGTCCAGGGCCTGATCGTCCCCTAGCGGTGTCCCGGGGATTGGCACCAGCATATTGATGGGGACACTCTCCGGTGGCGGATCGAGCGCCGCCAGTTGTGCAATCAGACCGGCGCGGTGTTGGCGCGACTCACCCATCCCGACGATACCGCCGCAACAGACCTTTAATCCGGCCCGGCGCACTTTGTGCAGGGTATCCAGCCGGTCCTGATAATCGTGGGTGCTTATAACCTCGCGATAGAACTCGGGGTCCGTATCGAGATTGTGGTTGTAATAATCCAGTCCTGCCTCCGCCAGCGCTTCCGCCTGCCCCTCGCGCAGCATTCCCAGGGTCGCGCAGGTTTCCAGGCCCAGCTCATGTACCGCGCGTATCATCTCCAGCACCGGGCGCAGGTCTTTATCCTTGGGGCCGCGCCAGGCCGCGCCCATGCAAAAGCGGGTCGCACCGTGGGCCTTCGCCACTTCCGCCGCTTGCCGCACCTCGTCCAGCGACAACAGCGCCTCGCTTTCCACACCCGTGTGGTGACGGGCCGATTGTGAGCAGTATCCGCAGTCCTCGGAACAGCCCCCGGTCTTGATCGACAACAGCGTGCTCACCTGCACCGCATTGGGATCGAAATGCCGGCGATGCACGGTCTGCGCCTGGAAAATCAAGTCATTGAGTGGTTGATCGAAAAGACCCTCGATCTGGGCAAGGCTGGGGGACATGGGGCGCGGCTCCTGTTGAAGGCAACGAGCCGGAGAAACTAGGCAATGCGCCGTCGCTTGTCAACCTCGGGCCGGCGTTCAGGTTGACGAAGGGGCGCTACAACCTGTCTCAAAATCAAACGCCCAGCAACTCTTCACGCCCTGGAAGCAACCCAAAGCACGCCCAGGCGCAGAGGACGCAAAGAATACTTTAAAATATAAGGCATTTTTGCCTTCTCCGCGTACTTTGCGTCTCCGCGACCCAGCACCAGGGGTGGGCGGTATTTTGAGATAGGTTCTAGTATTAAGCCACCGGCTGATGCCGGGAGCCCTGCCCGGCCGCGCCCTTGCCGGTCAGGGCGCGCAGGCCGGCGAGATTCAGCAACTGGATATGCCGGCCCTCAACACGTATCAAACCTTCCTCCTGGAAACGCGAAAACAGCCGGCTGACCGTCTCCAGCGCCAGGCCGAGATAATCGCCAAGGTCCTGCCGCGACATGCTGAGCTTGAACTTGGTGCCCGAGTGACCAAGGCGCTCGAAACGCTCGGAGAAACTGACCAGGCACGCCGCCAGCCGCGCCTCGGCATTCATTTTCCCCAACATCATAAGCAGGTTCTCATCCTGAACGATTTCCCGGCTCAGCACGCGCAGCAATTGCCGCTGCAGACTCGGAATATCGCGCGCCAGGTCCTCAAGCTTGCCCATCGGCAACTCACACACCACCGTCGTCTCCAGCGCCACGGCATCACAGGGATGCAGATCGGTGCTGATCGCATCGATGCCGAGCAGTTCCCCGGGCAAATGAAACCCCGTTATCTGGATATCGCCGTCGTGGGCCAGCTCCGATGTCTTGATGCTGCCGGAGCTGACGGCGTAGAGCGCGCTTAGAGGATCGCCGACACGATAAAGGAAATCGCCTTTTTTCAGGGTCTTCCTGCGTTTTATCATGTTCTCCAGACTGCGGATGTCGGTATCGCTGAGCCCGACCGGCAGGCACAGCTCGCGCAGGGAACATTCCCGGCAGGCGTGTTTCATACGGTTGAGGTTTACTACGGTGGCGCCTTCTTTAGTCGACATAATCAATGCTTTTTCCGATGTCGTGCGTGGGTGTATTTCAACAGGATTTGGCAATTCCGTCCAGCCGCTACCCGTTATACTTATAGATGCCCGCTCTCACCAATGCCAGATCGAAAGACGAACTCCAGGGCAAGAGCCACCGACCGCACTATCCCCCTCAGAATAGTGAGTGTACTGATTTTACAGGCTCGCGAATGCACATGGGGCCACCCCTTGATGCACCGATCCTGCCCGACCCGAGTGTCATTGTCGGCGGGAGACAACAATAAGGCTTTCTTTGGCCGCGACGGGCACACAAAAAGACAGCTAAATGACTTTGGAGAAGCGCTGCTCGCGCGGCTTGCGCAGGTATTGGTCGAAAACCATGCAAATATTGCGAATCAACAGCTTACCGGCCGGCGTGACGCGAATCGAGTCCGCCTCGATCTCGAGCAGACCGTCGGCCTGCATGTGCTCAAGATCGGTCAATTCCGTCGCGAAATAGTCGCGAAACCCGATACCATGGGCCTGCTCGACGGCGGCCATGTCGAGTGCGAAATGACAGATCAGTTGCGTAATCACTGCGCGCCGCAGCAAATCGTCGGCATTGAGCTCAATGCCGCGCAGAATCGGTAACCGCCCTGCATCGATCGCCTCATAGTAGCTGTCAAGCGTCTTGACATTCTGACTGTAACTGTCACTGACCTTGCTGATGGCGGTGATACCCATGGCCACCAGATCGCAGTCGGCATGGGTGGAGTAGCCCTGAAAGTTGCGATACAGCGTGCCATTGCGCTGGGCGACCGCCAACTCATCATCAGGCTTGGCAAAGTGATCCATCCCGATATAGACGTAGCCGGCGGCGCTGAGACGGTCTATGGTCAACTGCAGGATGGCCAGTTTGTCAGCCGGGCTCGGCAGATCGACCTCGTTGATCCGCCGCTGAGGCTTGAAAAGCTCCGGCAAATGGGCATAGTTGAACACCGACAGGCGATCGGGATCGGCGGCGATGATCTGATCGAGCGTGCGGGAGAAGCTGTCCACACTCTGGTGCGGGAGACCGTAGATCAGATCGAGATTAAGGGAACGGAAGCCCAGGCGGCGGGCCTCCTGTAGCACCGCTAAGGTCTGTTCCCTGGATTGAATACGGTTGACCGCCTTTTGCACCGTGGGATCGAAGTCCTGCACCCCGAGACTCATGCGGTTGAACCCGAGCTCGCGCAACAGCGCGAGGGTGTCTTTCTTGACCTCGCGCGGATCAATCTCGATGGAATACTCGCCATGATCGTCATCGCGCAGCATGAAGTGTTCGCGCGTCTTTGCCATCAGCGCCCGCATCTCGTCATGACTGATGAAGGTCGGCGTACCACCTCCCCAGTGCAGCTGGTCGACTGAACGGCGGCGATCGAACAGCTCGCCTTGCAGCGCGATCTCGCGGTACAGGCGTTCGAGATAGGGCGCGGCGCGCTCGCGGTGCTTGGTAACGACCTTGTTGCATCCGCAATAAAAGCAGACCGTATCGCAAAACGGAATATGGAAATACAGCGACAACGGCCGCGGTGCAGCGTCATCATTTGAGCGCTCGGCCCACTGGCGATACTCGGCCTCGCCGAAGCCCTCGTGGAATTGAACCGCGGTCGGATAGGAGGTGTAGCGTGGACCGGCCTTGTCGTAACGGCGGATCAGCTCCAGGTCAAAAATAATCTGGTGGTTCATAGTCCTGATCATACTACCGGGGGTGGCACCAAAAAAGCGTTATCCGCACTGAAGATGGGCCTACTCCGCCGGAAACAGGGAACGAAAGCAGTGGCGGAACAGTTAAAGTCCGAGCTCTTCCCACATAGCATCGACGCGCCGCTTCACGTCCTCATCCATGGCGATCGGGCGGCCCCATTGGCGCGTGGTCTCCCCCGGCCATTTGTTGGTGGCATCGAATCCGATTTTGGAACCGAGCCCGGGCTCGGGGCTGGCGAAGTCAAGATAATCGATGGGGGTATTTTCCATGATTATGGAATCGCGCCCCGGGTCCACGCGCGTGGTCAAGGCCCACACGACCGCCTTCCAGTCACGGATGTTAATGTCATCATCGGTGACGATGACAAACTTGGTGTAGGTAAACTGCCGCAGGTAGGACCACACGCCCAACATGATGCGTTTGGCGTGGCCGAGGTAGGCCTTCTTGATGCTGACGACCGCCAGCCGGTAGGAACAGGCCTCCGGCGGCAGATAGAAGTCCACGATTTCGGGAAACTGCTGCTGCAACAGAGGAATAAACACCTCGTTGAGCGCGATCGCCAATACCGACGGCTCGTCCTGCGGCGAGCGACCCATGTAAGTGCTGTGGTAGATGGGCTGTTCCCGGTGGCTGATGCGCTCGATGGTGAAAACGGGGAAGTGCGCTTGCGCATTGTAATAGCCCGTATGGTCGCCGAAGGGGCCTTCCAGCGCCGTCTCGCCCGGTTCGATATAGCCCTCGAGCACGAACTCGGCCGACGCCGGGACCTGCAGATCATGGCCCAGACACTTGACCACCTCGGAGCGGGCGCCGCGCAATAACCCGGCGAACTGGAACTCGGACAGCGTGTCCGGGATCGGGGTGACCGCCGCCAGCAGTGTCGCGGGATCGGCGCCGATCGCCACGGCGAGCGGAAAGCGCTCGCCCGGGTGCGCCTCCTGCCAGTCGCGAAAATCCAAGGCACCCCCGCGATGCTGCAGCCAGCGCATAATCACCTTGTTGGGGGCGATCACCTGTTGCCGATAGATGCCGATATTCTGCCTGGCCTTGTAAGGCCCGCGCGTGATCACCAGCCCCCAGGTGATGAGTGGGCCGGCGTCCCCCGGCCATTGGGTCTGCACCGGTAATTGCGACAGATCAACCTGACTTTCCTCGCTCACCAGATCCTGACACGG
Organism: Acidiferrobacterales bacterium; assembly: GCA_947258385.1. Taxonomy (GTDB): domain Bacteria; phylum Pseudomonadota; class Gammaproteobacteria; order Acidiferrobacterales; family SZUA-150; genus CAMYII01. The sequence goes on from CAMYII010000052.1 coordinate 138,107, forward strand.
TGCGCCTTGCAGCACTTTCGGGGTGACATCCAGCAGCTTGCCGAAGGCCGGCAGCTTGTCCAACAATTCCCTGGGACCGGCCGGCAGCTTCGGTTCCTTGAGAAAGGCCAGCACCTTCCCGATATCGCGCAGGCCTTCAACCGACTCCAGGCCCAGCGCCCGCGCGATCCGTCCGGTGCTGCCGAACAGATTGCCGAGCACGGGGATTCCGTATCCCTTGGGCCGCTCGAACAACAAGGCCGGTCCGCCGGCACACAGGGTGCGGTGGCAGATTTCGGTCATTTCCAGCCTGGGATCGACGTCCAGGCGGATACGCTTCAGCTCGCCCTGCTGCTGCAGGGTATTGATGAATTCGCGCAGGTTCTTGTAGCTCATAGGGCGGACGGGAGGTGCGGATAGGCGTAGAATCTAGCTGAGGCGCGCCGGCGCGAAGCAGCCTTTCCCCGCCCCGGCATTGCCACCCATGGTAAATGCAGTATAAACGCCGACCTTGACATAAATCAAAAGCGGAACTGCAATCAGTGAATGCGCGCAAGAAAATTGATGTAGCACAATGTGCGCCGGGCAAAAACACGATACAGCAGAGTTATCAACCATATACCCCAGGAAAGCGACTATCTAATGAGCACATACCCGATACCCGGCCTGTTACTGCTGCCGCTGCGCCTGATCCCCGATGCGGTGCACACCGAGATCGTCTCCCGGCTCGCGAATTTCCTGCTGCAGGGCCAGTCGGTGGCGGCCCGCCTCAGGGACATCGACGGCAAAACCCTCTGCATCCGGATCACCGACGCCGACACCAACCTTTGCTTTACCGTCGTGCGAGGAAGACTGCAACGCGCGCCCGATCGTCATTGGGATGTATGCATCGCCGGCAGCTTAAGTGAGTTCACCGCGTTGGCGACCCGCTCCGAAGACCCTGATACGCTGTTTTTCAACCGCCGCCTCAGTCTGGAAGGCGACACCCGGACGGGGCTGTACGTGAAGAACCTGCTCGACTCACTGGACTTCGACTGGGAACGGCATGTGACAGCGGTGCTTGGCGCGGTACCGGGGTCCGCGCTGGGCAAACTGGCCTCAACGATCCGCTCCCGTATCGGCTTTCCCGCTCCCCGCTGAGGCCGGGTACGCACGGGGTTCGGGCTGGCCGCGCCAGGACATACCGGCACCACCGTGCCAATAGCCGTCACACGGACCGCCCTGCGTATACGCCTCCAGCGCGTGCGCCGCGACCTCCGGTTGCAAACGCCCGTCAACGACCCGGGCAAAGACGTCAATGATGGCGGACATGTGCCGTGACTGCGGGGAGACACGCACGACACTGACACCGAGCTCCGCCAGCACCGGCAGTTCCCGCACCAGATTGCAGGTCCCGGCCGACTGCACCTGGATGCCGTTTAACGTCAGAAAGTCCTGCTGTTCACGCGTGGCCAACGGCATGCCGTCGGGATAATCGCCGCAGCGAAACTCACATTGATCCTTGGGCAGATTATGGGCGCGGGCGGTGAAGCAGCGCGCGGAAAAGGCCAGCGGCAGGCGTCCGAACACAAAGACCTCGGTCTGCATGTCAGCGGGGCGTCCCTGCTGGAGCGCTTCCAGTACCTCCCGGCCCTGCTCCACCGGCATCACCCAGCGAAATGCGCCGCACTCGGCCAGCAGTTCCAGGGTGGCGGCGTTGTAGGTGTTGATATGCGGCCCGGCGACGAACGGCGCGGCACCGGTCAGCATGTTCACTGCCGCCATGTCGTTGGCCTCGACGCGAAACTGGCCGTTTTCGCACACCCGGCGCAGCGCGCTGAGCTCGGACTCCGCCTCGATGAGTGCCAGCGTGCTGAGCACCACTTCCTTGCCACCCGCCCGCAGCGTATCGGCCAGCTCCAGCCAGTCCTCCGGCCTGAGGGCGCGGCGCTTGGCGCAGATCACCTCCCCGAGGTAAACGATGTCGACCGGCGTATCCACGAGCCGGTGATAGAAATCCATTACCGTTTCGCGGTCCCAGAAATACGGCAGCGGTCCAAGCGACAGTTTCATGACATTCTTTAGTTCCTAGTTTCTAGCACCTAGCAGCTAGTGACTGTTTTATTGCCACGGCCGGTGATACGCGCCAAGGGTATGGCAACTCCCTTCGGCCACCTTGTCGAGTTCAGCCATCCAGTGAGACTTCGGCAGGTAGTTGTCGGGGTCGGCGAGACAGCTGTCCAGGGCCTCACGCAGCACGCGGGTGACCTGGGCGACATAGGCCGGGCTGCGCTGACGGCCTTCGACCTTGAGGGCGGCCACACCAGTGCGCACGAGCTCCGGCAGGATGTCCAGCACATTGAGGCTGGTGGGTTCTTCGAGAGCGTAAAAGACGTTTTCATTGACCTCGTAGCGACCCTTGCAAATGGTGGGATAACCCGCCTGCTCCAGCGGCGCGAACTGATCGATCAGCACGCCGTTCAGGCGCGTGCGGCGGATATTGTTGCTTTCTTCCCAGCGCACCGCCTCGGCCGGCGAACACACGCCGGCGGCGTTGGGCGATTTCCCGGTCACGTAGGATGACAACGCGCAGCGGCCCTCGACCATGATGCATAGGCTGCCGAAACCGAATACCTCAACCGGTACCTCGGTCTTATCAATGACCTGCTGCACTTGTGACAGCGACAACACCCGCGGCAACACCACGCGCCTGATGGCGAACTGCCTGGCATAAAACGCAATCGCTTCATGATTGGTGGCCGAACCCTGCACCGACAGATGCAGGCGAAGTTCCGGATGGTGCGTCGCCGCATAATGCATCAGGCCTGGATCGGCGAGGATCAGGGCGTCTACGCCAAGCGCAGCGGCGCGGTCAACGGCCCGACACCACTCATCCCATTGACGCGGGCGCGGATAGGTATTGATCGCGAGAAACACGCGTTTGCCCGCCTTGTGGGCGTAGTCGACGGCCGCACGCGCCTCCTGGTCGTCGAAATTAAGCCCCGGAAAATTGCGCGCATTGGTGCCGTCGCGGAACCCGATGTAGACGCTGTCTGCACCATTGCCTACCGCGGCCTTTAACGCCGGCAGACTGCCCGCGGGACAAACCAGTTCTATCGTGTTCGCTCTCATCGTCGAATCAACCGGCGGTAGCATTGAATCCAGACCGCCGGGCGCGTAACTCTCTGGCGGTCACGCAGCGCGATTGCTGCGTCCATGGCCTGCTTCCCTGGCGCGAACCTCTCGCGGACAGTTCATGTTCGATGCCGTTCAGCACGATCCATTTGTGGGCGCACCAGGCCGGTGCCAGCAGGAGATTCGCAGGCGCCGTGCCGGTGAGGCGATGGAATACGAGGTGTGCGGGCGTCAGCTCAACGAGATCGGCGGCGGTATGAATATACTCCTCCAGCGACCAGGGACGATATTCTCCCCGCCGCCAGGCGTTGGCAAGCCGGGTGCCTTTCACCACGTGCAGCGGGTGCAGTTTCAAGCCGCTGACCCCGCCTTCCTCGAGCACCCGTTCGAGCGAGATGCGCGCGTGCGCCGCGGTCTCCCCGGGCAGTCCCACGATCAGATGGGTGCAGACCTGCAGGCCACGGGTGCGTGCAGCCCGCAGCGCCTGGCGATACTCGGCAAAGCCATGGCCCCGATTGACCCGCTCGAGCGTGCGGTCGAAGGCCGACTGCAGGCCGAGCTCCAGCCACACTTCGTGGCCCTGGTCACGATAAGCGGCGAGCAGCTCCAACACCGGCGGCGGCACGCAGTCCGGTCGGGTGCCGACGGACAAGCCAACCACGTCCGGCTCCGACAAGGCCTCATCGTAGCGCGCCTTGAGTTGTGCCGGATCGGCGTAGGTATTCGTATAGGCCTGGTAATACGCGATGAACTTGCGCGCCCCCGTGCGCCGGGCGATGACGCGTCTGCCGGCCTCGATCTGCATCGGCACCGGATTGATCTCACGCCCGTTGGGACTGAATGAGGCATTGTTGCAAAACGTGCAACCGCCCCGGCCTTTGCTCCCATCCCGATTGGGACAGGTAAAACCCGCGTCGATGGCGACCTTGTGCACGCGTTCCCCGTAGCGGGCCAGCATGACTTGACCGAAGGTATTTACGCGATCCGCAAGCGTCATCCAGTTCCTGTTGTCCGCCCTTGAGTAAAGGGGCGCATGATGGCATTGCCACCCCGCGCCCACATTGACTCAGATCAATTTTTGCCGGCGCGCCCGCCCCGAGCCGGGATGAAGCTGCGCTCCCGCAACCATGACCGGAGGCTGCGACTTAATCGCGGCTTCTATTAGAAGCTATCCCAAAATACCTTCGGCCCCCGAGGCGCTGCGGAACCAACGCAGAGGTCGCGGAGGCGCAAAGGACGCAAAGAAGGCAAAAACGCTTTATATTTTGAAGTATTCTTTGCGTCCTCTGCGCCTTAGCGTTGTTGGCGTTGCTTGCAGGGCGTGAAGGGTTGCTAGGCAATCTCGATTTTGAGACAGGTTCTAGGCAATTTTCACGCAGTCGCGCCCCGCGGCCTTGGCCGCATATAGGGCCTCATCGGCACGGCTGATAAGCGCGTCGATATCGTCGCCTTGACGCGCGGCGCTCAGGCCCTGGCTGATCGTAATTGAAATCACCAGGTCGTCGATGTGAACGGGGCTGCCGCCGACCCGCAGACGGATACGCTCGGCAATCTCCTGCGCCCTGCCGAGCGCCGTGTTCTCCAGCACCACGATGAACTCCTCTCCACCGTAGCGGCCGACCGTGTCAAAGTCGCGGACCGCGGACTGCATGCGCGCGGCTACGTCTTGCAACACCCGGTCTCCGACCAGATGACCGTGACTGTCGTTGACTTCCTTGAAATGATCCAGGTCGCTCATGATCAGGCACATCGGCTGATCGTAACGTTCCAGGTTTTGCAACGCCTCCCGCATGACCGCCCGCGCGTGTTCGTTGCTGGCAAGCCCGGTCAAGGTATCGGTATCAATCTTGTGCCGCAGCTTCTCATCCTCGTGCAGCACCGTGTCCAGGGACTTTTCGAGGTCTCCGACTTTGGTCACGTGATAGGCCTCGATGGCCAGCGACATGTCGAGCGCCGATATCTTAAGGATCAAGCCGATCAGCGCGCCGTAGCGCGCGGGATCGGCGCGTACACTTTCCGGAATACGATCGATAACCAACTGCTGCAGCAGGCGATGGGCGCATTGATAAAGGCTCAGCGGCACCTGCGCGCGCTCATGGACAAAACCGACCCGCAGCCGCTCTTCAAAATAGGCCTGACGATCAAAGCCTTGGCCAAGACTACGGATATAGGCCTGCACCATGCGCCTTAAATGGGCCTCGTCAAACCGGCCCTCCATAAAACGGGTGAAACCCGGATCACGCTTAAGCACCAGAAAAAATTCTTCAACGATGCCATCGGCGTGGGCTCTGAGCACACACTGCTGCAGTTCCCGGATGCGCGGCTCATCGGCCGCGCCCAGCTCGAGCAGCGCCAGCCTCGCCCGTATCGTTGCGGCATCAAATCCACACTGCTTGCAAAGTTTCATCCTCATGGCGGAAACCGTAAAGCCGGGAATGAGCCGAACCGTGATGGGCCTGGATAGAGGGTGGGATAAGCCGCAGAAGCGGAGGGGTTGGACCGTAATGGGCGAGCCGGTTCATCGAGGCGGCACAGGCCCGCTGCGCCAACGGGCCCGACGCGCCCGCATGCGTCAGCCGACCGCACCCAATACCCGGCGGCGAAATCCGACGCCAAGACGCCTGGCAATGCCCTCACAGGCCGCGATATCCACCCCGGAAAGACCATCGATTGCGGTTAAGGTGATCTCTGGCACGAAACCGCGCGCGCGTTCAACAAAATCAAGCATGGATTCATAGGCGCCCTCGCTGCGGGGGCGGCAATGACGGTTATAGATCGCCGCATTCTGCGCGTTTAAGGAGACCGACATGGCGTCGATGTTGCCTTCCAGGTCCGGGGTCACATCACGCCCGTGGGTGAGGTTGGCCAGACCGTCGGTGTTCAGACGCACGCGCGCGCCCTGCTCACGCAGCTGTTTGGCGACTTCAAGCAGCGTATACAAACGCAGCGTCGGTTCCCCCAACCCGCAGAAAACCACTTCACGGTAGCGCCTCGGGTCCCCCGCTGCCGCCAATATTTCTTCGACCGTCGGCGGCGTCTGCAGCCGCAAATCATGCCCGCGCACATCCCACACACCGTTGAACTTGGGACAGAACGTGCACCGCAGCGTGCAGCGGCTGGAGATGTTGAGATACCGGTTGCCGTGCAGGCTGTAGCCAACAATCTGCGGCCTGGCGCCGTATAACCTTTGGGTATCGCCCTTTATGTCCTTTTCACCCGGTATCACAAGGCACACTCCGTTAAATTGACGAAAAATACGCTTTCGCCACTGCCCGTGCCTTGATCCACGTCAAACTATAGAGCCAATGAACTGCAGACAGACGTTGGCCCCAACCCCGGGTTGACTGCCGGTGCCTTGGTGCGCCGCGCAATAGTCTTTCAGACGTAGCTCTCTCGATGCCAACCGTTAGACTGCCAGACAAGTATGCAACTTGCTGCAAAAAATCCCAAAGCTCGGGGCCGGCATATGCCCACGTCCTTACCAATCGATATCTATCTGCAATCCGACAAAATCCATGCCGAGGTTGGGCTTCTTGAGATTCGCATTCGACCAGTGGCGGTAAGAAAGCGCCACACCCCCTCTGCTGCCGATGCGGCGATGCACCATAAGCTGCTCGTAGAACTGAAACGATGTTGAGAGCCGTTCGCTGGTCGCCGAAATCAAACTTCCACCCGATGACAGTCGCACGTACATGTTCGACCGGCCCCATTGCAGGCCTTTGGCAAATCCCACAAACGATGCAGCATAAGGACCACCCCAGGACCCGGCGTTTAACTGGTAATAGGAGTTCTGACCCAGGAACGGGCGCGAGCGCGCGGTAGCGCTCATCACAACAAGGCTGCTATCTTGGTTGTAAAATACCCCGGTAGCAACTTCCGCGGCCCGTTCCCATTCGCCCCATGCTGTTGACGTCACCAACAATCCCAAACCGACAATCAGTATCCTGGACATGCTGCGCCCCCGTATTCCCGTCTTTCAATTCTTGCGATGCAGGAATGCAGAAGCCATGCCAACCCGGTGTCATGCACACGGGGCCAAACCAGGAAATTCGATGAGTGATTGACATGCACGGATTTCCCACCGGGCGGCGCTGGTCGCCGGGGCCTGTCAGCAAGCCTGGTGGGGACCCAGTCGCCGCTGAACGCGCATTTGACAGCCGCTGGGGGGCATGGGCGTAGCCGGTGGCTGAAATGTGGCAAGAATACAACAGTATTTAACGGCGCGCGGGATATCCCGGACACCTCGCCACCGGACACGGGTATGCCTTATCAGGCAATTTGCAGAACAGTATAATGGCATAATCCCGGTCAACACTTGCCGGTGTCGGAGGATATCGGATGCGCGCGGTCGGCATTTTGCTAATAGCTCTGCTAATCACCACATTCGGTGCTGTTGAGATCGCGCGGCTCTCGGCTGCACAAACCGAGGCCCCCGGGGAACGTGCAAGAAGGATTCTGCGTGAAGTCGACGATCTGTGGCGCGGCGACTCATCGCATGGCATCTTCACGATGCAGGTCAAAACCGCGCACTACACCCGCTCCATGCGGCTAGAGGCCTGGACCAAGGGCAAGGAGAAGACCCTGGTGCGCATTCTCGCCCCCTTGAAGGAGAAGGGTACGGCCACGTTGAAATCCGAGAACAGCATCTATAGCTATCTCCCCCGTACCGATCGCACCGTTCGCCTGACCTCGGGCATGATGATGGGATCGTGGATGGGCAGCCACTTCACCAACGATGATCTGGTTAAGGAGTCACGCATGGAGGACGACTACACCCCCCGCATTTCGTTCGAGGGCGAGCGCAACGGCCGGAAAACAATCGAATTCACATTGATTCCGAAGCCCGAGGCGCCGGTGGTCTGGGGTAAAGTCGTCGCGACCGTTCTGGCCGAGGGCTATCTGCCGCTCACGCAGATTTATTACGACGAAGACATGGCGGTGGCGCGCACATTCACCTTCAGCGATATAAAACCGCTCGCGGGCAGGCCCCGGCCGACGGTGATGCGGGTCGTACCCGCAGATAAACCGGAAGAATATACCGAGATTGTCTATGAGCGGCTCGAGCTGAACCTCGGGATTGATGACGCCTTCTTTTCGCTGGCCAGTCTCAAACGGCATTAGGCGAAACGGAAACAAAACCGGCGAGCCCCGCTACCGTGAACATACTCTCTTTCGCCATCCGCAACGTTAAGCGCAACTGGCACCGCACGCTGGTGACGACATCGGCGATGGGCTTCGCCGGCATGATCATGATCCTGTATGCCTCGTTGATGGAGGGCCTGTTCCAGGCTAGCGAGCGCAATGCGGTGGCGATGGATCTCGGCGATATTCAGATCCATGCCCACGGCTACCGCCGCGACCCGGACCTGTACACACGCATTGCCGATGCAAACCACCTCGTTCAAAGCCTGCAGCAGGCCGGCTTGCACGCCACCCAAAGGCTTTACGGCTTCGGCCTGGCGGCCGCGGGCTCGAGCTCGGCCGGTGTGCAACTTCGCGGTATCGATCTCAAAAACGAGACCACGGTCACCCAGATCCATCGACACCTCATGCAGGGCCGATGGCTGGACCGCTCCGACCCCCACGGCGTGGTCGTCGGCCGCAAGCTCGCGCGCACGCTCAACGTAAAGGTCGGCGATGAGGTGGTCATCGTCAGCCAGGCGACCGACGGGTCCATGGCCAACGATCTGTACCGGGTGCGCGGCATATTGAAGTCCGTCGGCGAGGAGATCGACCGCGCCGGCTTTTTTATGATCGCACCCGCGTTTCGCGAGCTCATGGTTTTGCCCGAAGGCGCGCATGAGATCACGATCATGCGGCCCGAGCGCAGCGCGAGCCTTGAGGCGGCCACCACAGCGGTCAAGACCCTGGCACCCCGGTACGAGGTGATGAGCTGGCGCGAGTTACGTCCGCTGATCGCCGCCATTCTCGGCCTGGCCGACACCCATATCCTGTTTGCCCTGCTCGTGACCTATGTGGCGGTGGCGATGGTGGTGCTCAATGCCATGCTGATGAGCGTGTTCGAACGGATTCACGAGTTCGGCGTCATGAAGGCCATCGGCTTCGGGCCGGGGCAGCTGACACTACTGGTCTACACGGAAACCCTGATCCAGGTGGCCGCGGCGTCGGTGCTTGCACTCCTGGGGGGGCTGCCGCTTTCAGGCTTTTTCGAGCGACATGGCATTGATCTGTCGGCCTTTGTAAGCAGCGTCTCCTTCGCAGGCATCGCGCTTGACCCCGTATGGCAGGCCTATGTCACGCGGCGGTCCGTGGTGATGCCGATCGTGGCGCTGTTCGTCATCGCCGGGATCGCCGTGATCTATCCCGCTGTTAAGGCGGCCGTCATTCGTCCGGTGAAGGCAATCTACTACCGCTGACACACGGAGCGCTGCATGAATCTGGCAAACATGGCATGGCGGAATCTGTGGCGGCGCAGGCGGCGCACCCTGATCACCGGTTTTACCGTCGGCTTCGGCGTCATGCTCGCGGTGACGTTTACCGGCACCGGCGACTATATGTACACCAACATGATCAACGCGAGCGCCGCCTCCGGCCTCGGCCATGTCACCGTAGAGCCCCGCGGGTATAATCATACGCCAACGCTGGACAAACGCCTCACAAACAGCACCGGGATTCGCCAACGGCTTCTCAGCCTACCCGAAGTCACCGACGCCATTGTGCGCATCACGGGTCAGGCCATGTTCGCCAGCGCGACCAAGACCGTCGGCGGGATGTTCATGGCGATAGACCCTGCGCAGGAATCGCCGGAACACAACCTGCTCCTGCGTTCCCTGGTCGAAGGCGGGGTCTTCTCCGGCACCACGGGGCGTGGCGCGGTCGTAGGCGAAAGGCTGGCCGAGAAACTGAATCTCGCCCTCGGCAAAAAGCTCGTGTATACGACCACCGACGCCAACGGTGAAATCGTCAGCGAGATCGCCAGGGTGTCGGGAATATTTCGCACTGGCGTCGATGAAGTCGATGGCGCCATGGCGTTGCTGCCGATCGATCGCGTACGCGAGACGCTGAACTACGGACCCGATGACGCGACCCTGGTCGCCGTTATGATCACCGACCAGCGCCGGGCCGGGCGGGTGCGTGATGTCATGACCCGGATGGTCGGCAGCCCCGAACGCGAGGTCTTGAGCTGGCACCAGACCCAGGCGGACCTTGCAGGCCTGATCACCGTCGACGCCAGCGCCAACTATATCAGTCAGGCGCTGGTGGGCCTGCTCATCGCCGCCGGCATCTTGAACACATTGCTCATGGGTGTGCTGGAGCGCACGCGCGAGTTCGGCGTGATGATGGCCGTGGGCATGTCGCCGGGCAGGCTTTTCCGGCTGGTGTTGATGGAGTCATTCTGGCTGGGTCTGGTGGGGCTGGGCCTGGGCGTGCTCATGACCACGCCGTGGTATCTCTATCTGTACCATGTGGGGCTTGATTTCAGCGGCATGCTCGCCGGCCAGGACTACAGCGCCGCCGGCGTGCTGGTGGACCCGCTCATGCGGATCCGCCTGTTCAAGGAAAGCGTCGCCGTCATTCTGGTTGGTGTGTTCCTGCTGGCGCTCGTCTCCGGGATCTACCCGGCCTGGCGCGCCGGCCGCATCCCGCCGGTGGAAAGCTTGAGAACCATCTAAAGTGAACCGCAAAACACAAAGATGCCAGCCATGAAGCCTCTGAATGCCAATGAACCGCCACACGAACACATCGTCCGCCTGGAGGACGTCAGCAAAATCTATCAGCAGGGAAAGATACAAGTGCGGGCCGTGGATAATCTCTCATTGGATATCGATACCGGTGATTTCTGCGCGCTGTGCGGGCCTTCGGGTTCCGGCAAGACGACCGTATTGAATCTGATTGGCGGGCTGGACGTTCCCACCCAAGGCAAGGTCTTTCTGGAGAATCAGGACCTCGGGGATTTGAACGGGGCCGAGATCGCACGCATCCGCCGCGACCGCATCGGGTTCGTGTTTCAGGCCTACAATCTCATCCCGGTGATGACCGCCTACGAGAACGCCGAATTCGTCCTGAAGCTTCAAGGTCGGCCCGAGCGGGAATGCCGGGACCGGGTCATGGCCATACTGACGGAAGTCGGCCTGGCGGGACTCGAACACCGCCGCCCCGATGAGATGTCCGGCGGCCAGCAGCAGCGCGTGGCCATCGCGCGCGCCATCGTCACCCAGCCTGCCGTGGTGCTGGCCGACGAGCCCACCGCCAACGTGGACTCCGCTACCGCGGATTCCTTACTGGATCTCATGCAGCGGCTGAACCGCGAGGACGGCGTTACGTTTCTATTCTCCTCCCACGACCAGCGGGTGATGGACCGCGCACGCCGATTGATCCGGTTGCGCGACGGCAGGCTGGGCTCCGACGAGGTGCGCCCTTGAAGCCGGGGATCGGTATCCGCCTTCGCCATCACCTTTTGTATTGCATTGTATTCCTGCTCGCATGCCCCGGGGTCACGCATGCCTTCTACCAATGGCGACGTGGGGACGACAACGTCGAGATGCGCGGCCTGATCCGCCTGTTCGGTATCGTCTATGACAACCCGGAAGATGAATTCCTCTACGAAGACGAGACCGGCGGCGGACTGGGTGAGGTCGCCCGTTTGATCATCGAGTCGCAAGTCGGCCGACATCTGGGTTTTGAGCTCAATGCCGCTCAGAGCCATGTTCCGTCATCCGTGGCGGTCGGGGCGGCAAACCTGGGCGCGCCGCTGGAGGTCGAGCGCAGCGCGGCGCTCGAATGGAGTTTCAGCGACGAGGACTTCGCGCGCCTGGCCGTTGACCGCCTGAATGGCAGGTGGTCATACCAACGCCTCGACCTGACGCTCGGCCGCCAGCCGGTCAATCTGGCGACAACATTTTACTTCACGCCCAACGATTTTTTCGCACCCTTCGCGGCGCAGAGCTTTTTTCGGGTCTACAAGCTCGGTGTGGATGCCGCGCGAGCCGAGATGAGGCTCGGCGACCTCTCGCAGTTATCGCTCATCAGCGTGCTCGGGTATGAACGCGATGCGGACAGCGATACCGGCTGGAGCGACAGCCCCGATTCCGGTCGAACGTCCAATCTCGCCCGGATCTCGACCGTGCTGGGCGACTTTGAGTGGGCCCTGCTCGGCGGCGGCGTGCGCGAGACGGAGATCCTCGGCGGTTCGTTGCAGGGGGAGTTCTTTGGCTGGCTCGGCGTGCGCGCCGAGGGGCACCACGCCTCGCCGGATGATACCGCCCAGGACAGCTACAAGGAGCTCGCACTCGGCCTGGAACACCGCTGGGAGAACAGCCTCGAGCTCAGGCTGGAGCAGTTCTATCACGGCAGCGGCGCCGGCGCCGTGGAGGAGTACAAGATCTCACCCACGCTTGGCCTCACCGAGAGCATTTATCTTGCCCGACGCTACACCGCCCTGGGCGCGAGCTATGAGTTCACGCCGCTGCTCAACGGGCAGATGGTGGCCGTGTACAACTGGACCGACCACTCCTACCTCCTCTCCCTCAATGCCGTCTACTCACTGTCCGATGAGAGCGAGCTCTCGGTCATTGTCAGTATCCCCGACGGGGACAAGCCCGAAGGTACGGCGATCGGCAGCGAATTCGGGCTTTATCCCTACAGCCTCAATATCGAACTGCGGGCCTACTTCTAGCTGGAACCTTTTTCGAAATACCTCCCACCCCCTGACGCAGTGGAACCAACGCAGAGGTCGCGGAGGCGCAAAGGTCGCCAAGAAGGCAAAACGCTTTATATTTTGAAGCATACTCTGCGAAAATCATCGGTGTCCAAACCTCGCCGCTGCACGGTGCATCGGCCTTGCGCTGCGCCGCGCTCATCAATTCTGGAAAAGCGGTGTTCCTGCGCCGACGGACGCGCGCACCGGTCAGGTCCCCATGCAGCAGCAAACTGGTAAGGTAGCATTCATGTCGGCGCAGGCCGACTCACCAGGGAAGGAGAATATATCATGGCCAATCGTAGCGGTTTGCTACAAGCGGATAAGTCCGCCTGCACCCCCGGAAGCCAGAACCTCAGCGGTACTTTTACCGGCTGCATCAAGTGCGCGCCGACCACGCTCACCCTGCACCAGGAAGGCGGAACATTCCACGGTCGCTTTAATATCGGGGGTAACGAATATCAACTGGCAGGTTCGTTTAACGGCAGCTCGGCAACAGGCGAGCTGACAGATCCACATGCCGGCACCAGCCTCGCCTTCGAATTGACGGTGACCGGCAATCAAATGATATTCCGGCTCGCTATCCCGGACCCGTCAAGCGGGCGGATACTGTCCGTCAGATTGCGTTTTCAACGAAGCGGACTGCAGGCCCGCGTGAAGAACAGCCGCCAGGACCGCGATGAGCGGCAATATGATCCGGTGCTGGCGGGTGGCTGGGAGCGTCAAAATGCCAAGACAAACGGGGTTGACTGCCAACGAATCCTATCCGTAATGCAAAGCATGATTGAACTTCATATCGACGGTACCTATACCTGCCGCGAGGCAGAAGCGGCTGCCCATGATCCAGCCATCATGGGTCCAGGGGCGAGCCAATGCGGCCGGGGCGCGTCGCCCGGCAAATGGTACACCAGGGACCACCGCCTGTACCTTAGCGAACCGGAATCATCCTTGTGGATCTGCTATGCGCGCTATCAAGTCAAACGCGGCAAGCTCTATCTCTCCTTCGAGGACAATTCCTGTGAGGTCTGGGCCAGGCGGTGAGTAGAACCTATCTCAAAAACCCTCCCACCCCCTGACGCAGTGGAACCAACGCAGAGGTCGCGGAGGCGCAAAGGTCGCCAAGAAGGCAAAACGCTTTATATTTTGAAGCATACTCTGCG
>CAMYII010000053.1 GCA_947258385.1 Acidiferrobacterales bacterium
ATCAGCGCGAGCTCTTGGCCGAGGCAGCCCAAGCACTCAATTGTTTTTTAATTGAGTGCTTGGGTCCGAGTTAGCGAGCGCCCCGGTTTTTCGAGGAACACCCCAAGGGTACTTCCTCAGGCGCAGATTCTCTGCGCCTTCACGGCGCGCAAGGGACCGCGCGATAGCGCGGCGAGGGCTCGGGTGTGAGGCGCGGCTCGATAATTCAATCCCTTTTGACTCGATAATTGCCCTCTGAAATCCTTTCAAATACAGAAAATAAATTGCTCTTGGGGAAAATATTATCATAAAGATTAGGTTATTTTCATCACCCCTACTGTCTGGATTCTCTCCCTAGAACTCCAAGAAAAGCCACCCGAAGGCGGATCGAGCACAAGCAAAAGCGTTTGAAACCGACATCTGGACCCACACCTCACTCATTCCAGCACTTCAATTCCAAACATGGAACCATTAGCTGCACCAACAACGTTTAAGGCACCACCACTATTTTGATATCCAGAACATAAAAAAGTATTCCCACTGGAAACTAAAAATGGTTTAGACATAAAATTTATTGCTACATTTTCAATAGCACCAAGATTATTTTGATTCGAGATATTATATTTGCTCGATGGGCCAAGAATTAAACACCTACGGAAACCTGTAGCATTTGCATCGAATACTATTTGTGCAAACAAACGCACAATAGCTATGCCTGTAGGAATCGTAAATAAATGATTATTCACAGCATTGTCATGAAAACCATCTGTATCAATTTCTTCTGTGTCAAAAGTAATATTTGTGGTTGTGCTATCGTTTATGGATTGATCTATCGCCTTGCGAACAAGCGCGCCGCGAAAGCTATTTCCCACAAGAGGGAACAATGCTCGTTCATCCACAATCAACAAATTCGTGATTGCCATTGTACTTGTCTGCAGAGTAAACTGACAACATGCGATCTTGCCCTGAGGTATGTCCGGCGCGACCGGGCTTGCCGCTTCCGCGCCCGTCACGACTTCGATGTCACCCGTCTTCTGATCGATCACTACCCGATCGATGCGCGGGTTCGTGGTCGGCGCTGTGATCGTGCCTGTCGTCTGCTGTCCCTTCACGATTAGAAGCGTCCCGCTCTGGTTCTGTCCTCCTTCCACCACTACCGTCATATTCGGCGTCGCTGCCTCATGAGGTGCAAACTGATTCCCGGTTTGACCTAGAGACGCGATCGCCTGATCGATGTTGGCTGTGTACTGTGTGCCGTTTTGAGTGGCACGGTTAGGCTGTACAAAAGTCGCTACAGGCATCGTTAGACTCCGGTTGCTTTCCAGTTGATCGTCCCGCCCACGTCGGTCCCGCTGCTGTCCCAGATATTGACGGTGAACCCTGTGGACGTAATGTTGGAGATTGTCGAGAACAAAGCACTTGATGAAACCACATCGACATCGATATACGGCCCATTGTGGAACGCTTTGGCGAAGTTGATCGATAAGCCGCCCGGCGGGACCGTGACGTTCGTTTGCTTCTCTGTCCGTTCGAGGCTATCCGCGGTCGGGTGAAAGTCTAAGATCTTCGCAACACCTTGGCTGGTATCGAGCACCAGCAGGTGCTTGATGTACCGCGCATTGATATTGCCGATCGTCCACGGCTCGAACCCGTCATAGGCCTCCGCTTCCTTGCGGTGGTCGACCTCGAGCTTCGGATCCGCAAGCCCCGTGCGCCCGGGCCCGAGCTGGGAGTTGATGTCTCCCCAGACTCTTACCGTGTCGTCAAAACCGAGATCGAACTCTCCCGCCTCGTAAATGCACTGCGGCACAGGGTTCGGGACGAAAATGTCGAACATTTCAAAGTTGGTGTACTCGGATGCGAGTTTCTGATCGGCCGGCAACAGCACCCCGGTCCAGTGCTTAACGAAATTACCACCAAGACGTCCAACAACCCGCTGTGGGGCGTTGATCAGCGTGCCAGTATTATTATTGCCACTTTTATCTACTACACTCGCTCCGCCGTCCTCTTCGAAGTCGAAATGCAGGGCGAGGCCTACCTCGTTTTTATAGATTCCAGCGGCGTGCTCCGCAACTTCTGTTATCGCCAACGCACGATTATAAAAGCGAACCATATCGACAACATGGTCACTATATTGAATACTAAAACTGATTGGCCGGTGAGAAAGGTATAGATCAACGCTTGTTCTCGGTACAAACGTTCCTTCGTTCGCCCTGGCAACTTCTTTGCCGTCAACGAAGAGCACTATATCTTGTCCATCATAGAGGGCGACACAATGATACCAGCGAGATTCCAAGAATACGTTTTCAACCGTAATGTCATGACTTATGCCTGTGATGTCTACAAAATTTGCATAGAATTTGTCTGCACTATTCCACTGCCAGACTACAGGACCGTATAGTGCAATACCGTCGGTGTACTCAACGAAAGGACCGGCACCCGTCCCGGGGATAGCCCAAAACTCGATCGTCATCGGTCCAGCGATGTTGAGGGATGTTGAGGCGGAGATTCTGACGTAGTTGGTAGCATCGTCGAATCGTAACGCAGATAATCGCCCAATCCACGCCGGCGCCTCCTGGCGCTGTTGAATGATGTCGAGTGCTTGCTCGAAAATCAGGTTCCGGGATACGGCATTCGCCGAATAGTTGCCATCACGGTCAACAGCCTTGATGAAAAACGTCCAATCCCCGGGAGGCACCGCCGCACTGGTGATTTGCGTCCCCTTTGTGACCTTGGTTAAGGGTGTCGCATCCTCCCATGACGTATTGCCTCTAGGCCCGTAACGGATGTCATATCCGAGGATATCGAGCTTCTCGATCAAGTCCCATTGAAACACCGCCACGTCGCCATTCTGTGAGACCACGAAGCCGGTGACATCGGGGGGGATTGACGGGTCGTCTTCTTCCGCCGGCAGATCGCTTGGGACAAACTGGATGCGGTAGGCCGATTGCGCCAAATCGATGGCCTCCGTTCCCTTACAGTAGGGGGACACCGGGACTGTGGCACCATGTCCGGGCTCGTAAGGGTAAAAATCTGGCAGCGGATTTCCACTGACTGGCGCGGTTCCATGTTGCGCCGCGAACTTGGAGCTCATCACCGGAATATTGGCATTCGCGCCGTCGAGTATGATCAGCCAACCGCCCGGTGCGCCACCTGCCCCACCGCCGCCGTACATCCGCCCGATCGCCAACGACCCTGCCAGGCCGTCACTACCGCTCGTATCGACACCACCGCCTGCCCCAAAGGACATGCCGCGGGAAATGGTAATGAGGCCTCCACCACTGCTGCCACCCGCCCCGCCGGCGAAATAGATGCCATCGGTGTTGCCGCCGGAGATAGGATGCCCACCCGGACCGCCGGACGAGCCCCGAAGATCCTTCGGCAACCCGAGCAGCTGCTCGTTCTCGCGATCGTAGGACAGCTCGAACAACGGCATCACATCGTGCTGGCCTTTGGTGAGCGGCTGGCAGCCGCTTGTCCAGTAAAGCTCAAGATCGAACGGATCGCGTAAATCCCACCACGTCACGGTACCGCCCGCTTGTGTGGTGCCTATGAAGCCTGGCGTCCCCGTAATGTGGTTCGCTCCGACCGGTCCTGCTGCCACACCTGATCTACCCTGACCTTTGGAACTATGAGATCCGTTCCAGGTAACATGGCCCCTCACCCGAAGCTGCACGTTGCCGGTTGTGGTCAACGTGACGCCGGGATCAATATCGAGATCGCGGTCGAGGTAGTAAATGCTCGCCGGGTCGGTTGCATTGTCGCCACCGGGCAGTGTCGCGTCCGCCTTGATATGGCCGACACCACCGATGTCCTCGAACTGTGCTGGGCTTAAATAGGTCGAGAGATCCGTCCCTTCGCTCGTGTAAAACGCATCGGACAGGACCTGCGTATTGTCACCGATCGGGATGAGGGCCGAGTCGTGGGCCGAGGAGAAGAGCTCAAACGTCACCCGGCCGGTGATCCAGTCGATTCTCACTGACTGGATCTCGAACGAGCGGTCAAGCGAGGCGTTGCTGTTGTAGTCGCGAACATTGGCGAGCCTCACCCGCACGACGTCGCCGACCTCGAGGTAGTTGAACCGCGGCAGACAGGTGACGGTCATTCGAAGCGCCGGCCCGGCAAAGCGGTCACGTAAGCTATCGAATAATATCTCAATCGTCGATAGCGTATGACGCGAGCCATGCACGCCCTTGAACTGAAATGTTTTTAACTCTGTCGACTTGTGGACCGTGATGCTTGCTTCATCGATTAGGTTGGTGCGCCGCGTAAGACGTTCCTGCTGCGCGTTCCAGTTCCATTGGATCTGCACCAGATTTCTTACGGCCCCCATGTCATGCGTGAGCTCGCTATGCTCGACGATTGCCGTCTCGTCTAGGAGCTCGACGAATGCCGCATCGGTCAAGATCTTGGTTAGCCGCCGCAGTCCAAGCCCCCCATCGTTATGCACAGGGCTGAATAATCCGACAGGAAGATAGAGCTCTTTTTCAATGAAGCGCTTGCCATCGTGGGATTTCAGCCCCTCGAAGCGAAAGATCTTACCGATGCTATCATTGGCCGGATCCCAGAGATCCGCACCAATCCCGGTGAACTCCGACAGCCGGATAAAGGCGGGATCGATCCCCAGATGCCAGTTGTCCGGCAGCGTTGCCGCGCCCTGGCCGTAGAGCTCGCCGGTCAGAAGCGCATAGGCGAGTTTGACCGCCGGCATTTCGAGATAGACATATTCCTCGACCTTGATCCCACTGTCCGCGTTGGTGTTCTCGTCGACGGCATGCTCGGCCGGCTTGGTGCCGAGCGCGCCGCGCTGATCGGCGGTAAAGCTCAATCCGTCCGTGGGATGGGTCTGCGTGCCGATGACTCGCACGACCTCATCCTCGATGCGCAGATAATTCACGCTGCGATTCGGCGCATCCGAGTACGAGGCCCCGTGCTCGATCAGTTCAAGACCAGTCGTCGAGAACACGGGAATGTGCAACTGGGTCGCGTCGACCGTTCGGCTCAGCGTCGTGCGGAAGGGATCGAAAATCTTTTTGCGAGTCTCGCGTTGAATGTCCGAGCAGCGCAGGATGTATACGCCTTCGCTGAATTGCACCTCGGTGATGATCTGGGTCTGAACCTGGACATAATCGCTCCACTGTGTGAGACCGGATTCTCCAACGTAGAAACTGATGAATTTATGCCGCAGGCCGAGTTCGCCGTCGAGGTAGGTATTGATCAACGCCGTGATCGCGCCGTCCTTATCGACCAGACGGACAGTCATGGAACCTATTTCCGAGCGGGCCTCTTCCGGGTTTAATTTCTGGGAGGTGCCTGTGAATTGCTGCAGCACCCCATGCGTGACGCTTGCCCCAACGGGCACTAACGTATCCGCGTGACTGGTGAAATACTCCTTGAACAGGCCGACATCGTCGAAGGCGATCTTAACGGCATACCGCGGCTCTTTTGATGCCTTGAGGTTGGCCAATGCAAACTGTTCGTTATCGATTCTCACAGCAGCTTGACTCGAAACGCAATAGTGTATCGTTTGACACTGGACACACGCCGCTCGCTATAGTCTGGCCGGTCCAACACACAAGCGACCGGATTATCAGGACTCGCAATCGTGCCATAAGGATCGAGGGTAAAGGTCTCCCCGCCTTCGACGGACGCCAGGAATTCCCGCCATTGAGCGAGCTCGGACTCATCGATAATGCGTGTCCCGATATCCCAGAACACATCGCGTCGATTAAGTAGCGTTTCTCGTTGACCTCCAAGCGCGGTCTGGACTTTTCTGTCGACACGCACGCTGCGCTCCAACTGTCTCGCAGAAAATTCAATATCGTACGACTGGCCCAAGCCGCGGACATAGCCTTGCAAACTGATATTGGCGCCGGCCGCTTCATCGACTAATGCTGCGGTGTCGGTGATAATCTTGGTCGCGGTAGAGGCGCCGTTGGCCTGGTGCCAACCATTGTTTACTTGATTGATTAACCCCGAGGAAAGCACCCATTCGTCATCGGCCACGCCATTGAGAGGCGTCGAGATTGAATTAAACGAATTGTCAATTGACGCGACGGAGATATCCGTGCCCGATGCAGCGAAACTACTCTTCTCGATCTCACGCTTGGCGATGTAACTGATGACGGTCACGATGCGGCGATCTCCTGTGCCTGGCGTGAATTCGGACCGAAAAGCGTCATGTCATGGTTATTGAGACGATTGCGCAAAACGGGCTCTACCGTCTGCGTCACGAAATCTTCATTTCCGATCAGGTTGCCTTGAACGATGATATTGATGACAGTCTCTTGTTGCGTGGTTTGTTGCGCCGGCGGAGGTGGTAGCGTCGCGCCCCCGCCACCCGGTGATCCCGCGGGCAGCCCGGTATTCGGACTTGCCGGAAACGTTCCGGTCGCCGCCGCCCCGCCGCCCTGGAATTGTTGTGCCTTGATGGCTTTGATCTGTTGGAGACCGAATAATGTCGCTGCCGCCGCCGCCGCGGTGGCCAGGGTGGGGCCAACAACCGGTATCCCGACCAACGCCTGATAGGCCTTCTCAGCGGAGAGATACGTATTGATGGCTGCCTCGGACATCGCGGCGACTTTTCCGATTTGGAATTGCTTTTTCGACTCCGACTGCATCAGATTCGAGATCTGGCCGAGCACGCCGGAGACGACCTCTAATCTGCCCTTCCAGCCGCTCTCCCACAGGCGCTGCTGCTGGCTTTTTTCTTTCTCTTGGATCTCGGTCAGCTGTTGCTCGAACTGCGCCGTCGATTGCGTGAGGAGTTCGTAATATTGCCCCTGAGTGATGAACTTATTCTGCAGTGCTTCTTCGAGCAGCAATTGCTCGTTAAACCACTTTTCTTCCAGCAGCTCTTGTTCGTCGAGAAACGACTGGCGCAGAATCTCAACCTGCGCGAGCGTCTCTTCACGCAGTTTTTCCGTCTCTTCGGATTCACCATCCCCGCGGCCTGGCAGCGCGGAAGTGCGATCTGAAGCGGGCGCACCGCCGGTATCGACGGCATTGGCGCCCTGCCAGACTTTCGCGAGCAGTTCATCGCCTTCGGTGTTGATGCGCTGCAAATCCTCGACCAGAGATCCAAGGATGTCGCGGGCGTTGCTGAAATTCCCATGCGCGGCCTCGACGGTTGCCGCGGCCACCGCGCCGATAATGGTGCCGGCCTCGTTGAACGTGGTACCGACCGCGATACCAACGCTGACAAGGCTTTTTAGTGTGAAGCCCAATGCATCGACCACGAGATCCAGCGCCGCCGAATCCCTGGCCGTCTCTACCATTGCGTCCGTGATGGCGTTCAGCGCGGGCAACAGTTCGGCCGCCAGCTGATTAGCGACGCCGGTGCCGGCCGCGCCCAGGCGAGTCAGATTGTCATTGAAGGCTTCCGCCTGGCGCGCGGTTTGTGTGGCAATGACTGCACCGAAGGCGCGAGCTTCGGCGGCGGCCTCTTCAAGACCCTTCTTATCGAGCGCCAGCGTATTGGCCAATGCAACGCCTTCGGAATCAAACAGCGCGAATGTCAGCCGTACCCGTTCCGCCTGGCTGGGAATACCCGACATCGCGGCCGCGATTTCCTTGAACTGCTGATCAGGCGAGAGCGCCGCCAGGCGGACGTAGTCGAGTCCCAGGTCCTGGATGGCTTTCTGATAGGTTTTGTTGCCCTGCGCCGCGTCGGCCACGCGCCGCGTCATGCGCTGCAGGCCCATGTCGAGCGTGTTCTGGGCCACGCCGGTCAACACCGCCGCATGACGTAATTCCGTCAGTGATTCGGTCGTCAGGCCCAGCTTATCGGCCGTCTTGGCCGCCGCATCGGCCGTGTCGATCGATGACTTGATCATTAT
>CAMYII010000054.1 GCA_947258385.1 Acidiferrobacterales bacterium
GTATAGGTCTGATAAGGCTTACGTTTCTTGGTCATGGAGACACTCCTGTGAGAGACTATTGTCTCTTATTTAAAGTGTCCGTTAAACTGGGGAGGTTCAGTCCGTCCCCTGTTATTGCTTTAGATGTGCGCTAGTAAACGCAGATATGATGAATCAATAAACAATAAACTCCTGAATTGAGTCGAACCATTCTTGTTCGTGCTGCTTTAATAATTTTTCTAAATCGTGGATGCATGCATTGTTGTCATCGACCCATTCACGAATGACCGGACCACCATTGATAACGTCGATAGGCAATTTTCCTTTTTCATATTCATAATCGAATTGACGCCAGATTTTATAATCAGGATAGAGCGCACGAATTGCTTTTAGAAATAGCAGTGTGAGCCGGAAAGGTTTAAACGTATTTGGATTGTAGTCATTGGTGTCGGTATGCATCTGAAATCCCTGACACAGTTTTCCTACATGCTTGTGGAAAGTTGGTTCAAAGTACAAAGGCCGAATATAAGCGCCTTGTAGCCACTGCGGTGCCAAGTCAGACATCTTTTCCAGAATTTTCTCGATATCAATGTCTGGTGCACCCATGATTTCCAATGGCACCGTTGTACCGCGTCCTTCTGAAAGTTTGGTGCCTTCCAGTAGTACTGTCCCGGAATAACAGCGTGCCATATTCAGGCTGGATGCGTTGGGACTTGGATTAACCCAAGCTAGGTCACCAATTGGCCAGCCATATCCGGGGGCGGCATTCGGATCATAACCATCCATTGGAATCACCTGTAAATCAACATCAATGTTATGATGTTTGATAAACCATTTTGCTATTTCACCAACTGTAAGTCCATGCCGCATTACTATGCGTCCAGCGCCCACAAAACTTTGCCATCCGTCATCAAGCAAGTTGCCTTCAATATGTCGACCAGCCGGGTTGGGTCTGTCCAGTATCCAGATACTTTTGCCTTTTTCTGCACACGCCTCCAGCAAATAGAGCAGGGTGGTGATATACGTATAAATCCGACATCCCAGGTCTTGGACGTCAAACAAAAGTACATCAAAGCTCGACATCATTTCGTTTGTTGGCCGGCGCACCTCACCATACAAGCTAAACACGGGTATATTATGCTTGCGGTCAACGAAATCACTGGATTCGATCATATTATCTTGTTTATCGCCACGCATACCGTG
Organism: Acidiferrobacterales bacterium; assembly: GCA_947258385.1. GTDB lineage: Bacteria > Pseudomonadota > Gammaproteobacteria > Acidiferrobacterales > SZUA-150 > CAMYII01. The sequence continues at coordinate 1,183 of CAMYII010000054.1, forward strand.
TTGAGGTCCAAATACTGCACTGATCCGTAAATCACTGCAGGTGGCAAGGGCATCCAGGCTATGTATCATGTGTGCGGTAACCGAGGCAGGATGTCCAACTAGCGCAATTTTTTTGCCTTGCAAAGGTTGTCGTAAGGATTCATCGGACATCAGTCGTTCTATACCCAATTGCATTGAACGTTTTCCTCAAGTGTTTCTACAAATAGTGTTTCTTCAAAGTGTCTGCCCGTTCATAACGGGTGGTAGATTCTAGCGCGAAATCGGCCGCGACACACGAGCCGAAGAAAATAAGACCTTATTCACTGCGACTGATCCAGCGCGCCGTTCGGCGGGCGCAGGAGGTCGGAGACGGTGAGGCCGAGGGCGTGGGCGAGTTTTTTGCCCTGAACAACGTGAAGAAATGCCCTTGGGGTGCGATGTTGTCGATGGAAATATGACGTCCACGGATGGGCTAATGTGCCGGGCAGGAAGCCCGCGCACGGATGCGCTAATGTCGCGAGCTCAGGAGCGACCAGGACGCCGGGAGCGACGCCGCGGCAGCCGCAGGTCTCTGGGTGCCCTGAACGAAGTGAGGCGACGGATTGGAAATCCTAGTGCCTGTGGTGAAATGCCCTTGGGGTGCCAATATCTGTCGAGCCTCGCCGGCCATGGACGCCCTACCGGGAAGTAGTAGTGTCGCGAGAGGGTGCCGCACATGGACGTGGGAAGGCCGCGCGAGCTGACGTGCAAGGACGCACTAAGGTCGCGGGCGCAGGATGCGCAGGAGCGACCAAGATGCGCGATAGCGACCAGGAGCCCGAAGCGACTAGCCCGTGGCCCAGGAGGGCGTCGGTAAGGACCCCCTTACTTCAAACTATCAGCTTTCCCCAACCATTCAGCACCACACGAAGTGCCCGGCCAGCACGCCACCATAAAAACTCCCCCAGCCTGACACTGAGGGAGTTTTCATGATCAACAGTGAGATCGTCTTAAAAGGACTCGCCCGGTTTCTGGCCCATTCTACCGGCTACCACGTCGAACGGTCGCATCATATCGAAGTCTTCGTGCTCCAGGATGTGGCAGTGGTAGACATACCGGCCGGCGTAATTGCCGAAGCGAGCGATGATTCTCGTGACCTCTCCCGGATTCGCCCTAACGGTATCCTTCCAACCCGCCTCATTCGGATCGGGCGGGACCCGCTCGCCGGTATAGACAATTTCGCCTGTCGACATATACCGCGCCACGTCAAAGGGTTGCCGGTCGAGAATCTGGAACTGCACCAGGTGCACGTGAATGGGGTGCGCATCAGGTATCCCGTTGATGATGCGCCAGATCTCCGTCGTGCCCAGTTGCGGATTCTCCGTGACCGGGTCGTGGAAGCCCTTGCCGTTGATAAGATGCTTCATCCGCATGCCACCACCAGGCTTCATTTCCATCTTCATCTGCAGAACCAGATCCCGCGTCTTAAGCGCCGACTGTTCCGATAGTCTTCGCACGCTCACCAGTCTGTCGGGAATGGCACTTGTGTCCTGGGCAGACACGCTGTACCCCACCTTGAAAAGCATGATCTCCGGCAGCGGCACCTCGTCTTCCTCCTGGTCCAAACGCTGAAACGGTGTCTTGGCGTTATTGTGCAGCAGGATCGATGCGCCCTCGTAGCCGGAGAAATCAACGATCACGTCGGCCCGCTCCGCCGGGGCGAGTAACAGGTGGCCATCGATTCTGACCGGGGCGGAGAGCAGACCTCCGTCGCTTCCGATCTGATGGAGCGGCGGGCCGTCCAGAAGCTTCAGGTTGTAGAACCGCCCGTTTGAGCCGTTCAATAATCTGAGCCGGTACTTTCTCGGTTCCACCTCCACATAGGGCCACACCTTGCCATTGACCACCGCGGTATCGCCGAAGAATTCCGGCATGAATTGCGGCGGGTAATGCAACGAGCCGTCCGCATTGAACGAACGGTCCTGGATCACGAGGGGGATCTCATACTCGCCTCGGGGTAGGTTGCACCGCAACTCGAAGGGATCTCGAATCAGGTAGAAACCCGCCAAACCCGCATAGACGTTCAGCCGGGTAATACCCAGCGCATGATCGTGGTACCAGAGCGTGGTGGCGCGCTGGCTGTTCGGATAGTCATACACGGCGTGCTCTCCCGGTATGAACCAGTCTTCCGGGTAACCGTCGGCCTCCGGCCGAACGTGGGCGCCGTGCAAGTGCACCACATTCCGCACCAACGGATTCTCGGGGTATTCGGCGCCCGGAATCGTGGTATCGACCTCAAGCAGGTGCTGAGTCGGCAGGTTGTTCATCCATTTCACTTTCACGCTTTTATTGCGCCGCGCCTCGATGGTGGGGCCTGGAAAAGTCCCGTTATATCCCCACACAGGTGTCGGCGGCAGATCGCGATGGAGCTGTTGTAAGAACTCACTGAGCCCGACCTCATAGTACGCCGCACCGTCCACCTCGCCCGTTGGCCTCAACACACTCGGGATAGGCAAAGGATCGACAAATTTCTCAAGCCCGGCAGGAGACTGGGCGAAGGCCCGCTTGATACCGGGAATAGTTGACCCTGCGGCTAAGGTACCCATGCCGACGCCGGCCGCTTTGAGGAAGGTCCGCCTGGTCATCCCGGACCCATGAATCTTTCGACGACTATCGCACTTTTTCATGACCTTGCTCTCCCAGCGATACGAAATGACTCCGTTTTTACGTTAATAATTATTGTGACGTATATCCTGGACCGTTTCATTGATTTATATCAGTTTTATGTCATCTGCAGCCACAGCATTCGTGTAATCGTGGTCTAACGGTAACGCTTTTTTCCGGCGGTTTACCTGAAACCTCTGCGGCATGAGTGAGAGGCACGCATAAACCGCAGAGTATTGCGGTATATTAAACGCTGGCTTTGCCCGGCCACCGCTGGCAACGACCCCTGCCTATCTGGCCTTTCCACCGGCAGCGTTGCTGTATTCATTTTCACTTACAACTTATTACTACATTTACTCACGACTGGTATCTTGCTTCTTGCTACTGTTGTTGTTGAACTCCATTCGTCGCAGGAGCTCGGAGACGGTGAGGCCGAGGGCGTGGGAATGTCGCGCGAGCTGACGTGCAAGGACGCACTAAGGTCGCGGGCGCAGGATGCGCAGGAGCGACCAAGATGCGCGATAGCGACCAGGAGCCCGAAGCGACCGCACTAATGCCGCGGGTGCACGGATGCACAAGAGCGGCGCTCGTGAACCTGGCTCCCGAGCCTAACCTACTGGCCCTGGATATGCTAGGCAGGGATGTCCGAATGCCGCGGGCGCAGGGCGAGGCGGAAAGAGGCGAACGTCCAGTGAACGTTCACCCCGCTGAGCGGGCGAGCCACGGTAGGCGAGCCCCGGGGCTTTCAAGCAGAGCGGGACGCGAGAGCGAAGAAAGCACAGGAGCGGCGCTCGTGGGCCTGAATCCTGAGCGTGACCTGCTGGCCACCAGTGGAGCCCATCGAGAATTGGCTAACAATACAACAATACAAGCTTGACCCGCCGATATTACGTCCCACAAAACGTTTGTTTGACCACTTCATCAGGCTCAGGTGGCAACATGTAACTGTCCTTACCCTCTTGTTTTACATACGGGTTCTGCAACACCTCATGCAAATCATGAAACACAGAGAAATCTCCCCCATCTTCAGCCGCCCGAATCGCCGCTTCAATTTGATGGTTCCGCGGAATATACACCGGGTTGACCGCCCGCATGTTTGCTTGCCGTGCTTCATCGCTGCGCGTCTCGCGACTCAGCCGCCCGCGCCACGTAACGGCCCATTCATCAAACTGCGCGGGCGAAACAAACAGACTGCGGCAATCACCATCGTGCTCGGACGACTGCGCCCATAACTGTGACAAGTAATAAAACGTCAGCGTAAAATCTGCATGGTTTGCGGCCATCACATTGAGTAACGCTTCGATCAGGGATTTATCCTCTTGCTCGGTATCCTCATGCGCCGTTAAACCACACTTGGTACGCATGCCCGCCAACCGGGACTGCTCATACTGAGCCCTGTACGATTTCAACAGCGTCTGCGCGACTTCAATCGCCTCGTCCGTCTCATCGGCCAGCAAGGGTGCTAAGGATTCAGCCAATCGCGTCAAATTCCACAAGCCAATGCCGGGTTGATTGTTATACGCATAGCGCCCCCCATGATCGATTGAACTAAATACCCGATCGTGATCATACGCATCCATAAACGCACACGGCCCGTAGTCAATCGTTTCACCGGCGATCGACATATTGTCTGTATTCATGACCCCGTGAATAAACCCCAACTGCATCCATTGCGCAATGAGTCGAGCCTGGCGTTCAATCACCGCTTCCAAAAAAGCAACATAAGGGTTTTCCGCGGAAACCACCCCAGGGTAATTTCGTTCAATCACGTAATCCGCCAATGTCTTGACGGCCTCGACATCCCCTCGTGCCGCAAAATACTGAAACGTTCCAACCCGAACAAAACTCGACGCAATGCGCGTAATCACACCGCCCGGCAATAGCTGCTCTCTTGCCACCGGCTCGCCGGTGGCGACCGCCGCTAATGCGCGCGTGGTCGGCACATTCAGTTTGGCCATGGCCTCGCTGACCAGGTACTCACGCAGCACCGGCCCCAAGGCCGCGCGGCCATCGCCGCCGCGGGAATAAAACGTGCGCCCGGAACCTTTTAATTGCATATCAAAGCAGGCACCGTTCGCACCGCTCATCTCGCCCAATAAAATCGCACGGCCATCTCCCAGCTGCGGACTGAAGTAACCAAACTGATGGCCCGCGTACGCCATCGCCAACGGCTCGGCCCCCTCCGGAACAGTATCCCCGGAAAACACGGCCGCCAAATCGGCCGTATCAAGATCGCCCGGCGACAAACCCATCAAACGCGCGAGCGCGTCGTTAAATTTAATCAATGCGGGTTTCGCCACCGGGGTGGGCCGGGTCTTGACGTAGAACGTCTCGCCCAGCGTGACGTATCGATTGTTAAAGGGAATTTGAATCACGCTTTTCTCGCCTGCGAAAAAACATCACGGACAGTTTAACCGACTCTTGGGGGCACAAAGCCAGAAAATCTCTATGGGAATGATTAGCTGGTTTCGCACTGAGTTTATAGAACAGGGGACTGCCATCACCCGACTCAATGGAATCTCTGGAGGCTTCCGCTTCAATCGAGTCTGAACCCATTTAATTCCCTTCGCTGTGATCGGCTAAAGAAGACCGCCCCGGTCTGCGCCGGGGCGGCAAAGTCAGCTACAGAAACATCCCAATCAGGGTGATGGTGTTCTGCTGGGTTATCAGCATGGCATTAACTACTGTTTGCAGGTTGGCGCTCTGAATCAACTGCGTTTCCAGGATGCGGTCAGCCATGATCCCGATGTTATCGGCCATGATGAGAATGTTATTGGCCATCTCTAGGATGCGGTCGGCCATGACACCAATGTCATCGGACAGCCGCAACATGGTAGAGAATGAGCTCTCCAGGGTGGCGGTCGAAGTGACGGGTCCCAGGGTAATGACTTGACCGGACAGATCCAGCACACCCTGGGCCAGTTGGGCCTGGACAGCTGACAGGGTCTGCAAAGAGGTCAGCATAGCGCTGTCGATACTGAATGGGGCAGTGTTGGCGGCGACCAACTGGTCGTAGGTCGCCTGGACTTGCGCGCGGTAGTCGGCCACCGAAGCCTCCAGCTGCGTCAGGTCGGAATCCATGGTGCTGGCCCCTAAGGTAATGCCGTTAGTGGTGGCGACCAGATCGTTTCCCTGTGTAATCAGGGCATCCAGATCGCTGTTGAACGTTACCGGGTTCAACGCCGCGTGCACCGAGGTCGCAGTGAATCCAGTCAAAATCAGAAAAAAGGCAGGCAAAAAACCTATAAACTTCCTGGCGTTTGTTTGCATGGCTATAGTCCTTGAGAAAAAATTGAGTTGAAGGGTATGTTAGTAAAAGGTTAATTAGATTTTGCTTATATATGGGTGAGCTGGGAGATATTCAAGCCCACCGAGAAATTAATTTCTGGATTTCTACGTTGTCTTATATTGAGTCTTGATCCTGGGTGCCATCGGGCGGGCGCAGGAGGTCGGAGACGGTGAGGCCGAGGGCGTGGGCGAGTTTCTCGATGTTGTCGATGGAGATATGACATCTACGGATGGACAAATGTGCCGGGCAGGACGCCCTACAGGGACGTAGTAGTGTCGTGAGAGGACAGGAGTCCGGAGCGACCGCCCTAATGCCGCGGAGGTTGACGTGCAAGGATGCACTAATGTCGCGGGCGCAGGGTGAGGCGGAAAGAGGCGAACGTCCAGTGAACGTTCGCCCCGCTGAACGGACGAGCCACGGAAGGCGAGCCCCGGGCTTTTAAGCGGAGCGGGACGCGAGAGCGAAGAAAGCGCGGAAGCGACCAGGAGCCCGAAGCGACTAGCCCGTGG
>CAMYII010000055.1 GCA_947258385.1 Acidiferrobacterales bacterium
GAGGATATGGAGAATTTCGCGCGAGGAATAATTAATAATGTCCGAAGAAAAGCAGGTTTTCTGGATAGGGGATTCAAGGGAAGTCGTACGTGATTTCCCCGGCGATGTTAGAAAAGTTATCGGTACAGCATTACAGTACGCGCAATTAGGGGAGAAGCACCCTGATGCGAAGCCCTTAAAGGGCTTCGGTGGTGCGACGACACTCGAAATTGTTAGTAACTATGATGGCAATGCTTATCGTGCCGTCTACACCGTAAAGATTAGTGATGCAGTATATGTACTCCATGCCTTTCAGAAAAAATCTAAGAAAGGTATTAAGACACCAAAAGAAGAGATGGATATTGTTAAACGTCGGTTCAAGGAGTTGATGGCGGAGAAGCGACGCAAGTAATAGATATAACAATAACGACAAAAACGAAACCGGATAGGGTGACGAGATGAAGACTGACAGGATTATTGCCTCCAGCGGGAATGTGTTTGAAGATATTGGGTTGGAGCACCCAAAGGAATATAAGGCCAAGGCTGTTTTGGCTGCTCACATCCACGGATATATCACTGAGAAGGGCTATACACAGAAACAGGCTGCTGAAATTCTAGGTATCGATCAGCCAAAAGTGTCTCGGCTGGTGCGTGGCTTGTTAGATGAATTTTCTACTGAGAGACTGCTGATGTTTCTTAATGCGTTTGGTTATGACGTGGAAATAAAGATCAAACGCACTCCCAAGTCGCGCAAAAAAGGACAAATAAGAGTCGTCGCGTAATGTTGCCTATTATCATGGTTCTTTTGCTTTTATCCCGCAGTTGATTTAAAAAGATCTCGTCAATCAGGCTGTAAGTGTGTTCAGAAAATTAGCAGGCCAATATAATTGATTAAGCGGCAGAAAAATGCCGCCGCTCGATCTGCTTAGATGTTATACCTTTGAACCGGGAATACAGAAAATGATTCTAGTCACCGGGTTTGGCCCGTATAAAGAAGAAATCAACGCATCCGGCGAGCTGATCGCGTCGTTGAAAAATGAGCTTCCTGGTGAGCTGTCTCATCTAAAGTCCGGCCTGGCACTGGAAATAATCAGCTGTGATGACACATCGCGGGAAACGGAGCACCTGTCGCTTGAACGGCAACTGAAAGAATTATTGATGATACACAAACCTGAAATTTGTTTATTTACCGGTCAAGCGCCGCCGTATAACAAAATCACCATCGAGAAGGTGGCAATAAACTCATTTATGAGGGAAATCATCGATCCAAACAGGCCTGTCGGCTATTGGTCAAATATTCCGGGGCTTGATTCCCTGAAAATAGAACTCGAGGAAAATTGTATCCCGGCGGTATACTCCTTCTATGCCGGTCAGCACTTGTGCAATCATATTCTGTATTCCAGCCTGCATTTCGCGGAACAGGGAGGACATTTTCATAAATCAGGCTTTGTTCATATCCCGGTCTTGTCAGTGCACACAATAAAACAGCATCCAAGTTCGCCCAGCATGCCGCTGGAGGTGTCAAGAAAATCACTGGGCATTGTGATTAATCACATGGTAGAGAGCTCCAGGCATAATAATGTGCTTGAACCGACCGCTGACGTGTCGGTTGAACCTGGACGTTAGATGTCTATGAACATTGTTCTGCGCATTGCTTTTGTCTTGTATCTTGCCGCCTTGGCGCTCTCTTCGGCAACGCTTGCTGCCGAAGTGCCCCTTTCTTACAAAGGAGTTCGCGTTCCACCACTGCCGCCCGGTCACCAGGATCTTGGCGGCTATTTAATAAATCCTGACGCAGCCACCGAGTATGCAGTTATAGAGGTGTGGTTTGATAAGAAGAAAATGTGGTGGTTACAGAAAATGCTTTCGCGAGATGCGAAGGGTAAGCCGCAGTGGGAAATAGTTGCTGTTACGGAGGTTCCCAAAGTCCCTAAGGGTTACTATTTCCAAATGGGAACGTGCGAAAAAGGCGGCGTTGCAGTGCCGGAAATAATCGCTGTTGCCAAACGTGAAGATAAAGAAAGGCTAGAGAATATTCATAGCGCCTGGATCGCAAACCTCAATACACATAGCTTTGAACCCTACTCAACCAAGGGTGTTGTCTGCATCAATGAAGGATTTGGAGTATAGAGATCTATACTCCACGGTCGAGACGGACGCGCGCAAATGGGTGGATAGTCCTCGCCCTTGGCCTCGGCGGCCAGCACCGGCATCTGCACCGACAGGTCGGAGAGATCGCGCCGCAGGTTAGGTTGCTTTTTGTAAGCGTCGGAGGCCACATAGTCCATGACCGATTGTACATGGAAGGCCTTGAGAAAGGCCTCGATGCGGATGATCTCCTGGCCCCGGTCGAACAGGATCACCGAGGGCGCGCAGACGATGCCGGCGTCACTGGCCCACTGGCGCGCGGTCGTGGCTCGCGAGCGGGTGATCCGCACGCTGGAGCACATCATCGAATGGCGCGGCCGGCCGAATGCCTTACGCTGCAACAACGGGCCGGAATACGTTAGCGGTGTCTTAAAGGCGTGGGCCGAGCAACGCGGTATCCGTCTAGATTACATCCAACCTGGCAAGTCGTAGCAGAATGTATATATTGAGCGCTACAACCGAACCGTTCGCTATGACTGGCTGGATCAATACCTGTTCGATAACCTCGCTGAGGTGGAAGATTTTGCGACCGGCTGGTTGTGGACATACAATCATGGGCGCCCGAATAGGGGCTTGGGAGGTATTACCCCGAAACAAAAGTTGACCATGGTGGTCTGATCTCTACTTTTGAGTGCAGCTAAAATGGGGTAGATTACCGTCTACCTCTAATTGCTTTGTTAATCATAGGGCTTAGATCCTCAATTATCATTCTAGTTCTTACGTCAACACCATTTTTATTTAAATGATATGGCGTATTAAAAAAATAGTCGTCAGGGAATTTATACCTTTCTGGTGTCGACAGTATCGGAAAATTCAATTGGTTTAATTCATTTTCTAATAGCTTGATACTATGCGATTTATTCTCAAAAGATTCAGCTTGAAAACATGGGTAGATAAAATATAGTCTTGCACCTTTATCGGCAACTTCATCATTATACTGGTTTAAAAACTGAATAATATCATGATTAATCTCGTCCTTGCTTTTATCATATGGCGAGAATTTTTCATTAGGCAAGCCCCAATGTGCAACGGCATCTCCATATTCATTAAATGCTGCCCGATCATAAATTCCTACCAATGGACGATTATTATTCATATTGCCAGAGCTGGATCTATGCTGATATCTCAAAAATAGTGAGAGTTTATCAGTAGCGTATTTTGGGATATACCCTAATAAGTGCAGCCATTGGTCTTGTTGTATATGTTTACGGCCCTCAGGATGAATATCAAACATTAGATATAACAGCTCCTGGCGGCCATTAGCAATATTGTTTTTATTTTTGTAGAAATAATCATATTCAGGAACAATAACAATTATATCTCTACTGCTAATATAGTCTTTAATATCGTTGGCGATATATTTAATACCAAACCCAGCATGGATTCCCATATTGATAACATCCATATTAAATGCTTTCGATATCTTTTCGCTATCTAGCCCAAAGCTTATATTAGAGGCGCCTATAAATATCAACTTCGGTGACTGGCTCTTACGAAGTAGTTCATGTTTATCAATTATGGAATAATACAGAGACTTTTTTAATACATCATTAGGGATATAAATGGTCGATACCGTCAAAATTGACACTAAAAGAAAAGTAAATAAAGTTACTTTTAATATAAATCTTTTCATATGTATGTAATTCTAAAATTGAAAATAAATAAAAGTTTTAGTGTGCTTAATAAATAATAGAATTATAATAGTAAGCACAAAATAAATACTCCATCTCAAAATAATGGGCAATTTATCTATTTGCAAGACGTGCATTTTGTCTCTTTGTACCCACTCACTTACCAATAAAAATAGTATTAACAAAACAGCAACGTAATCAACCTTTGGTACATAGAAAAAATTATTGGAAAACAGGTTTTTTAAATACAAAAATGCGTGATGAATATCGGTTGAACGAAAAAAAACCCAGGCAAACAGAATAAGAAGAAAAGTACTAAGTATTTGATAGGTCTCTACTAGACTGGGAAAAGCCTTACCTAGAGCAACAATATCTTTGTAATCTTTTTGTTTATTTCTGAAGATCAAAGGGATGTAATACAAGCTATTGAGAAATCCCCAGAATATGAAATTCCAGTTTGCCCCATGCCAAAATCCACTAATTGTAAATGTCATCATAAGATTACGTATATGCAATACTTTATTAGAGTGACTCCCCCCAAGCGGAATATAGACATAATCTCTGAACCATGTAGACAGAGAAATATGCCAGCGTCTCCAGAACTCTGCTATATCTCTAGAGAAATACGGTAGCGCAAAGTTCCTCATTAAATTGAATCCAAATAGTCTCGCCGTACCAATTGCAATATCTGAATACGCGGAGAAATCACAGTAAATCTGAAAAGCAAAATAAATGGCTCCCAAAAGCAAAATACTTCCACTTAATGACTCATGATTTTCAAAAATATAGTCTGCTTGTATCGCACAGGTATCAGCTATTACAATTTTTTTAAACAAACCCCAGAGTATTTGCCTTAGCCCATCTCTTGCCAATTCATAATTGAATATACGCTTAGTCTCAAACTGGGGAAGGAGATTTTTTGCTCTTTCGATTGGACCAGCGACCAACTGTGGGAAAAAGCTAACAAAAGAAAAAAACGCGACTATATCAGTCCTTGGCTTGATGCGTTTATTGTAAATGTCAATACTGTAACTTAGGCTTTGAAATGTATAAAAACTAATTCCAATAGGTAATATAATATTTAACGATGTTACATTCAGATCGATTCCAATACTTGAGAAGAGATCAGCAAAACTCTCTATAAAGAAGTTAAAATATTTGAAAGATGCCAATAAACCAATATTGGTAAATATACTAATAAAAAGAAATATCTTTCTTTTTACTTGTGTGTTTGCATTTTCTATTTTTAGACCAATCACATAGTCAACAGTAGAGCTAAAGATAATTAATGACAGGAATCTCCAGTCCCACCACCCATAAAAAAAATAGCTAGCTGATAAAATCAGCAGATTTTGCAACCTCAAACTGTTGGAAAAGACAAACCAATATAGAATGAAAACAGTGGGCAAAAAAAGGAAATATTCGATTGAAGTAAATAGCATTATCTGTAACTTTCAAAAAATCTACTCAGTCTTTGCTGGCACTAGTTTATCGGATTCTTATTTTAAGCAAAAATAATGCGGTGATCGGGTGGGCGATGGGTACGCGGCTCACGGCCGATCTGGCTACCTAAGCGCTGACCATGACGCTGTGGCGGCGTAATCCGGCCAAAGGGTTTTTGCACCAATCCGGTCGCGGTGTGCAATAGGTCGCGACCGGCTATCAGCGGCTGACCGCCGAGCACGGCATTGCCTGCTCGATGAGCCGCAAGGCCAACTGCTGGGATAACGCCGGCGTGGGAGGCTTCTGCGGCACACTCAAGCGCGAGCTTATCCATCATCAGTGCTACGCTACGCGCGAGAAGAGGCCAAACAGGACATCTTCGAGCACGATGTAACCCTTATATAAAATACTAACGAGAAAATCATAAAACACAAGCGTGGGTTTCTAAGCTTGGCAGAAGAGCCGGTAAACATGCCCCAGGCGCAAGATCATAGGCCTATCCCAAAACACCTTTTTCCGAAACAAAACGGCGGTAGATGATAGGGGTGCCAAGCTCCCCTCTTGGACAAGACTCGGCGCAAGTGAAATATCAAAAATTGGACCGATGAGACCACAGAAACGGCCGTCCTACACTATGCCGTAAAGGAGCCCACCCATAGCTAAAGACGTTAGATGTCCGATTAAGGTCCTCAAAGCGTCTCGTCGAGAAACCCCTTGACGTAACCGAGCAGCGCGTGGTCCTTGTCGTTGAAGAAGTGATCGGCGCCCGGGGCCTTGATCTGTTTACCGCCCTTGAGCTTGCCGATCGCCGCGGCCCGCTGCGCGGCGGCCTGGCGCACGCGCTCGAAGTCCTCGGCGCCGTAGAGATCGAGCACCGGCAGTTTGAGCTTGCCGCTGTCCGCGAAGCCGCCGGGCATGCCGACCGCCACCCAGGCGCCGATGCCGGCGGCGGGGTTATGGACCAGGTAATAATCCGTCATGCGCGAGCCCAGGCTGTGGGAGACGATGGCGATCTTTTTGTAGCCCTTGCCGCGCAGGAACGTCGCCGCGGCCGAGAGCCGCTGCGCGGCTTCCGGAAAGGTGGGTGGATAGTCCTCGCCCTTGGCCTCCGCGGCCAGCACCGGCATCTGCACCGACAGGGTGGTGTAGCCGTTGTCGGCCAGGGCGCTGCGCAGCCGGCCGATCAGGCCCCAGTTGGGGTGCACGCCCATGCCGTGCACCACGATCACCGCGGCCCTGGCCTCATCGGCCTCGGTATAAACAGCCAGGAACTTGTGCTTGCCGGCCTCGAGGTAGACCGAGCCACCCACCACCAGCGCCATCTCGACCTCGTCCGCCCAGCGCTGCTCGCGTTCATAGTCGGCCGCGAACGCCGCGGTACTGAAGATGATGAACAGTAATGCAATCCCATAACGCATGACAGACCTCTCTTCTTATTTACAAAACCTATGATTGTTTCCGTCATCCCGACCACGCCCGCGATCGCGGGCGCGAGCCGGAATCCAGAAACGTTGGGTTCTCTGTTTCGTGTTAAATGCTCATAATGTGATCGCCTGCGGCGGTATTAACTTCAATAATAACGGGGACCGGCCCCCGTACGGCCGGCTACTTTCTTTATTTGCGCAAAGAAAGTAGCCAAAGAAAGCGCACCCGAGCCCTCGCCGCGCTATCGCGCGGTCCCTTCCGTTCCTCGAAAAACCAGGGCGCTCGCTAACTCGGATTGCGCGAAAAAACGCGCAATTGCCTCGGCCAAGAGCTCGCGCTGATCCTGGTTTTTCTCCGGTACGCCGTACAAGGAAGTACCAGTGCCGCGAGAGCGCAGGGATGCGCGGAGCGGCCTCAGCGAGGGCTGACGGGATTAGAGTAACATTGTCCCATTGTTTCCCATTCCGTAGGCCGAATTTAAGGGTACAGCTAAGAAACGTATTTTACTGTACCGATCAAATGGCGCTGACGGTTCTTCAAACCTCGGCAATGCGCAGCTTTTCCCTCCCGTTAGACGCCGCCGAGCAGCGGAGCAAGAAGCGGAGACCACGCGAGCTCTTGGCCGAGGCAAATGCGCCGCTAGGCGCATTCCGAGTTAGCGAGCGCCGCTTCTTGTGTGAGCAGCGCAGGGTACCCGCGAAGCGGGCAAGTCTCCGGGGGTCCTTTCTTTGCGCCGCTTTCTTTGGACAAGCAAAGAAAGCGGCCCGTCGTACGGGCGCGGAAGCCCGTTATTAGCATTTAAACCATCGCCACCGGCGATCACATTCGAAATGTTCGTATCATTCATATCAAACCCTTATGAATATTCAACGCCAAGGCGCCAAGGGTATTGAGTTCATGAACATCTTTTCTCCGCGTCTTGGCGTCTTCGCGTTAAACGATCATACACATTATTTCCAGATATCGACCTTCTGGCCCTTATCCGATAACGCCTGCGCGCGCTCGGAGAGATAGCGCTGCAGATTGGGCTGGCGTTGATAGGCGCCGGAGGCCACATAGTCCATGACCGATTGTACATGGAAGGCCTTGAGAAAGGCCTCGATGCGGATGATCTCCCGGCCCCGGTCGAACAGGATCACCGAGGGCGCGTAGACGATGCCGGCGTCGCTGGCCCACTGGCGCGCGGTTGTGGCCTTGCCGGCGGGGGTCACCACCGGCGTGTCGCTCCACATGTCGAGCTGCACCACGTCGAAGCGCGCCAGCAGCGCGCGGCTGGCCGGCTGCGACAGGATATCGGCGTGCAGGGTGTCGCAGGCGGGGCAGTCCTTTTGCTCGAAGAACACCGCCAGCGGTTTGTCGCCCTTGCGCCTCGCGAGATCGTAAGGCGGCTTGAGAAAGAAGTCCTGCGTGCGCAGCCTGCCCGACGCCTTCGCCGGCGACACCCTGGCGTAGTAGTCGCGGAAGCTGCTCCGGGTCTCCTGCTTCTCGGCGACGTAGCGCAGCGCCGCCAGGAACTGGTGCGGCGGGTAATAGCCGTTGATGCGCAGCACCACCTCCCCCTGTTCGTTGAAGAACAGCAGGGTGGGGGTGAACCAGACCTTGAGATTACTGGCGAACTTCTTCTCGCTCACGGTGTTGCCGGCGAGATCGGTGACGTCGCGGTCGCCCCAGAGGTTGATGTCGATGGCGTCGAAGTGCTGATCGATGTACTCGACGGTTGCCTTCTGACTGAAGTTAGTGTTGATCAGCAGCGCGCAATAGGGGCAGCCGTTCTGGTGGAAATACATCATCAGCCGTTTGCCCTGCGCGCCGGCCTCATCGATGTCCTCCTTGAGATCGAGGAACGAGCCCTTGAACCAGCCTGGGATCTCCGCGTCCTGATTTCCCTCAACACTGACCGCCGGTGCCGGCAGGCACATGAGCGCCAATAGGCCCAGAATCGCTGACGTTATTCGCTGCATGGGACCCTCCGGGGGCCGCGCTTGGTTAGAATAGGATCATGACTGCTCCACTGACCGGAAGACAAGCCGGAACCATGCCCCAAATCAATACAAACCGCGCGGTCAAGCCGCGCTTGACGCTGGCGGTGCGCGGCCTGTTCGTGCCCGCCGCGCCGGCAGCGGACGGCGCCGCGCCGGCGCTGGAGCGCGTGCTCGCGCGCGCCGACCGCGGACCGGACCTGGGCACGGCGGATTTCGAGTCGACGCTGCTGCGCCTGTTCGGGATCACGCCGGACCCCGGGGTTGACGCGCCGGTGGCTGCGCTCACCCGCGTGGCCGATGCCGGCCGGGTGGAGCCCGGCTGGTGGCTGCGCGCCGATCCGGTGCATTTGCTGCCGGGTCTCGACCAGTTGCTCATGACGGACAACCGCGAATTGAAGCTGCGGCCCGCCGAAGCAAAGGCGCTGGTGGATGAGATCCTGCGGCTCTTCGGCGCGGACGGCTGGCGTTTGCAGGCGCTGCACCCCGAGCGCTGGTACCTCACCCTGGACGCGCCACCCGTGATCGCGACCACGCCGCCGGGTCGTATCATCGGCCGCAGCGTGTTCCCGCATCTGCCCCGGGGGCGCGACGGCAAGGCCTGGCACGCGGTGCTCAACGAGCTCCAGACCCTGCTGCACGGCGCCGCCGTCAATGACGCGCGCGAGGCCCGCGGCCAGTGGCCGGTCAACAGCCTGTGGTTCTGGGGCGGCGGCGCGCTACCGGCGATCAACACCGCGCCCTGGGCGCGGGTCTGGGGCCGCGACCCGCTCACGGAGGGTCTGGCGCGGGTAGCGAAGCTGCCTTGGACCGACCCGCCGGCCGATGTCGCGGACTGGCTGCGGCAGCGCGAAAATCCAGGAGAACAGCTGGTGGTGCTGGATGACGGGAGCGCTCCGGAACCGGCGGACCTGGAGTGGCTCGAACAGGACTGGATGCAGCCGCTGCTCGCGGCGCTCAAGGCCGGGACCCTCGAACGCCTGACGCTGGTGGGCGAAACCGGCGCCCGCTTCGTGATAACCTCGCGCCAGGCGCGGCACCGCTGGTGGCGCCGGCCCCGGCCGCTCGGGCGCTATGCCGACTTTGAATAACAGAGAACAATAAACCATGCAAATCAAACGCCGTGAGACCGCGGCCACCAAGCACGACTTACCCCCGGGGCTGCATCCGGTGCTGACGCGCATCTACGCCGCGCGCAAGCTGATTACGGCGGCGGAGCTGGAGCAGGGCCTGGAACGGCTGCTGCCGCCGGATTTGATGACGGGCATGGAGCAGGCCGCGACGCTGCTGGAGACCGCCCTGCGGGAGCGGCGGCGCATCATGATCGTGGCCGATTTCGACGCCGACGGCGCCACCAGTTGCGCGCTGGCGGTGCGCGCCCTGCGGCTGCTCGGCGCCGCGGACGTGCGCTATATCGTGCCCAACCGTTTTGATTACGGCTACGGGCTGACGCCCGAGATCGTGGCGGTGGCGGCCGAAGAGCAGCCCGATCTCATTATCACCGTGGACAACGGCATCTCCAGCCTCGAGGGCGTGGGCGCCGCGGGCGAGCGCGGTATCGACGTGCTGGTCACCGACCACCATCTGCCGGGCGAGGCGCTGCCCGCGGCCGCGGCCATCGTCAATCCCAACCAGCCGGGCGACGGTTTCCCGAGCAAGCACCTCGCCGGTGTCGGCGTGATCTTTTATGTGATGCTGGCGCTGCGTGCGCGCCTGCGTGCGCAGGACTGGTTCGCGCAGGCGGGCATTGCCGAGCCGAACCTGGCGCGGCTGCTCGATCTGGTGGCGCTCGGCACGGTCGCCGACCTGGTGCCGCTGGACCACAACAACCGCGTGCTGGTGGCCCAGGGCCTGGCGCGCATCAACAGCGGCCAGGGCTGCGCGGGCATCCAGGCCCTGGCAGCGGTCTCCGGCCGGCAGATCGGCCGCCTCATCACCACCGATCTCGGTTACTGCCTGGGCCCGCGGCTGAACGCCGCCGGCCGCCTGGATGACATGTCGCTCGGCATCGCCTGCCTGCTGGCGGACGACCCGGCCGCGGCCGGGGAGATCGCCGGGCGGCTCGATGCGCTCAACCGCGAGCGCCGCGCCATCCAGCGGGAGATGCAGCAGCAGGCCATGGCCGCGGTCGACGCGCTGCACCTCAACGACGCCGGCCTGCCCAGGGGCCTGTGCCTGTTCGACGCCGGCTGGCACCAGGGCGTGGTGGGGCTGGTGGCCTCGCGTGTGAAGGAGCGCCTGCACCGGCCGGTGATCGCCTTTGCCCCGGGCGGGGAGGGGGAGATCAAGGGCTCAGCACGCTCGGTGCCCGACCTGCATATCCGCGACGCGCTCGACGCGGTGGCGGCGCGTCATCCCGGGCTGCTGCAGAAATTCGGCGGCCACGCCATGGCCGCCGGCTTGAGCTTGAGGCAGGAACAGTTCGAGGCCTTCGCCGCCGCCTTCGACGCCGAGGTCGGGCGCCATCTGAGCGAGGACGATCTGCAGGGGGTGATCTTCAGCGACGGCGAGCTCGCCGTCGAGGAGCTGGCGCTGGAGATCGCGGAGCTGCTGCGCGGCGCCGGCCCCTGGGGCCAGGGCTTTCCCGAGCCGGTGTTCGACGGCCGCTTCGAGGTCGTGGAGCGGCGCGTGGTCGGCGAGCGGCACCTGAAAATGGTCCTGCGGGTGTCGGCGCGGGACAAGCTGGTCGACGCCATCGCCTTCAACCAGGTACCCGACGGCGTGGCCCCGGACTGGCCGCGCATCCGCGCGGCCTATAAACTGGACGTCAACGAGTACCGCGGCGCCCGCAACCTGCAGCTCATTGTCGATCATCTCGAGCCCGTCCATGACTAGCGTTGCCCGCACACGCCCCGCGCGCGGCCGGTTAAACCGGATCGCGGTCCCGGTGCTGCGGGTGGTCTTGTCGCTATTGGTCTTATCAGGGGGCAGCGGCTGCGCCAGCCTGCGCACCATGGCGACCATGGAGCTCGGCAGCCCCAAGATCTACAGCGGCACGCGCCTGGATTACCACGCCATCAAGGAGAACGACGCGGCGATGGGCCGGTTCAACGCAACGCCGCCCGCCTACCCGGGCGCCGATTTGCCGTGCAGCGTGATCGTCGATACCATCATCCTGCCGGTCACGGTGTCGGCGTACCTCTATGAGGCCCTGTTGAAGTAAGGCGAGACGCGTTCAAGCGATGATGAAAACCCTGGAAGATTTTGTCGGCAACACCCCGCTGGTGCGGCTGCAGCGCCTGCCGGGCGCGACCAGCAACACGATTCTCGCCAAGCTCGAGGGCAACAACCCGGCCGGGTCGGTCAAGGACCGGCCGGCGCTGAGCATGATCACGCACGCCGAGGCGCGCGGGGAAATTACGCCCGGCGACACCCTGATCGAGGCCACCAGCGGCAACACCGGCATTGCGCTCGCTATGGCCGCGGCCATCAAGGGCTACCGCATGGTGCTGATCATGCCGGAGCACATGAGCGCCGAGCGCCGCGCCACCATGAAGGCCTTCGGCGCGGAGATCATCCTGGTGTCGAAAGCGGCGAGTATGGAGGGGGCGCGCGACCTGGCCCAGGAGATGGAGGCCAAGGGCAAGGGCCGGGTGCTGGACCAGTTCGCCAATCCCGACAACCCGCGGGCGCACTACGAGGGCACGGGCCCGGAGATCTGGCGCGATACCGACGGTAAGATTACGCACTTTGTCAGCTCCATGGGCACGACGGGGACGATCATGGGTACCAGCCGCTTTCTGAAGGAAATGAATCCGGCTATCGAGATCATCGGTGTGCAGCCGCAGGAGGGGGCGCAAATTCCCGGCATTCGCCGCTGGCCCGAGGAATACCTGCCGAGCATTTACGATGCCGCGCGGGTCGACCGTATCGTCGATGTCTCCCAGCAGGCGGCGGAGGACACCACCCGACGTCTGGCACGCGAGGAAGGGATTTTTTGCGGCATCTCTTCCGGCGGCGCCATGGCCGCGGCGCTGGAACTGTCGCACTCCGTTACAAATGCAGTGATCGTGAGCATCGTCTGCGATCGCGGCGATCGCTATCTGTCCACCGGCGTGTTTCCGGACTGAGATTGTGCCAGGGCACCGTAACCACAGCACAATGTATACGCAGCGGCGTGTTGGAAGCACATGAGCGGCGGACATAGCGTGTTGCGCCGGGCCGGCAAAGCGCTCCACGGCTTGATGGCCCTGCATGCCACGTTGGCACATCCCTACTTGTCGTTCATGGGCGCACTCTTGCGCATAACGCCGGAGTTTCCGCTCAAGAAGAACCTGATCAACAATTTATTGTCGGCACCTTGGCCACGGCTCCGTTTCGCGCCGCGGAAAGTGCAGGTCTGTGATGGGAGTGCGTTTAAACTCGTGCCGCATGTGCACGAGTTTGACTTCAATGCGCTCGTGTCGCGCCAACTCGAATATGAGACGCCCGTTTTTCAAGCCCTGCAACCACGTCTGGCGTCGCTTGAAGCCGTTGTTGAAATCGGCGCCAACGTAGGTGTCTACACGACGTTCTTTGCAGACGGTTTCCGATCACTGGGCAAGCGCGGCTTGGTGCTTGCCTTCGAGCCATCCCGCGAGGCCTATGCAAGGCTGCTTGAAAATTTGGCGGTCAACGAGCTGGACGGTGTATTCACCTTCAATGTGGCCGTCAGCGACAAGACCGGCATGGTTTCTTTCTACGAGCCTCGCGGCCATCTCACCAACGGAAGCCTGGACCCCACTTTCGCGCGATTCTTCAGCGATGAGGTGGCCTCGACGACAGTTCTGTCTATCGACGGGGACCAAGTCGCAAATTTGGTCGGAAACCTGGATCCCGTTTTGCTGAAAATTGACGTTGAGGGTGCCGAGGAAACCGTTTTGCGCAGCCTGGCGGGCTTTATCTGCGCACGGAAACCCACGATAGTGCTGGAAGTATTGGAAGTACAGGAGTCCGCTTTGAATAACCTGGACTTCCTGAAGGACAATTATCGTTTACACCAGATTACTGAGAAGGGACTGATCGAACGGTCCCGTTTTAAGGCCGGTCCGGGCCGGGACTACCTGCTGGAGCCGAAGAGTGATGAAAGCAAGCGCTGAAATCAATACCATTGGGTTCACCGACACCTAAGTATTCGTATGCGAATCTATATGCAAGCCCCGTCACAGGATGAGCGCGCCGCGCGTTACTGTCAGCTGTTGCTGCAGCCGGATTTGTTCGAGGGTTGGAATCTGGTGCGCGAAACCGGCAGCCAGGGTGGCAGAGGACGCGTAAAACGCTTGCATTTTGCTGTGCTCGAGGAGGCCATGTCGGTGCTTGCGCGCGAGCGGGAACGCCAGACCCAGCGCGGGCTGCGCGTCGTCTATACGGAAGGCCTGACGCCCGGCGATAACACCAAAGATGCACCCTGATCACACACAATAAACACAAACATGGATACGCTATGAACGTAATGGCATTCGATATCGAGACCATCCCCGACGTGGAGGGTGGTCGTCGACTCTTCGAGCTGGGCGATCTCAGTGATGCGGACACAGCCAAGGCCATGTTCGCGTTGCGCCGGCAGAAGACCGGTGATTCCGAATTTCTGCAACATCACCTGCATC
>CAMYII010000056.1 GCA_947258385.1 Acidiferrobacterales bacterium
GGCCTTTATCACCGTCATCACCGGCCCGGTGAGCGCATTGTTGGCCTCGTCGGTCTCCGATACCAGATTATCGTAGTCGGCAATGGCCCCCAGGTAATAGGTCCCCGGCGCCACACTGGTCGGCACCGTCACCCCGGCGTCCGCCGTATGGCTGGCCCCGCCGGCCAGGTTGGTGACCCACCGGCTCCCTATCGACACATCGGTCGTGGTGATGATGGCATCCGTTGACAGGTAAAAGCCCACCAGGGTGTTGCCCGACGCCAGCGTGGTGCCCAGATTGGCCACCGTGCCGCTGACCGTGAAGGTCTCGCCCACGTTGACCGTGGTCACCGACGGCGCCAACGCGGTTATAGTTAGATCAACACCGTCCACGAGGCCCTGCACCGTCACAATGACCTCATCCGTCGCGCTCGCGCCGTCGTTATCAGTCACCGTCAGAACAAATCCCAGTGTCGTGCCGGGTGTCACCGACGGCACCGTGAAGCTCGGCGTGGCGGTATCGGCACCGGTGAGTGTTACGACGGGACCGGTGCTCTGGGTCCAGGCATAACTGGCAACGGAACCGTCCTGATCGATCGAGCCGCTGCCATTAAGCGCAGCCGTGGTGCCTTCACCCGCCGTCTGGTCAGGGCCAGCAACGGCCACGGGCGGGATGTTGGGCACGCCGAGATTGGCCTGGGCGTAATCATTGCTCCAGATATTGGTGCGCGTGCCGTCGGACTGCTGCCAGACGGCCACGACTCTGCCGCCGGCCTCCATGGCCAGCTGGGCATAAAGCGCATCGCCGAGATTTTCGGTGTCGATGATGTCGGCGCTCTCCCAACCGCTGCCCGGTATGTAGCGGTCGGCCCAGATGTTCTGACCCGCGGCATCGGACTGCTGCCACAGCACCATCGCCCGGCCAGTCGCGTCCATGGCCACCTGCGGGAACGACGCGGGGCCGGTCCCGTTGGTGGGAATCGGCGCCTCGGTTCCCCAGGCCCCACCGCCACCGGCGACCTCGTAGCGGTTGGCCAGGACAATGTTCTGATTGCCATTTAACTGGTGCCACACGGCCATGGCATTGCCATCGGCATCGAGCGCGATCTGCGGCAAATAGGCGCTACCGGAGTTATCCGCCTCGATGAGCTCGGCCGCCGCCCAGCCGGCCGTGGCGTCATGGCGCCGCGTCCAGACGTTGCTGCGCGTGCCATCGGTCTCCGACCACACCACGACCGCCTTGCCGCCGGTGCTCACGGCCAGCGCCGGCACAATGTAGGGGAAGACGTCGTCGCCGCTGACAGCGGTACGAAGGCCCTCGGCCGCGGGCTCCCAGCTGCCCGCCGGCGTGTACCGGTTGGTCCAGATGTTATACGAGGTTCCATCCGTGGTATCGACCCAGACCGCGACGGCGTTGCCCGCCGCGTCCATGGCCACCTCGGCCGACCCGACCGACTGCGAGGTGTTGGTTTCAATCACGGCTGCGATGCCCCAGTTGTCGCCGATGACATCGTACCGGTTGGCCCAGACATTGTTGGGCGGCTGCGAGGTATCGGGCAGCACGGTGCCGTCGGACTGCGCCCACACCACCACGGCGTTGCCGCTCGCATCCATGGCGACACGCGGGTACACGGCGTCACCGAGGTCATCGATTTCAATCAGCACCGGCGTGCCCCAACCGGTGCCCGGCACATAGCGGCTGGCCCAGATATTGGTAAGGGTACCGTCGGCGTGCTGCCAGACGGCGATGGTGTTGCCGTTCGGGTCCATGGCGACGTGCGGATTCTGCGCATCGCCGCTGGTATTGCTCTCGACCGGCACCGGCGCGGCCAGCCAGCCGGTGCCGGCGACATAGTGGTTGGCCCAGATTCGGGTGCGGGTGCCGTCGGACTGCTGCCAGACGGCGACGGCATTGCCGTTACCGTCGGTGGCCACCTGCGGATAATTGGCGTCGCCAACATCGTCGGTCTCGAGCCGCGCCGGCGTATTCCAGGCGCGCCCGTCCGGTACCACGTTCGCTTCCGCGGAGGCATCCGACTCGCCGCCGGTACCCACCGCCGTGACACTATAATAGTACGTGGTGTCGTTGGTCAGTCCGGTGTGCACATAAGGACTGGTCACGCCCGTGATCAGCGTGCCGGTCGCCGGGGTCACACCGGGGCTGGTCGCCCAGTACAGGTTGTAGCTGGTCGCGCCGGTGACGGGGTCCCAGGTAAGCGTCGCCTGGCCATCGCCTGGGAAACCCGTAACACCTGCGGGCACGGCCGGCGGCAGTTGACTGGGGTCGCTGCCATCCAGGAATTCCTGCAGATCGGAGACGCCGTCGCCGTCTAAATCGCCGGTGCCGTCGCGGTCCAGGGTGCCGAAGTGATCGAGCTCCCATTGATCGTCCATGCCGTCGCCGTCGGTGTCCCATTCCGGATTGACATAGATCGTGGCCGAGCGCGAGCCGGTCAGCGCCCCGTCGGAGGCGGTGAACTTAATCGTATACTGCCCGGCCTGCCCTACCGCCGTGGTCCAGTTAAAGTACGCGGTACCGTCGCCGTTATCGACAAAGCTCGCGCCCTTGGGCAAGGGCGCCGCGGACAAGGTCGGCGTCTCGCCATTGGGGTCGCTCGCCTGCACCAGGAAACCGACCTGATTGCCTTCGACCACAGTCTGATTGGCGATGAACTGCACCACCGGCGGCACCGGGCCGAGTTCCACGGCGCCCATATGCACCGTGTAAGTGCCCGGCGTATTATGATCGAAGAAGTTGACCCAATATTGCCAATTGCCGGGAACTCCATTGTTGTAGGGACGCGTACGCGACACCCAGGCGTTGTCCAGCGCGATGTGCTTGCCGTCGGAACGGGTGACTTCTTTCATGACTTTGGTGCCACCATAGGGATCGGGTAGCTTGACGTAGGCGAAGCCCGCGGTGGGCGGCGAGGTCAGTGTATGCACGACCTCGGCGCCGCCGGCGCTGATCAACGGGAAGGTCGCCTGCGTGTCATCATAGACGGTCGCAACGGTGTCCACATTGTCCGATTCGTAGACGCGGATAATCCCGCCGTCGTCGGCCAGGAAGTCGCGCACGTTGTCACGTCCGGGCGCATCGACCAACACGTCGTGCACCAGGAAATGGGTCTTGGTCGCCTCCAGGATCGAGGTCACCGCACCGCCCAGCTCATCGGCATGGGTGAACTTGGCGGTGAACTCGGTGAACTGACCCGAAAGGGTCGTCGTCATGACCCAGCGCCCGACGGTCGCCTCTTGCGAGGGGATATCGCCGAAGTCAATGAGCAGCGTCGGGCTCACCGGCTGGTCGTTAACCGAGCTGCCGATCAGCTTGAAATCGATGAGCAGGCCTGCTTCGTTTTCAACAATGCGCGGCTGGGCGGAATCGATCTTGACATCCTGGGCCGCGGCCGTGCCGTTGTTTTGAATGCGCACGCCCAACGTAAAGGGCTCGGTCGGTTCGACAACGTCCGGCGTCAATGGATCGTCGGCCACGACGTATTGGGTGAGAAAATAATCCAGCGTCAGTTGCGGCAGCGGCTTGACGGTAATGAAGTCCGGCGCCACCGTCACCGATTCCTCTTGGCCGCCGAGCGTATAACTCAGTTCCGCCCCGACAAAATACACCTTGCCCGCCGGCAAGCCCTCGGCCGCCCCGACCGAGGGGATGATCAACCAGTGAATCTCGGCGCTGCTGGATGGTGCCACCGACCCGGTACCCGACACATCGGAGATGTTGTCCAGGCGGTCGGTGCGAAAAAAGAATGTGGAGTTGGTATCATTGGGGTTCTCGGTCGCCACCACCGGGTTGCCGGCCTCGTCGGTGAAATATATGGTAACTAATACGTTCTCAATGGCCAGCGTATCCAGCCCGTTGTTGATGCGCATCATGGCATCGAAGGCCTGACGCTCCAGGCTCAGTTCCTGCTTGATCTCGATCTTGACATCCGCGCAGACAGCTTCAGCGGCCGCATGAGGAGCATACATGAGCAGGGACAAAAACAACACAAAGATCCCCGCAGCTCGCAATGCCAGGTCTCCCCTACTCAAAGACGCCCAGTGTTTCGTCATCGCTGTCGCTGTCATGGTCTTACGCCTCGATCTGTTCGTTTTCTCTTTAAAAGGGGTCGGAGTCATTTTCTAGGCCCCATACACACTCATTGGCTCATTAACCTGCGGCGGCTTACGCGGCCGGCCGCGTTGTGCGTACCCGAGCCGCCGGCCCAGGGCCGCTTCAATCTCGGTACGAAATCGGTCATTGCCGAGCGGAAGACCCTGTTGGGTCGCGGCCCGAATCCGGGTCAGCTCAGCGTCATCCAGGCAGGTCTGAACGAAGGCCCGATAGGCCGCCTGCCGGGCGCTCGGCGTCGCGCCCAAGGCCCGATACAGGGCATGGTCCTGGATGACGTCATCGGTCCGCCCCCAGGCATGGGCGCGGAAGCTTGACCACCGGTAGGCACCCGAGGCCGCCACCATGCCGGCGCGCACCGGGTTGAGCTCGATATAGCAGTAGCAACTGAGCAGGTAGCGCTCGGAATCAATGAGGCTGGCCTTGTGCCGACCCTCCCACAGTGTCCCGGTACGTCGATAGGTTTGATTGATGTACTGAACGTAGCGCCGGCCGACCGCTTGCAGGGTGCGAGACACGCCATCTTCGGTATCGGGGGTCATGAGCAGATGGATATGATTCGTCATCAGCACATACGCATGCACCGCCACACCGTGATCGGCAGCGGCCTGTTCCAGGCAGTCCAAATAAAACCGATAGTCCGGCTCCGCATAGAAACAGACCTGACGGTTGTTGCCCCGCTGAATGATGTGAGCGAGGATGCCGGGCAAGTAATGGCGTAGGCGTCTTGGCATAGGTCTTATTCCGTTCTCTTCCTTTCGATTCGTTGCGCTTTGATCAGCTCGTCATTGTCATGTTATCGGTTCGCCTGTTTATTCAACAATCACTTCGGTAAATTTACTCCGACCCCTTTTCCGTTTCACCTTTTCCGTTTCATTATCGGCTCGCCTGCTTCTTCAGTAATCACGTCGGTAAATTCACTCCGACCCCTTTTGCTCCCTGATTAGAAGTATCCGTTAAACTGGGGGAGGTTCACTCCGACCCCTTTTTGCTTTTCTTTTGTCCAATGTTACTTCTCTACTTTCCGTAATGCTCATCTGAATAATAACTTGCGCCATCGAATCCCAGTTTTCTCGCTTCGAAGTAATCATGTTCTGCCTTTCTTACGTCGCCAATCCCCGCATAAGCCCGTCCTCGGATATAGTAGCTAGCACCCTCTTCCTTTCTCGCCTCAATCGCCTGTGTGCAAATATTGATTGCTTCCCTATATTTCTTCGCAACTTCTAATGAACTACAGTAACTTATGAGAATATTGTGTCTATGTTTATCTGGTACTTCATTAAGTGAAATTTCTATGTAGCGAAGACCTTTTTCGTAATCTCCCATAAGTATGAGGACTGAACCTAACGTGTGATTTGCCAACCAATTGTGTCTATCAAGCGATACAGCCATATTTGCATAACGATAGGCTTCTGCATTGTTCCCTATTGAGATTTTTGCTTCAGCCATAAGCGTCAAGATACCTGCGTGCTCTTTGCATAATTTTATTACTTTATCTAATTCCTTTACCGCCCGTTCATACACGAGGGGATCCGTGTTTGTTGGCCCTGGGTGTACTAGCGGCAGTATCTTATCGTAATAGTCATTACATGATTCGATATCTTTTCGGTCTGGCACTTCCTCGGCACTAAATGATAAGCCAATTGTTGGGATTAATATCGAAATCGACAAAGCAAACAGATGGATTTTCATTGGGTACATTTCTTACACTCTCCCTTAGGATTCTTCCGGCCATCCGCACAATGTTTTTTATAACACGCGTAGGCTTGTGGAAATAGTAGTAGGCATTTAGCACAAGCAGGTGTAAGTAGACCTTCTGATCCTCCACATGCACCGCATGCTGTAATATCTATCCCAAGCGCACCTATACAAACTGCGAATTCAGGAGTGCAGACTGTACACTTTGGTAAACTGTAGTGATCTGGTCCGCGTATGGACCCGCAACCGGGCTCAGACCAATGACATGAACCCGGAACGCCATAAGGATAACTATGTTTGTGTGGACGCCAACCCCCCAACCCATCAGGCAGTGGGTGTAATCCTTCAGGATCAACAAATCGTACCGGATTGGCGACGGCATAAACATAAGTATTGAGGCCACCATTAAGACTGAGTGGATCACTCTCGATAAATCTACCTATTGCTGGATCATAATCTCGGTGCAAGTTATAATGCAGTCTGATCTCTTGGTCATAGTACTGGCCCGGGAACCTAAGGTTGTTGGTGAGTGTGGCGGTGGCGACCGTCGTCCGTCCGAAGGCCTGCGCCTGTGCAGCCCAGGCACGTTGACCGTTGGATCGGGTGAGCTGCTGCGGCGTACCAAGGTGATCGTTCTGATAGTATGCATAGGTACTTCCTGCATGAGTAAACACAGGCGTTGTGCCCCAAAATGTTCTGGGCGCATAGCCGTAGCCTTGTACCAGATTGCCGCTTTGGTCGTATTCGGCGATGAGACCTTCCTGGCTATACAGGAAATAGGTGGTCTGACCACCGCTGATTTTACTGAGACGCCGACCGAACGGGTCGTAATCATAAGCACCGAGAACGGTTTGGGTATTGTCCTTAACCTGCGTTAAACGGTTGTCAAAATCGTAAGTATAGGTCCAGGTCTGTGTGTTATCGGTCCTGGTCTCGGTATTGCCATTGGCATCATAGGTGAAGCCGATGTTGCCGTAGCCAAGAAGCTGGTTGTTGGTGTTGTATTGCCATTCCCCCGTCGTATCGGCGCTGGTCTTGCGGTTGCCCGCCGGATCATAGGTATAGGCCTCATCGGACAGGGTCGGATTGTCCGCGCTGGTCAGGCGATAGAGGTCATCGTAGCCGTAGGTATAGGGCCCATGCTCGGTGGTCTTGCTCAGGATGTTGCCGACCTTGTCATAGGTGTAGGCGTAGTCCATGACCTCATTCTGGGCCGGGTCGCGGACAGTGATCTGCGTGATGTTGAACAGTTCGTCGTAACCCAGGGTGCGGGTGGTGCCACCGGGCAAGGTGAGTTTCTCCGGGGCCTGCCAGAGATAGCTGTTGTAAGTGATTGCGCCTTGCCCCGGGAGGGTGAGGCTGCTGAGCCGGTTCGCGGCATCG
>CAMYII010000057.1 GCA_947258385.1 Acidiferrobacterales bacterium
CTGTGAGCTGTGTGCGTTTTGACGGTGCGCACCTTTTGGGTTTCCCGGTCGTTGATCGTCCGCTGAAGGGTTATTGGGGGATCATCCGCTGAAAGCTTATTCGAATTGTCACAGTCTATCTTTAATATTAGACCATGGCCGGGGCCAGAGACAGGTTCCTTCGGTGCCGAGTTGGCCGGTGCAAGGCACCCGTGGATGAGCGGCCTCACCCTTGGTATTGGGTCGCGGTGGCAAGCAGGCGGCAATCTGTCGCAAAATAGGCGATAATGCGATCTTTGATCAATCCGATCGGGTATTTCTATGGCAATCAGTCCTATCACTGAGATTATTGATGAGCTCAAACACGGTCGCATGGTTATCCTGATGGATGATGAAGACCGCGAAAATGAGGGCGATCTCTTGATGGCCGCGGTGCACGCACGGGCGCCGGACATCAATTTCATGGCCCGCTACGGCCGCGGCCTCATCTGTCTGACGCTGGCCCAGGCACGCTGCCAGCAGTTGCAGCTGCCGTTGATGGTCAATGACACGCATGCCCGACAGACAACCAATTTCACAGTGTCCATCGAAGCGGCCGAAGGCGTCACGACGGGGATATCGGCGGCCGATCGGGCGACGACGATTCAGGCCGCGGTCAGGACCGACGCCGGGCCCGAGGACCTTGTCACACCCGGGCATGTCTTTCCGCTCATGGCGCAGCGCGGCGGGGTACTGGCGCGCGCCGGCCATACGGAGGCAGGCGTTGATCTGGCGGGGTTGGCGGGGCTGGAGCCGTCCAGCGTCATCTGTGAAATCATGAACGAAGACGGCACCATGGCACGGCTGCCGGAGCTGAAGGAATTTGCCAGGAAGCATGAGCTGAAGATAGGCACCATCGCCGATCTGATTCGCTATCGCATGGAAACCGAAGCCACCGTGCGACGCGTGGGAGAGTACACCGTATCGACCGAATTCGGCGATTTCTGTGCGGTGACCTATCACGACGACATCAGCGGTGCGGCGCATCTGGCGCTGGTTCGTGGGCAGGTGCAGCGGGAGCGCCCCATCCTGGTTCGCGTGCACGTACAGGAGACCCTGCTCGATGCCTTTACGGATGTTCACCGCTCCGGATGTTGGACGCTGCACGAGGCGCTGGCGCGCGTGGCGAGGGAAGGGACAGGCGTTGTGGTCATGCTCGATCAGAACAAGGCGTCCGATGAACTGCTAAGATTGCTCGGGCGCCTGCACAGCGTGGATACGAGCAGAATCTCGCCGGCCGGCAAGGGGGGACGGGAAGAGATGCGCACCTATGGTGTGGGCAGCCAGATCCTGACCGATCTGGGTGTTGGCAAAATGCGGGTGATGGGTCATGCTATGAAGGTTCCCGCCATGTCCGGATTCGGGCTCGAGATCGTGGAATACTTGGAAGACAGTCGCGTTATCAACAATGACAATGTAACAAAGCTATCCCGATGACTACAGTGAAGGTTATTGAAGGTGATCTTGTCGCGCGCGGGGCGCGCTTTGGGATCGTGCTTGCACGTTTCAACGATTTCATCGGTGAGCGGCTGCTCGAAGGGGCGGTGGATGCGCTGCTGCGTCACGGCGCCGATGAAGCCAATATAGAGCTCGCGCGGGTGCCGGGCGCGTACGAGATCCCATTGGCGCTGAAGGCCATGGCGGGCAGTGGGAACTATGACGCTCTCATTGCCCTGGGCTGCATCATCCGTGGGGCTACGCCGCATTTTGAATATGTCGCCGGTGAGTGCACCAAGGGCCTGGCGCAGGTCAGCATGAACGCCGAGATCCCGGTTGCGTTTGGCGTGCTGACAGTGGACACCATCGAACAGGCCATCGAGCGTGCCGGCACGAAGGCCGGCAACAAAGGTGCGGAGGCGGCGCTCTCCGCGATCGAAATGGTCAATCTGCTGAAGAATCTTCGTTCATAGTCTGGCGCGCAGGGGGGGGATGAAAGCGATGAGCAAAGGCAGCCGGCATAAAGCGAGAGTGGCCGCGGTGCAGGCACTGTACCAGTGGCAGTTGACCGAGCAGCCGCCCCAGGATATCGAGGACCATTTCATACTCGATCACGAAATGAGCGAGATCGACATCCGATATTTCGATCAACTGGTGCGTGGGGTCCCGCTGCATCTCCATGAGTTGGATGATCATCTAACGCCGTATCTGGACCGCGATGTCGAGGAGGTCGATCCGGTGGAACGCGCGATATTGCGTGTCGGCGCCTACGAATTCGAGTTTCACCCTGAGATTCCCTATAAAGTGATCCTCAATGAAGCGGTTGAGCTGGCAAAGACCTTTGGCGCCGAGCACGGGCATAAGTTTGTCAACGCAGTGCTGGATAAAGTCGCCGCCAAGCTGCGGGCCGAGGAAATCAGGTCCACCGCGCGAGCGACTTCGGACGGGTCCGCCGGCGCTTGAATGAATTTGAGCTCATCCGCAGATATTTCTCACAGCAGCCGGTAACGCGTTCCGATGTGCTTGTCGGCGTCGGTGACGACGCGGCCGTGATGCAGCTCCCGGGTGGTATGCAACTGGTGACGACCTCCGATGTGCTGGTCGAGGGCGTCCATTTCCCGCCCGAGACGGCGCCGGCCGACATCGGCTACAAATCACTGGCGGTCAACTTGAGCGATCTGGCCGCCATGGGCGCGGAGCCCGCGTGGTTCACGCTCAATCTGAGCCTGCCGGAGGCGGCGCCTGAGTGGCTGGAGGGTTTTTGCGCTGGCATGTTTGCCTTGGCGGCGCGATATCAGGTACAGCTGGTCGGCGGCGATACGGTGCGTGGACCCTTGACCATCGGCGTGCAGGCGCACGGTCTCGTGCCCGCCGGCGGCGCCTTGTTGCGTTCAGGCGCCAAGGCGGGTGACCGGGTGTACCTCAGCGGTACGTTGGGCGACGCCGGCCTGGGATTACGCTGCCTGCAGGGGGCATTGCCGCCAGGCGATGACGCCGGGGCACTGATCGAAAAGTTAAACAGGCCGGCACCGCGGGTTGAGCTCGGCATTGCCCTGCGCGGGATCGCCAGCAGCGCGATTGATGTCTCCGATGGTCTGGTCGCCGATCTCGGGCATATTCTGCGGGCGAGCGGCGTGGGCGCGTGGATCTCGCTCGATCGTGTGCCGCTGTCGCCGGCGTACCGCGCCCTTTTTGAACGCGCAGGGGGCTGGACCCTGGCCCTGACAAACGGCGATGATTACGAGTTGTGTTTCACCGTGCCGGCAGGCAAGGAACAGGACATCGCGCGGATCCAACAGCAATGTTTCGTCGGGCTCTCATGGATCGGTGAGATTGTGGCCGATGCGGGGCTGCATGTCGTGGCAGCGGACGGCAGCGATTATGCGGTTCCAAGCGTTGGCCATGACCATTTCGCAACACAGTGATCCGGCTGTTTCGCGAGCGGTCAACTGAATCCACCAAAAAAAGACATGCGTGTCGTCCCCGTTAGCGTTTGGAGAAACCCGGTTCATTTCCTGGCCTTCGGTTTTGGTGCCGGCGCATCACCGCTGGCCCCCGGCACGGTGGGTACACTGGTGGCGGTGCCCATTTGTGTGCTAATGCTCGATTTGCCGATGCCGGTTTACGCGCTGATCGTTCTGACCATGACCGCGGTAGGCATCTGGTTATGCGGCAAGACGTCCCATGATCTGGGTGTGCACGATCACCCGGGCATTGTTTGGGATGAGATCGTCGGCTACCTGATTACCATGTTACCGCTGTCTACGCATCCCGATTGGGTATGGCTGGTGGTGGGCTTTGTCCTGTTCAGACTGTTCGATATCTGGAAACCGTTCCCCATCCAGTGGCTGGACCGGCATGTCGCGGGTGGGTTCGGCATTATGATCGACGATGTTCTGGCCGGCGTCTACGCGTTTCTGGTCTTGCAGGTACTGATCTATTTCTTTTAGATCCCAAACCTCAAAAATCAATAATCTTCGCGTCCAGGCCGAATTTTCTCACCTTATTCAGCAGTACAGACGCCCGCGTCTTCTCGGGATTGAAGTAGACGAACAACAAATGATCCCGCTCCGGATTAAACCAGGGGGCGATGACACCCGGCACCGTGCGCAGTTTTTCATCCACCATTTTGATGGTGATATCGTCCAAGGAATCCTTGATGTAGAAAAGAATGCTGGCCGTGTGCATCGATGCGGTTCTCCGGCACTGGTTTTGCGGACAGTTCCGTGGCCCAAATAATACTACATGCCTGCTGTTATTATGGACCAATGCGGGCCGCTGTGCACGGAATAAGGTGTACGCCGTCAACGGTATTCGCATTCGCCAATCGCGGGTGGAGGAGCGCGAGACTCAGAGTCGCCATACCGACAAACCTTTTGCGCGCAGGGCGCTTTCATCGAAGCAGGACTTTACGTCGATGAAACAACCGTGGTCTACCATCTTGTCGGCGAACACGCCGACGCCCATATCGATAAATCGTTTATGGGCGACCGCAACGACCATCGCATCGCACGCCGGAATCTCGTCCCAGTCGAGCAGCTTAATGCCGTATTCACGAAGCGCCTCGGCCTTGGCGGCGACCGGGTCATGAACCGAGACATTGACGCCGTAGCTCTGCAATTCATTGATGACGTCGATGACCCGGGAGTTCCTGAGATCGGGGCAATTCTCCTTGAAGGTCAGTCCAAGCACGCATACCGCTGTGCCCTTTATATGGGTTCCTGCCTCGATCATTTTCTTGATCGTCTGTTCGGCGATGAATTTTCCCATCCCGTCGTTGATGCGCCGCCCCGCGAGGATGACATCAGGATGGTAGCCCAGCATCTCGGCTTTATGGGTCAGATAGTACGGATCGACACCGATGCAGTGTCCGCCGACCAGACCGGGCCTGAAGGGCAAGAAATTCCATTTCGTACCGGCCGCCTTCAGCACCTCCAATGTATCAATGCCGATCTTGTTGAAGATTATCGCCAGCTCGTTGATGAGCGCAATATTGAGGTCGCGTTGCGTGTTCTCGATCACCTTGGCGGCTTCCGCGACCTTGATACTGCTGGCACGGTGTATGCCGGCCGTAACGACGGACTCATATAGCGCGGCGACCTGTCCCAGAGTCGCTTCGTCATCGGCGGAGACGACTTTTACGATCGTACCCAGTGTGTGTTCCTTGTCCCCTGGATTGATCCGTTCGGGCGAGTAGCCAACGTGAAAATCCCGTTTCCATTGCATTCCGGAGTATTCCTCCAGTAAGGGAACGCAAACCTCTTCGGTTGCGCCGGGGTATACCGTGGATTCATAGACGACGACAACGCCTTTTTTCATATATTCGCCGACTGTCCGGCTTGCGCCGATCAGCGGGGAGAAATCAGGTCGACGGGCCTCGTCAATCGGGGTCGGGACGGCGACAATAATAGAGTCAGCCTCGGCCAGATCGGCCGGATTATCGGTAAAGGCGAGCTGGCCTGCGGCACGCAACGCTTCGCTCGAGACCTCGCCGGTGGGATCGACATGCTTGCGGTAGCTGCCGATCTTCTCGGGGTTGAGATCAAAGCCAATGGTCTTGTGTTTTTTGCCGAGCTCAACGGCAAGCGGCAGACCCACGTAGCCAAGCCCGACGACTGCAACAACACCCACGACAACCTCCGTAACTGGATTAATCAATCAGCCCGATCCCGTCTAATAGGATGTTGAAAAAGTCCGTCCATGGCCTTTTTGCATCCTTAGCTCCGCAGACGGTACATCCCTGTACCGCTTCTCAACTCGCTGCGCCGCGGTAGCCGCTGCGCCGCGGTAGCCGCTCTCGGCCAGTCGCTCCGGCCCTCCCTGGCCTCTCGCGACACTAGACCGTCCTTGGTCGTCGGTCGCTCCTGCGCATCCGTGCGCCCGCGACACTAGCCCATCCTTGGGCGTCGTTCATGG
Source organism: Acidiferrobacterales bacterium (assembly GCA_947258385.1). Classification (GTDB taxonomy): domain Bacteria; phylum Pseudomonadota; class Gammaproteobacteria; order Acidiferrobacterales; family SZUA-150; genus CAMYII01. The sequence continues at coordinate 5,872 of CAMYII010000057.1, forward strand.
CCTTCGCGGCACTTGGGCTTCCTGCCCGTCGCATGCCCGCGGCTTGCGGCGCCTAGCAGGGTGTTTTTCAACACCCTGCTAATGTTCTGACCGGCGTCCGCGATATCGAAAATCATTGCCGCGGCCGGACCGTGCGCAATGATGACATACCTGGCTGGCTGCATGCCACCATCGGCCGTCGATATCGCTTCGTGCGGTCCGCCGATCGACAGTCGTGTCGACAAAAGGATCGTGGCGGGGGCCAATTTCCGCGGCGTGGACCGTTGGTAAATACGTCCTTCTGTAGGCGCATAACAAGCGTGCAGGGTGACTGGCGCGTTGACGTTGTCTTAGTTCCTAAAGAGACGAAAACGATCTGCACGGTCCTTGGCCTTGTGATTGCGCTCATTGGTTTATATTGGGTATCCGGACCGGTGGCCAACGCCGTCGGCGCTTCCCGTGCCCGGGCATTTCCTTTAGGATTGTGAGACTCGGCCCTCATGGCGCATGTCCCGGACCTGGATCACATAATTCGCTGATGTCATAGGCTTTGTTATCGATGGTACTTGTAGAACTGGCAAAGGAGCTCGGGCGGGTGCTGCGGCAACAAGGAGTGACGATGACAGTGGCCGAGTCCTGTACCGGCGGCTGGATCGGTGAGGCGGTCACCGCGGTGCCGGGCAGTTCGCGCTGGTTCGATCGCGGTTTTGTGACCTACAGCAATATTGCCAAACGTGAGATGCTGGGGGTCAAGGCGGCGACGCTGGCACGTTCTGGCGCGGTCAGCGAACCGACGGCCCGCGCCATGGCCGAAGGCGCCCTGGCCCGCAGCCGCGCCGAGTATGCTCTGGCCGTGACCGGCATCGCCGGTCCCGGCGGAGGCACGCCGGAAAAGCCTGTAGGCACCGTGTGCTTTGCCTGGGCCGGCAGGCAACGGGAGACCCTCACCCAGACCCATCATTTCAGCGGTAACCGCGAGGCGATCCGGCGCCAGGCCGTGGAAACGGCGCTGCGCGGGATGTTCGACCTTGCCTCCCAGCGCGCCGGTGCCAGCGCCGGACGGAGTTAGCCGCGCCGGTTAAGTTGTGAAATAATCTTCCGGTCCGCGTGCCCGGCAGCGGCCGGTTGGCACGCCTTATCGTCACGACACCGCAGGAGTGATTAATGGATAGCAATAAAAGCAAGGCGCTCAGCGCCGCCCTCGGGCAGATTGAAAAGCAGTTTGGCAAAGGCTCGGTCATGCGGCTCGGTGACCAGGGGCCGACACAGCCGATTGACGTCATCCCGACCGGTTCCCTGGCGCTGGATATGGCCCTGGGTATCGGCGGACTGCCGCGCGGGCGCGTGGTTGAGATCTACGGACCGGAGTCCTCGGGAAAAACCACGCTAACGCTACAGGTCATCGCCGAGGCCCAGAAACTGGGCGGAACGGCGGCCTTTATCGACGCCGAGCACGCCCTGGACCCGGCCTACGCCGGCAAACTGGGGGTCAATGTCGACGATCTCCTGGTCTCGCAGCCGGATACCGGGGAACAGGCCCTGGAGATCGCCGACATGCTGGTGCGTTCCGCGGCCGTTGACGTTGTTGTGGTCGATTCGGTGGCCGCCTTGACCCCCAAGGCCGAGATCGAGGGCGAGATGGGTGATTCCCACATGGGTCTGCAGGCGCGCCTCATGTCCCAGGCCCTGCGTAAGCTGACCGCGAACATCAAGCGCTCCAATACCATGGTGATCTTCATCAACCAGATCCGCATGAAGATCGGCGTCATGTTCGGTAATCCGGAAACCACGACCGGCGGCAATGCGCTCAAGTTTTACTCCTCGGTGCGCCTGGATATCCGCCGCATCGGCGCCATCAAGAAGGGCGATGAGGTGACTGGCAACCAGACGCGGGTGAAGGTTGTAAAAAACAAGGTGGCGCCCCCATTTAGACAGTGTGAGTTCGACATTCTCTACAACGAAGGGATTTCCAAGGAAGGCGAGCTCATCGACCTGGGCGTGGACAAGGATATTGTCGCCAAGTCCGGCGCCTGGTACAGCTATAACAAAGAGCGTATCGGCCAGGGCAAGGACAACGCCAGGCAGTTCCTGAAAGACAACCCAGCCATTGCCGCGGACATCGAGTCACGCATTCGCCAGACGATGCCGATCAATCAGATGGCAACGACTGAGGAGGTGCAGGTCGCGGCCGAGGAGGTGGAGGCCTGAGCAGCAACGGTCAGGCAGAGGACTGCGACCGGCGGGGCGTGCGACAAAAGGCCATGGCGATGCTCGCCCGCCGCGAGCACAGCCGGCGGGAATTGAGCGAGAAACTGGAGAGAAAAGGGTGCCCGGGGTTGCTGGTGGCGGAGGTGGTGCGTGAGCTGGAAGCCGAGCGGTTGCTCTCTGACGAGCGTTTTACCGAGGCGCTGGTGCGTGCACGAACGCAGCGCGGAGTCGGCCCGCTGCGTATTGAGAAGGAACTGCAGGAAAAAGGCGTGGCGGAGGCGCTTATCGCACAGTGGCTGGATACCGTAAGTAATGAGTGGTCTGAGATCATCAATCGGGTGCGTCACAAACGATTTGGTGAAGCGCTACCGGAGAGTCAGCACGAACGCGCCAGGCAGGCGCGTTTTTTGCAGCAACGCGGGTTTACATTCGAGCAGATACGCCGCGCGTTTCGCGCGGATGATTGGGATTGACGACAGCGAAGCATGAACAGCGCAGAGATTCGACAACGCTTTTTGGATTTTTTCCGACGCCACGGGCACGAGGTGGTGCCCTCGAGCCCGTTGGTGCCGGCCAATGATCCGACGCTGCTGTTTACCAATGCCGGCATGGTGCAGTTCAAGGACGTGTTTCTGGGCCTGGAAAAGCGCGCCTATGCCCGCGCGGCATCCTCCCAGCGCTGCGTGCGTGCCGGCGGCAAGCACAACGATCTGGAGAACGTGGGCTACACCGCGCGCCACCATACGTTTTTCGAGATGCTGGGCAATTTCAGCTTCGGCGACTATTTCAAGCGCGAGGCGATTGCCTATGCGTGGGAATTCCTGACCCGCGAGTTAGCGCTCGCGCCGGACAGGTTATGGGTGACGGTCTACAAGGATGACGATGAGGCGGCCGACATCTGGCTTAGCGAGATCGGGGTCGATGCGAAACGCCTGAGCCGTCTGGGTGAGAAAGATAACTTCTGGTCCATGGGCGACACCGGCCCGTGCGGCCCCTGTTCGGAGATTTTCTACGACCATGGCCCTGAGGTCGCCGGCGGTCCGCCTGGTACCCCCGAAGAGGACGGCGATCGCTATGTCGAGATCTGGAACCTGGTATTTATGCAGTACAACCGGGACAGCAAGGGGAAACTGACGCCTTTGCCGAAGCCCTCAGTGGACACCGGGATGGGGCTCGAGCGCCTGGCTGCCGTCATGCAGGGCGTGCACAGCAATTACGACATCGATCTGTTTCAGAATCTCATCAAGGCGGTTTCGGATTTATCCGGTGCGCCGGACCTGACGAATCCTTCGCTCAGGGTCATCGCGGATCATATCCGCTCCTGCAGCTTCCTGATCACAGACGGTGTCTTACCGTCCAATGAAGGGCGTGGCTATGTTCTGCGGCGTATTATCCGGCGCGCCGCGCGTCACGGTCACAAGTTGGGCCTCGACGGGCCCTTCCTCTACAAACTGGTGCGGCCGTTGGTGGCAGAAATGGGCGCGGCCTATCCGGAGCTCAAAAAGACGCAACCCCGCATCGAAAGCGTGTTAGAGCGCGAAGAAGAAAAGTTCGCCAAGACCTTGGAGCGGGGCCTGAAGATCCTCGAGGAAGACATCAAGGAGTTGTCCGGGGACACCATCTCCGGTGAGACCGTGTTCGAGCTCTATGCGACTTACGGTTTTCCGGTGGATCTGACCAACGACATTGCGCGTGAGCGGGGCCTCACGCTCGATATGCAGGGCTACGGGCGCAAGATGAAGGAACATCAGGAACTCGGCGGCGCCGGGGAGCAGTTTGAGGTCGATTACAGCAAAAGAATCATACTCGAAGGCGAGACCGCGTTCACCGGGTATGAAAGCCTGGTCGATGAAGGCGAGGTTGTCGCGCTATTCAAGACCGGTGAGCCCGTGGAGGCCTTGAAGAAGGGCGAGGAGGGCATGGTGGTGCTGCGCAGGACGCCTTTTTACGCTGAATCCGGTGGTCAGGTCGGTGATCGGGGTACGCTCAGCGCCGGCAAAACCCGCTTCGAAGTCGTCGATACGCAGAAGCAGGGACAGGTACACGTCCATATCGGTCGCTTGATCTCCGGTCGCATCACAAAGGGGGACAGGCTCAAGGCCGCGGTCGATGCCGCACATCGCCAGGCCACGGTCCTGAACCACTCTGCGACTCACTTGATGCACGCTGCCTTGCGCGAGGTGTTGGGTGAGCACGTGCAGCAGAAAGGCTCTTTAGTCACACCCGATCGTCTGCGCTTCGACTTCTCCCACTTCGAGCCGCTGAAGCCCGAGGAGCTGGCCGAGGTGGAGCGTATTGTAAACGAACAGATCCGGGAGAACGCCGATGCCGACGTCAGTGTCATGTCCATGGACGAGGCGCTGGATGCCGGTGCCGTGGCGCTTTTCGGCGAGAAATACGGTGAGCAGGTCCGTGTGATGCGCATCGGGTTTTCTACGGAACTCTGCGGTGGGACCCATGTCCATCGTGCGGGAGATATTGGTTTGTTCAAGATTGTGTCTGAAGGGGGGGTGGCGGCGGGTATCCGGCGTATTGAGGCAGTGACTGGACCGGGGGCGCTGGCCTATATCAATCAGGGCGAGGTCCAGTTGCAGCGCATCGCGGAGCGGCTGCGCGGCAGTCGCGAAGACGCCGAGACCAAGGTGGAGCAGTTGCAGCACCGGGTGCGCAGCCTGGAAAAGGAACTGGAGAAATTACAGGGCAAGCTCGCTACCGGTTCCGCGGGCAGTCTTGCGGATCAGGCGGTGGACGTGCACGGCGTCAAAGTGCTGGCGGCACGCGTGGATGGGACCGACGCCAAGGGGCTGCGGGAGGCCGTCGATCGCTTGCGCGACAAGCTGGGCCACGCCGCGGTCGTGCTCGCGGCGGTCCGTGAAGACAAGGTCTCCCTGGTGGCCGGTGTCACCAAAGACCTCACACAGCAGCTGCACGCCGGTGAATTGATCAAGCAGGTGGCGGCCCAGGTCGGCGGCAAGGGTGGCGGGCGCGCCGATATGGCGCAGGCGGGAGGCGATAATCCTGCCGCTCTGGATGCGGCGCTGGCAGGGGTCACGGGCTGGGTGGAAGATCAACTGTCCCGGGACACAGGCGCGCGATGAGTCAAGGCGCAGCGCCATGGTGGCCCGGCCTTGGCTTTCTTTACTCGATTTCCAAAAAACGGTTTAATCCGTGCGGTTTTTCATTCGTAGCAGAACGCTTTACATGGCACTCATAGTCCAAAAATACGGCGGCACCTCGGTGGCCAATCCTGAGCGCATCAAGGCGGTGGCCGAGAAGGTCGCGGTAACGCGGGCCGCCGGGCATGATCTGGTGGTGGTGGTCTCGGCCATGAGCGGGGAGACCAACCGCCTGCTGGCGCTCGCCACCGAGGTTCATCCGGAGCCGCCGGCGCGGGAACTGGACGTGCTGCTCGCCACCGGCGAGCAGGTGACGATCGCCTTGCTCACCATGGCATTGCACCTGCGCGGTTATCAGGCGCGTTCGTATACGGGCCATCAGGTGCACATTCTGACCGACAATATCCATGGCAGGGCCCGCATCGTCGACATCGATGATGTCCGGGTCCGCAGCGATCTGAGCCACGGCCGTGTGGTGGTGGTGGCCGGCTTTCAGGGGGTGGACCAGGAGGGCAATATCACCACCCTGGGCCGCGGCGGCTCGGACACCACGGCGGTGGCCATGGCGGCGGCGCTGGAGGCCGATGAGTGCCAGATTTACACCGATGTCGAAGGGGTCTACACCAGCGATCCACGCATCGTCCCGCAGGCACGCCGGCTCGACCGCATCACCGTGGAAGAGATGCTGGAAATGGCCAGTCTGGGCGCGAAAGTGCTGCAGCCGCGCTCGGTGCAATTCGCCGGCAAATACAAGGTTCCGCTGCGGGTGCTATCGTCGTTCGAAGAGGGCCCAGGCACCCTCATTGCGCATGAGGAAAATGAAATGGAACAGGCACTGATTTCGGGCATCGCGTTCAATCGCGACGAGGCCAAGCTGACCATAATGGGGGTACCTGACCAGCCCGGTGTGGCCTCCCAGATCCTCGGCGGGGTGTCCGATGGCAATATCAACGTCGACATGATCGTCCAGAATGTGGGGGCCGATGGGACCACGGACTTCACTTTTACCGTCCACCGCAGCGATTACCAAAAGGCGAGGAAAATCCTGGAGGGGATTGCCGCGAAATTATCCGCGCGGGGGGTGACGGGGGATGATAAAATTGTGAAAATCTCGGTTGTCGGGGTCGGCATGCGTTCGCATACTGGCATTGCCAGCACCATGTTTCGCACCCTGGCGGCGGAGGGTATCAATATCCAGATGATTTCCACCTCGGAGATCAAAATCTCCGTGGTTGTGGAGGAGAAATATCTGGAACTCGCCGTGCGGGCTTTACATACGGCTTTTGGTCTGGACAGCGGAAACGGAGCCGAATAGGATTCTGTCCTGATCGGAGTGTCGGCTGGCACGGAAGCTGCATATCAGAAGGCAGGAGTAGCTGGCTGGCTATCCAGGGATAAAACCGAAAAAATACAATAACTCAGTTAGTTAGCCGGCATACACCGGGCAGGAATCAGCCGTTATTTGGGTCGATTATGCCTATTTGAGCAGTAGTGCAGATACCAAGGACGTCACAACAAGTGCCTGTGAGTGTCAGGTGGAAGAAGACAAGGACGCGGAATCGAGGGAGCATTCGGTCTGATTGGACTGGAAGCAGCAGGTTTCTTAAGTATGGGTTTTGGATTGCAGTACAGACTGTGAGGGGTATAGCACGATGCTAATATTAACGAGGCGTATAGGTGAGACACTGAACATCGGTGACGATGTCCAGGTGACGGTGCTTGGTGTGAAGGGTAATCAAGTCAGGATTGGTATTACGGCTCCGAAAGAGATTGCCGTGCACCGGGAGGAGATTTACGAGCGTATCAAGAAGGAGAAAGACGCCCAGGCTGGTTGATTGTTGAGGTCAGGGGACGCTTCCGTCTTTACGACGTCCGTGCTGGCAGGTATCCTTGCGTGTGCATTACGACGTCGGAGAGATGGCCGAGCTGGCTGAAGGCGCTCCCCTGCTAAGGGAGTATGGGGCTAAAAACTCCATCGAGGGTTCGAATCCCTCTCTCTCCGCCAGTTCTTGAACCGATGGGCCTTTGAACTCAAAGGCCCATCGGTTCAAGAACTGGGTGGCCGCTGGCTCCGGGGACCCGGAGAACGAGAAGCCTGTTGTACAGGACCTACGAATGCCGCGGAACGCGGCCTCTCTCCGCCCAACGCCGACTGACAGCGAGGGCCTCTTCTGAAGAGGCCCTCGCTGTTATGGTGCAGGTTCTAAAGTACGAGGATCTTAGCGACTAGAGATCGAGGAATTTGGGAAAAAATCGGTTGAAAAACGCGTACTTTGTTGGCTATAGTACGCTCCCTCTCAGGCTCGTGCTGTTACTAGCTCCTCGTTTTCCTAGTTACTCGAACCTGGAATTTATTGCGCCCGTAGCTCAGCTGGATAGAGTACCTGGCTACGAACCAGGCGGTCGGAGGTTCGAATCCTTCCGGGCGCGCCATTTGAACCTTTTCAATCAAGCGGTTACCGCGTCCGCGGTCGCCGCTTTCGTTTTTAGCACAACCAGTGCCGGAGTTTTGCCGGACTTCTCCCCGCAGACCCTGCTTGCCGCTTCCTGCAACTCCTCGAGCTCGGGTGCGGAGTAGTGCGTGGTGATGTCACCGTTGCGATGTCCGAGCAGGACCTTCCTGGTCTCCACCGGCACGCCCGCGGCACGCAAGCGCCGGCCGAAGGTGTGCTTCAGGTCGTGCACACGTACACGGGACAACGCGGTTGCCGACGGCCAGTGAATCTCCAGGAACCGTTGGATGGCCTTATGACGCAGCTGTTGCCGGAGATCGGGATCCTTCTTCTGCCATGTAGTAAGCGGCTTTCTCCCCATTGCGGCTCTCTCCTGCTCATAGTCTTGAAGCGTATAGGTCAGTACCAACGGTTCTTTGGAATCACTGCGTTGACATCGGACTTCCGCCCGCATGTCAGTGCCTTCGCATTCCACACTGTCCGCGATCCATGCGCATTCCGGGTCACTTCTCACCGCATCCATGGCGGCCAGGATTCGGGCCCGCTTCCATGAGGTGTTGTTGATGTTGTTCACCGGATGGTCTCTGTAGGTAAAGACGTACTCGGAATGCTTCCCTCGTACCTCTTCAATCACCGATCTTGCGATCCGGTTCAACACCACCAATCGATCTTCCCTGTTCTTTACCACCTCGCCCGGCACGATGAACACCGAAGTGTCCAGCTCCGGGACCCGGACCTCCCAGTCCCAACGCAGTTGGCATACCTCCTGTTCCCGGCAACCCGTATTGACCTTGAACAGGCACATACGGGCCAAATGATCCGGGAGCGCCTGGAACAACTTATGTTGCTCCTCCCACGAAAGCGGGTATGGCCTGCGGGCATCGGTGACCGGAAGCATCTGGATCAGCGGGGCGGTCTCCAGCCAGGTAAGGCCGTTCTCGTCCCGCCATGTTGCCCTGGTCGTTGATGACGAAAATCGTCTGATTGGTGAGGCTGGGGTTCGAGCTATTCTCCAACTGGGTAGCGACGCCGTTGGCATCCCAGAACACTGGCCGCGCTTCGGCCTCGAACGCACCGCCTGCGATGGAGGAACCCGCCGTCAGGCCCAGGTTATTGATAGAGCGGACCTGACTGGTATTAAAGCCGAGGTCCTCCAGTTGCAGGATGCTGAATCCCGGGATGAAACCCGCTGTCGCGGCGGTGCTGAGCAGGCAGCCCAGCACTATTACGATGCCTTGCTTTTTCATGTACCGATGAGCATTGCCGAGTGTCATGTCTTCTTCTCCTCTGGGTTGAATTGCGCCTTGAACTGTAGCGGCGGGTTCTTCATCAACTAACAAGGGAGAGGCATGTTTATTCCGCTGATATTTGTGAAAGTTTTGTGATAACCAGTGGCTCAATGGGGGACATGATTCAGTGGGTACTGGCAATTGAAACCCACCTCACGATGTCCGGCCACCGCCCGTGGCGGAACACCAGATGATTGGCTGTCTGAAAACGGATTGATTTGTAAGGCCTTTTCTCAAACCTTCATGGTTAAAACATTATCAATAGAACACTGCTTTTTTAAACCTTGGCTTTGTCATCTTATTGTCATCTCACTGAAAGCAGAACGTCATTTAACGCCGCTATCCTAGCCCCCGCTTAATAACCGTTAATTCTATGGGGGATCATTGGTATGACGAAGACAAAGGCCATTCTAGCAACAGCATCTGCGTTGATAGTGTCTACGATGGGATCTGAGGTACTGGCAGGTGTAACGGTCTACAAGGATGGTGATAAATACATCAAGATCGGGGGCAGGGTGCAGTTGCAATACCATAGGCAAGACCCGGACACCGGCAGCCCTGATGATGAAACGACTGACGAGGTCTTTTTTCGTCGCCTGCGACCCTATATCGAGGGCAGTCTGCACAAGGATTGGAAGGGTAAGATCCAATGGGATATGGGCAAGGCCGAAGACGACAACGAAATCGCGGTCAAGGACGCCTATATGCAGTATAGCGGTATTTCCAATACCAAGTTAATCATTGGTAATGCCCTGTTTCCATTTTCACGTGAGCAGCTAACTTCATCAAAAAAACAGCAACTGGTCGAACGCACCTTTGTCGGTGATCACAATTACGGCGTGCCGGAACGCAATGCCGGTGTCCATATCAAAGGCGGGACCAGTTCGAAGCTCATTACCTATGGTGCCTCGTTTGCGAGCGCCGCCATTGATCCGGACTCCGAAAAGCTGGATTTCGATACACCGGTCAACAGTAATAGCGACTTCAATCAAGGCTGGATCGTGGGTGGACGCATCGACTGGCATCCTATGGGCGAAGTCAAGTTCGATCAAGGTGACTTTAATGGCAAACCGAAGTTCGCCGTAGGCCTGGCGGCCTTTTCCTGGTCGAATGATGACGACAACAATACCAATACGGATCCAGCAACAGGATTGGACACCAGTGCTGGTGATAAGCCCGATGTCGACGAGGTCACCGGTGCCGAAGTCAGCGCGGCCTTCCGGGGCTTCGGCCTATCGGTAGACGCGCAGTACAATACCTTCAGCGCGGATACCGTAGACGGTACGGTTACCAGCGGTATTTATCAGAACGGCGACGCCGAGCTGGACAGCTATGCGCTGGAAGGCGGCTATATGTTGATACCCAGCAAGTTCGAGCTGGTTGCCGGCTACCAGGCCATAGAGGCTGATGCCGACGTCGCGACCGAGGACTGGACACGCACATCAGTGGGCCTGAACTGGTTTTTTCATAAACACGATATCAAACTGCAGCTGACCCATCGCATGGGTGAGAACTTGAACGGTATCGATGGTAACGATGAAGACGAAACCTTCCTGCAGGCGCAGTATGTGTTCTAATTCCAGGGATAGTTCATGATTAATGGAGTTCAGGGATGAAGTCTCGGACATGGATGTTCGCTTCTCCCTCTCAGAAAAGAGGTCGAAAAGGGGACAAGTCGTACGCCGTTACCGGCAACATATCTAGCAGGTTAAAATCCTGTCCGGGAAATTGCTCAATCACCTCGGTAGCACGGCAAGGCAGTACTTGAGCAATCAGATGCCGGAGGAATTGACGCAGGCGTTGTATGAGCCGAAGTTTATCTATTACTCGTAGGCCTTCGATGAGTCGAGGTGAAGTTCTATTCCTCGCTCCTTGAGCTTGCAGTCGTGCGCGTCGGGCGTCATCGCGGCCGAGCCGATCATCGACCGCGCGGCTTAGTCGTTGCAGCGGCTCGGCTCAGCCGGCGGCAAGCCCGTCGATCAAAATCCTGATACGCGCTTCGTTGCGTTCCACGCTCGCCGTCAACTGAAACTGCGTGAGGGCGCGGTGCAGGTTCTGCTCCGGCCGGTCGATTTTAAAATACCGATTCCCTTGCAGATGGTCGGTCAGGAAGCGGACGCCAAACTCACCCCACGCGCGCCGAATTCTCCCACACGGATGTTCATCATGCCCAGCCGCCTCTCATACCTGCGGTAACAGCGTTCGTCCAAATACGACGTACGACGAGTGTCGGCGTCAACAAGAGTTCAACAAAGGTTCATTGGTGTGTCACATCGATCTGGCATTAAAGACAATCGGCGCAGTTGCTTTATTGTCACCGGATGACAAATCTGGACCCCCTGCAGAGGCAGGGTAGGAATCCACACCGACGTTCACATTCCGACCGGAATTTCCACAGGCGGAATCTTGACTGTTTCTTAAGGAGAACGATTATGCAATCGACCAGAACACTCCGCAAGACAGGTATTGCAATAGTCTTAGCGGGGACCCTCGTAGCTGTGGCCCATTCACCGCTATCGGCGATTTCAAAGGAACAATCGCCGGTCCGCCAAGGGTTTACCCTGATCGAGGGTGAACGGCTGCCGACAGGCATGCGTATTACCCCTGAAGCGGCCAGCGGCGCACTGTTTCAACCTTTAAACCCCGATCTGCCAACCCGTCCGGACTACCTGGCCGACCACGCCGTATCAACGGCGGTCAGCCCGGATGGCAAGACCCTGCTCATCCTGACCAGCGGCTACAATCGCAACAATGGTCCTGACGGCAACCGCGTCGCCGAGGAGTCGAATGAATACGTATTCGTCTACGACATCTCCACCGGTGCGCCGAATAAGAAGCAGGTGCTCCAGATCCCCAATACCTTCAACGGCACTGCCTGGCATCCCAACGGGGAAGCGTTCTATGTCGCCGGTGGCGTGGACGACAACGTACACGTCTTTGAGCACCAGGGTGAGGGTTGGGCGGAAACCGGCGACCCCATCCCCCTCGGTCATGAAGACGGTCTCGGGATCAATGTACGGCCGCTTGCCGCCGGTGTCGCGGTCAATCAAAACGGCAGCCGGCTGCTGGTGGCCAACTACGAGAACGATTCGGTCAGTCTGGTGGATCTCGTGAACCGATCCGTGATCACCGAGCTTGACCTGCGCCCGGGCAAGATCGATCCGTCCGAGGCCGGTATCGCCGGCGGCGAGTATCCCTTTTGGGTCGCGATCCGCGGCGACGATAAGGCCTATGTCTCCAGCCAGCGCGACCGTGAAGTGGTCGTGCTCAGTCTGGAAAGTGACGCGCTGGCGGTGCTCGGTCGCATCGATATGAAAGGTCAGCCCAACAAAATGGTCCTCAATCGCGCGCAAACACGCTTGTATGTCGCCAATGATAACAGCGACTCGGTGGCCGTGATCGATACCGCCACGGACCGTGTGATCGAAGAATTCGGCGTCACGGCCCCCGCGTCGGTCTTTCCCAATCCCAAGGGGTTTAAGGGAAGCAGCCCCAACGGCCTGGCGCTGTCCCCGGACGAGGCGACCTTGTTTGTGACCAATGGGGGTACCAATTCCGTTGCCGTGATTCAGCTCGCCCGGCCCAAAACGCACTCTGCAGGCCAGGGCGGCGGACGCAGTCGTGTGGTCGGTTTGATACCCACGGGCTGGTATCCGAACGCCGTCAGTCTGAGCGCCGACGGCGGCATGCTCTACGTTGTCAACGGCAAGGACAATGCTGGGCCCAACCCCGAGGGCTGTCGGGATACCCTGTCGATCGAGCCGGGCTCTTTGGACGAATGCCGCAGCAAGAATCAATATGTCTGGCAGTTGCACAAGGCCGGCTTTCTGGCGCTGCCGGTACCCGAGGCCAGAGAGCTGGCACGGCTGACCTGGCAAGTGGCGTACAACAGCAACTTCCCGACGGTGACCCAGCACAAGCAGTACCAGGCTACGATGTCCTTCCTGCGCGGTCGGATCGAGCATGTCATTTATGTCGTCAAGGAAAATCGTACCTACGATCAGGTACTGGGCGATCTGGAAAAAGGTGACGGTGACCCGGAGCTCGCCTTGTTGCCCGAGCCGATCAGCCCGAACCACCATCGACTGGCACGTCAGTTCGTGATAATGGACAACTTCTACGACAGCGGCGAGACCAGCAATACCGGCTGGAACTGGACCACCGCGGCGCGCACCACTGACTTCACCGAGAAGACGGCGCCGGTAAACTACGCCGGGCGCGGATTGACCTACGACTGGGAGGGCAACAACCGCAATATCAACACCGGTCTGGCAACGGTGGAGGAGCGCCAGGCCGCCAATCCGTATACGCCTGACGATCCCGATTTGCTGCCTGGCACGGCCGACGTGGCCGCGCCGGATGGACCCGAGGGCGAGGCCGGCGCCGGTTACCTCTGGGACAGCGCCTTGCGCGCGGGGCTTACGGTGCGCAACTACGGATTCTACGGCGACCTCAGCCGTTATTTCCTGCCGCAGGACGACCCCAATTTCATTGCCATGCCGCAGATGCCTTATGAGGCAGGGGTCCGTCAGTTTTTTCCGAGCAAGGCCGCCTTGCAGGACATCTCCGACCCTTACTTCCGCGGCTACGATATGAAGTACCCGGACTATTGGCGCTACAAAGAGTGGGAACGTGAGTTCGACGAGTATGTGAAGCAGGGCAACCTGCCCAATCTGCAGTTGGTCCGTCTGCCCCATGATCACTTCGGGAACTTCTCGACCGCCATCGACGGGGTGAACACCGTTGAGACGCAGATGGCCGACAACGACTACGCTGTCGGTCTGCTGGTCGAAAAAGTGGCCAACAGCCCTTACCGTGACAACACCCTGATCTTTATCATCGAAGACGACGCCCAGAATGGTGGGGACCACGTGGACGCCCATCGCAGCATCGCCTATATCATCGGGCCGTATGTGAAACAGCAAGCGGTGGTGTCGACGCACTACACCACGGTAAGCATGCTGCGCACGATCGAAGAGGTGTTGGGCATTGAGCCCATGGGCCTCAATGATGGTCTGGCGGCGCCCATGGCGGAGGTATTCGATACCACGCAGCGGGATTGGACTTATAACGCTTTGGTGCCTGAGATCCTTTACACCACGGCGCTGCCCCTGCCGCCGCAGGAGCAAGCCGTGACGGTGGCATCGGCCGGCTGCTACGCCACCCCGAAACGCGACGCGGCGTATTGGGAGGCGGCCATGGCGGGCCAGGATTTCACCGCCGAGGATCACCTGGATGAGCCGCGCTTCAACCGCGCACTGTGGGTCGGGCTGAAGGGCGATGACATTCCCTATCCTGTTGTGCGCCACGGGCGGGACCTGCGCAAGGACCGAGAGGCCCTGCTCAGGGCCTATACTGAGCGCCTGCCGGAGGTATGCCGGGCGTCGTAGGGGTGTTACAGGCGGTCGCTCCATATCAAGGGGGTCCCTTGCGGACCCCCTTCTCTATGACACTGTTTCCCGAAGGAACGCTGTTTCCCGTTCGCTTAGGACACCCTTTTTAGATGTCGGACTTCAAGAACAATAGATAATTCGGAGGCTAGAATAATGCAAGTTTGTTGGCGAGAGATCATTGCGCTCTTGTGTGTTTTTGGCATTGCGTTCGCCGGTCGCCCGGTCCGTGCCCAGGAGTCCGAATCCCCGGAGCCGCGTGCGCCCGAGATCGTGGTCACCGCTACCCGCGTCGAACGCGAGCTGTTCGAGACGCCCCAGGCGGTAACCGTCATCGACGATGAACAGGTGCGGGAGGCAAACGCGACGGCGACCCCGGATCTGTTTACCTACGCGGAGGGGGTGTATATCCAGAAGACGAACCTCGGGGGTGGTTCTCCTTTTATCCGCGGGCTCACGGGCAAACAGGTGTTGCTGCTCGTGGACGGGGTTCGGCTCAATAATTCGTTTTACCGCTTCGGCCCGCATCAATATCTCAACACCCTCGATCCGAATATCATCGAGCGCGTTGAGGTGGTTCGCGGGCCCACCTCGGTGCTGTATGGCTCTGACGCGCTGGGCGGCACCATTAATATCATCACCCGGCGTCGCACTGACTTCAGCCAAGACACAGGAGGCAACGGGCTGTTTCAGGCCAGCTACGCTAGCGCTACCCTGGCCAGGGCGTTTCGCGCCCAGGCCGAAGGCAACTGGGGCGATGCCGGTATGCTGGCCGGTGCCACCGTCAAGCGCTACGGCGATGTGGACGGCGGCGGTGATATCGACCGGCAACGGCCCAGCGCCTACGATGAGGTCGACGCCGATTTCAAATTCAATTACCGCTTCAGCGCCGATCGCGAGTTGATCTTCGCCCAGCAGTACGTGCGCCAGTACGATGTGCCCAAGACCAGCGAGATCACACTGGGCGACAAGCTGAAGTTCAACTACGAGCCCCAGCAGCGCGAGCTCTATTATCTGGAGTATCGTGCCAAGGACCTGGGGCCGTTCGATGACCTCAAGGCGAACATGTCTTACAACCGACAAAAAGAGGGCGAAGAGAATATCAAGGAATCCAGTCCCGGCATCGAGACCCGGGAGCTGACCGATGTGCGCACGCCCGGGGCCTTTGTTCAGCTGAGCAACCGGGTCGGATCGCGCCAGCGGTTGACTTACGGTCTTGAGTACTATCGTGATGATTACGATACCGAAAAGGAAGAGGAAGACCGGGCGACCTCGACGGTGAGCGAGATCGCGCCGGGCACGCCCGATGGCGCGCACTACGAGAGTCTCGGGGTCTACGCCCAGGATGAGGTCGGGCTGGGGACCAAGACAGACGCCATCCTCGGCGTGCGCTACAGCCGTTTCGACACCGAAGGCGAGGTCGGTAGCCAGGAGCTGAACCTGACGACGGACAAGGTAACTGGCAGCGTGAACTTACTCTATCGGCTTAGCCCCAGGCTCAACCTGGTGGGCGGCGTGGCCGAGGGGTTTCGAGCGCCGAACATGGAGGATTTCTTCGGCCGCGTCGATTTCTTCAGCGAGATCCCCAATACCGATCTTGAACCGGAGGCGTCATTGAGCCGCGAGATCGGTATCAAGTATTACTCCAGCCACGGCTATGCCGACCTGTATTACCACTACACAGACTATGAAGGCTTTATCGATCGCGTTGAAGTCGCGCCGGGCGTGTTCCAGCGCCAGAATATCAACGACGCCTGGATCCAGGGCGTGGAAGCGGGATTTGGTTATGACATCGGCCGCAAATGGCGGGTCTATGGCAATGCGACCTGGACCGAAGGGGAGGATGATGACAGCAGCGAGCCGCTGCGCCGCATCCCGCCGCTCAATGGGACGCTTAACGTGCGTTACAATGCGAGCGCCCGTCGGTGGTACGAGATCGCAGGCCTATTTGCCGATAAGCAGGACAAGCTGTCCCCGGGCGACATCAAAGACCCACGCATCCCCGAGGGCGGCACCCCGGGTTACGGGGTGGTCAATCTGCGGGCCGAGTTCAAACCCGCAAGGGGACACGAGTTCCTGGTCGCGTTGGAGAACATTGGCGATAAGAAATACAAGACCCACGGCTCGGGCGTCTACGCGCCGGGTCGCAGCATCAATCTGAGCTATCGTGCGTCGTTCTAATTCGCCTCCAGGGGTGAAAAAATCGGGGGCGGCGAGCCGCCGCCCCCTTCAAATCTCCTTTAGAGGAGAGGCCTGGCTTAGGAACTGTGTGTTCTGGGTCTGCTCTTCCTCGCCTTCACATAGGCATGTACCTCGGACGGCAGCAGCACCTTGTCGTCGCCCGGGTAGGGCGTATCGAACCCTCTGGTAGCGTACCAAGTCAGGCGGTTGAGCATCTCGGTATCCGCGGCGTCGGGCTTCGAGAAGTCCATCTTCGACGACGCAATGGCCCAAGCCTTTTCGATGCCCTTGAGCCTTGCCAGATCGGGATTGAGCTCATCCAGCGGAATCTGATTGGGCAGGGCGCGAAAAGGCGTGGAGTCGGCCTTGGCCATGAAGACGTGCTTCATGCTGGTGGGTTCGACCGCCATATCCATCTGGTTCATCGGGGGCAGTCCCAGGATCTGTTCGATAGTGCGGATAAAGTCGATCTGGGTGTAGTAGCGGCTGTTCACAACTTGCCGTTTGGTGTAGGGGCTCACCACGAAACCAATCGTGCGGTGACCGTCTACATGGTCGACCCCGTTCTGGGCATCATCCTCGATCACGAAGATCACAGAGTCCTTCCAATAGGGGCTGGTGGAGATGGCCTCCACGACGCGGCCCAGTGCCAGGTCATTGTCGGCGACCATGGCGCGGGGTGTAGGATAGGTCGGCGTCGTGCCCTCGGTGTGGTCGTTGGTGAGGCTCATGATCACAAGATCGGGCAGGTTACCGTTTTCCACGTAGTCGTTGAATTCCTTGAGGAACACCTCGGCCCGGTACTGGTCCGGGATCACCATGTGATAGGGTGGATAGGCCTTGTTGATGATGGCCTCCAGCGACGGGATGTCGGAGTGCGCCTCCAAGGCAACGTGCAGTTCGCCCTCCTGCTTGCCGGCAAGGATCAGCGCGTCGTTGTAGAAATCGCTCCAGGTTCCGGCCTCGGTCTCGCCGTGGCCGAGCCAGCTGGACCACGGGCCCATCTCCACACCGTCGGCGCGCAGGCCATTGACGAACTCGCCATAGACCCTTACCGATTTGCCGTGGCGCAGGGCGTTGTCCCACAGGAAGCCGCTGGACGCATAGGCCATCGCGTCTCCACCGTTGAAAGAGTAGCTGCGGACGAAGCCGCCGTAGGTCCGCTCCAGATAATCGGTGACGAAGGCCTGGGTCACCCAGTTGTGCCCGTCCTGCGAGTTGGACCCGGCATCATACAGATTGTCGAACAGCACGAACTGCTCGGCCAGCGCGTGCTGATTGGGCGTGACTTCGCGGCCGAACTGGACCAGATCCGGATCGCCGTTGCCCCGGGGCAGGGCGCCGAAGACCTGGTCATAGGTACGATTCTCCTTGATGATGTAGAACACATGTTTGAACACCGACGGCTCGCCCAGGCGCTCGGGGACGGGTACCGGCTCGATGTGCCGCCGTTCCTTGCTGTTGGCCAGGTTCTTCCCGGCCTTGGCCGGGCGGATCCAGTTGTTGTGTTTCAGCACGCGCTGGGTATACGCCTGCAACTCGCCGGTATTGGGAAAGGCGATAATCGAGCTGCTGCCCATATTGGAATGCACCCAGCGCCCGGTCTTGTTGGTCGCCGGATCCGGGCCGACGGTCGCCTCAGGGCCGAGTGAACCCACGCCCTTGCCGTTGGCCACGATCAGTCGCCGGTGGCGAATATCGGCCACGACATCCGTGGGATACCAGCCGGTTGGAATCAGCCCTATAAATTTCACGGCATCGAAAGCCTTGTCACCCAGCCTGAAGACGGCGAGCGCATTGTTGCGCCCCAGGCTGACCACCAGGTGATGATCGTCCATCATGGTCAGCCCGTTGGGCGAGCTGCCGAAGGGCGCACCCGGGAACGGCGTGACGTTGATCGTCTTCACAAGCTGCTCGGAGTCCAGGTCGATGACGGAGACCGTGTCGCTGTTGCTGTTGGCGACGAGCAGGCGTTGCCCGTGGATCAACAACGCCGAAGGATGCAGACCGACGTCGATCGCCTTGAGCTCCGCATGGGTGGTCAGGTCTACGACTGAGACCGTACCCGTCACGGCGCGCCCCGAGCCCGGATCGGCCACGATCGGCGTGCCACTGGAGTCATTGGTGAATTCGCCGTTCCGCGCCGGGCGTCCCCCGCGATTGCTCACGTAGGCGCGGTCGCCTTTGACTATTACGGCATGGGGCACGTTGCCGACCGGAATCTCCTTCATGAACTTACGCTGCTTGAGATCGTAGACCCCCAGGCTGTTGTTGCGGTTCAGGACCACATAGAGATAGCGGCCGTCTTCGGAGAGCGCCATCCCGCCGGGGTAAGGATTGCCGTCTTCGCGGCCCGGGTAGAAGTAGGGGCTCTTCGGCAGCTCGGTGACCAGTTGATCCAGGCTGATGCTGCCGTCATCGGCGACATTGGCGATGATCAGCTTGCCGTTTGCCTGCGAAGCGTAGAGCTGCCCGCCGTCGTGGGCGTACAGAATGCCGTAGAAAGACGCGCTCGAGCCGGCGTCTTCGAATTCCTGCTTCACCGCGCCGGTGTCGAGTGTGACCAGGATAATGGCCTTGTGGGCGCCGTTAAGGAAGGCCGCCGTCTTGCCGTCAGGGCTCAGCGCAACCGCATTGGGGCGGCCGCGGAATTCGACTTGTTGCCCGGCGGGGTCGATCACCTGGTTCGTCGGCAGGACCACCGTGCCGTTGGCTTGACGTCCGACCTTTTGTGTCTGACCTGCGCCTGCGACCACCAGGCTGGTGCCTGATGCAAGCAGGCCGGTGGCCACGAAGAGCGCTAACACACTGCGTGCTCCGGGTTGCCGCTGCGATGGCGTCTTGGTATCCATGCTTCCCTCCTGTGCAGAAAAACTCGGGTTGATTCGGGAAAATCTTCATGCGTTCTTGATGGAGCAAGCATTGCCCAAATGCGGTCACGGCGTGTCGTGATCCAAGGGGCTTAATGCAGCCATTTTGCGCTATCTATGAGAGCAGACCGCGGTTACAGGGTGATGACGTTTTTTTGAACGATCCTGGGGATCAAATCGTTCGGATTACTCGGGTGGGTCGCGCCAGAGTGCGTCCGTAGAGAAATGTCACCAAACTGCAACAAGGGCTTCACACAGGGACGTTACGCTCCGCAAAACCTGACAGGCATTCTGGCTTATGGGCCAGTCTTGCGATGCCTGATCGAATCCAACTCAGCTGCAGAGGAGAACACGTATGGACCCGAAGTTGCTTGCGTTAAAGGCGGTTACGCTAGGCGTCAGTATGACTGTTGCCGGAGCCGCAGTTGCGGCCACCGAAGAAAGCCCGGAGAAATGGTATATGGACGGTGCGCATGCCGTTGATCTAGCGAAACGCCTGCGCCCGAATGAGCTGCATGCCAAGAACGTCATTTTGTTCATCGGCGACGGTATGGGCGTGTCCACGGTCACGGCCGCCCGAATCCTGGAAGGACAGCTGCGCGGCGAGCCCGGCGAGGAGAACGTGCTCAGCTTTGAGAAACTGCCGTATGTCGCGCTGTCCAAGACCTATAACACCAATCAACAAACCCCGGACTCCGCCGGCACCATGACGGCGATGATGACTGGCGTCAAGACCAAGGCAGGTGTGATCGCGGTGAACCAGTATGTCACCCGCGGCGACTGCGACAGCAGCAAGGGCAACGAACTGACCACCTTCCTCGAGCAGGCGGAGGAGGCGGGCTTGTCCACGGGCGTGGTGACCACTGCCCGCCTGACCCATGCCACCCCGGCGGCGACCTATGCCCACAGCCCGGAACGCGACTGGGAGGACGACCATGACCTCACCGAAGAGGCCAAAGCGAACGGCTGCAAGGACATCGCCCGGCAGCTGATCGAGTTCCCCCACGGCGACGGGCTGGAGGTTGCCATGGGCGGAGGACGCCGCAGCTTTCTGCCGCGCACCATGACGGATCCGGAGGATGACGGTCAGTACGGCGAGCGCGACGACGGTCGCAACCTGGCCCAGGAGTGGGTCGAGCAATACGAGAACGCCGCGTGGGCTTGGAACAAGGAACAATTCGATGTCATTGATCCGGACGAAGTTGACCACCTGCTTGGTCTGTTCGAGCGCTCGCACATGGAATATGAGTACGATCGACCGAACGACACGGGCGGAGAGCCATCGTTGAGTGAGATGACCGCCAAGGCCGTCGACGTGCTGGCGAAGAACAAGAAGGGCTTCTTCCTGCATGTGGAAAGCGGGCGCATCGACCACGGCCATCACGCTGGCAATGCCCGTCGCGCGCTGATCGACACCATTGAGTTCGCCAATGCGGTGAAGGTCGCCATGGAGAAGACAGATCCCCGGGACACCCTCATTATTGTAACCGCGGACCATAGTCATGTATTCACCATTGCCGGCTACCCCACGCGGGGTAATCCGATTCTGGGCAAGGTGATCTCCAATGACGGAGACGGCGAATCTGAAAACGCGCCGACGTTGGCCGCCGACGGCCTGCCCTATTCCACGCTGGGCTACGCCAACGGTCGGGGGTTTCATCTGCTGCCCACCGGGGGCGATCCCGTGTATGACGAGCCCATCAATACTGGACGCGCTGACCTGAGCAGCGTCGACACCACCGATGAGGGTTTCCACCAGGAGGCGCTCGTGCCGCTGGACTCCGAGACCCATGCCGGTGAGGATGTCGCGGTGTACGCCGGCGGGCCGGCCGCGCACCTGCTGCATGGGGTGCAAGAGCAGAACGTGATCTATCACGTGATGCGCGCCGCTACCCGGTTCAAGAAGCATTCCCGATCCGGAAGAAGCTGGTGGTAGTCGCCGGTCGATACATTTGTGCGACATAGGCCTCTGCCGGTTGGCAGAGGCCTATGTATTTCCCAGTGTTACCGCGACTCGAACGACCGCTTCAGAGGAGTTGGAAGCGGAAGCGCAAGTGGTACCACGTCGCTCCGTCCTCATCGTTGCGCGGAGGGAACCGCCAGCGCTGCGCGGAACCAATAGCCGCGGCGTCCAAGTCGGTGTGTCCCGAAGACGAAAGCACGCTTACCCGGCGCACGGTGCCATTGGCGCCCAGTTGAAAACGAATCACGACTGAGCCGGTGCGGTTCTCCCAGCGTGCCTCCTCCGGATAACGCGGTGGTGGCGAATGCAGGGGCGGGGGCGCATCGAGCGGCGCATAGATAGACCCCGGCGCCGGTTCTGGCCGGTAGGCCCGGGCCACTTGCGGCCGTGGCGCTATGTGTTCCTCCCCATGTTCCGACTTTGCAGGCCGATGCGAACGGGGCCGCTGGTCCGCTGGGGTTACCTTCACGGACGTTTTGTTCTGCATGGGTGGCGCGGCGTGCTTATGGACCGTTGAGGTCGGCGTGTCAGCCCGTGACGCGGGGCGTACCTCAGGGCGGCTCGCGATCAGGCTCACGTGCATCGGTGAAGGCATGGCATATTGGGCAAGCGTGTTGATCGTCAGTATAGAGGCGCCGGACGCGAACACGAATCCGTGGATGAGGGCTGAGAGGACGGCGGTTTGAACGACGCGTAATCGCGGCCGGGACAACGGCGATGCCCAGGCGCCGCTGAGACAGTCTCGCACATGAAAGAGGGTATGAAACAGCGATGATAAAATCTGGCGGTGCCGACCCGGTGCAGGATGCCCTGCCGTGTGTGCGTTCACCCGGTCCGGCGCAAACGATGTCTTTGCTTTCTGATGCATAATCGTTGGGTAACCGGTAGGCCCTGTAAACCGGCAGCTTAGGGGGTTCTCGTGACAGACTGATGACAGCCGGATGGTAGCTGGAATTTGGGGAACACCGGGCAAATAAAACGTTTGATCAGGGCCGTATCGCGCAACGGGGGGTGCGCCAATCCGGATTTGGGGAAATAAATCAAAAGCCGCTTGTGGATTTAGGCGTTATCCCCGTGGTTCGATGGACGCCTTGCTAAAGGTTCATGTTGATTTAATCGCGTTGTCATTTTTGAGCGATAGCGTAGTTGTTTCACAAGATTGCGTAGAACTGCGTGATTTCGCCGATTTGCTATACAAAGGAGGAGATCAAGATGACCAAGAAGCAATGGGTGCTGGCCGTCAGTGCGTTGCCGGCCAGTGTCGCGTTATTGTACAGCGGCGTCATCCTCGCGAATCACTTTGATGACGACGCCGTCTATGCCCAGTCGGGCGATGTGAGCGCGAAGAGCGCTGTTGTCTGGGGGCGTTGCAATCGCGAGGCGGATGCCCGGCTTGTCGTGCGTTTGTCCGCATCGCCGGAATTCGGCAGCGACCATGAACTGGATCACGATGGTGACCAAGGCCAAAAACGGACTGAGTTAGGGCCGGTTGTGACGGATAAAACCGATTACACGGGCTCGGTCGTGCTCGAGGGGTTGCAATCGGACAAAACCTATTACTACCAGGTCCTTTGCCTGAACAAACCCGGGTTTGATCCAAACGATGCGGACATGGGGCCGGTGGGCAAGTTTCGCACGGCGCCGTCCCGTCGCGAGGCCCGCCCTGTCCGCTTTGTCTGGGCGGCGGATCTGGCCGGTCAGGGTTGGGGCCGTAACCCGGAACTGGCCATCACGGACGTGTATGGCAACACCATACAAGGTGGCTACGTCATCTTCGATGTGATGCGCAGGCTTGAGCCGGATTTCGCTGTCTTTGCCGGGGATATTATCTACGCCGATAATCCGATTCCCGCGACCAAGGAGATCCCCCCGGAGGTCGGCGGCGGAACCTGGGTGAACAGCCCCACCAAGGATTTCGTGGCGATCACCTTGGATCAGTATCGCGAGAACTGGCGGTACAACCTCGGGGACGACAAGCTGCAGCGGTTCCTGCTCGACACGCCCATGTATATTCAGTGGGACGACCATGAAGTCACGAACAACTGGTATCCCGGGGAAATCCTGACAGCGGAGCCCTACAACGGCTTGCCGGCGGATGAGTTGGCCGGGCGCGCAAGGCAGGCGTTGTTTGAATACAATCCGATCGATAGCAAGGAACTGTATCGCACGTTTCAGCACGGCGAGCATCTGGAAATCTTCCTGCTGGACGAGCGATCATTCCGCGGCCCCAATCCCGAAAACAGCGATCCCAACGGCATCGAGATGTTGGGTAAAAAGCAGTTTCAGTGGTTGAAACAAAGTCTCAAGCAGTCCCGTGCCACCTGGAAAGTGATTTCGACGCACGATCCGCTTTCTCTGGTCACGGGCGGTCCAACCGATCGCGACGCCTGGGCGCAAGGGGATCCGCAAGTCTTGGGTCGCGAGGTCCAATTGAGCCAGTTACTGAAATTCATCAAGGACGAAGGCATCAAGAATGTCGTTTATATTACGGCCGACGTTCATTTCGCCGCCGCGATCTCCTACGAGCCGGAACGTGCGGTGTTCGGTGACTTCGAGCCATTCTGGGAATTCGTCATTGGACCGGTTCACGCTGGAGCGTTCGGTGCCAATGCGCCGGACGACAGTTTCGGTCCCGTGTTCGAGTTCGTCAGGGCCCCGAGTACCGAAGGCCTGCCCGCGAACTCGCCACCGCCAAATCTCCAGTCTTTTGGGGCGGTGGAAGTCAGCGAAACCGGTCGACTGACGGTGCGTATTCACGATGTCACCGGCGCGGTCTTGTACGAAAAGGCGATGGATCCGAAATAGCACAACCCAAAGGTACATAGCCTGTCGCGGGGCGGGCTTCGCAAGGAAAGAGTATCGCCCGACTCGATAGCTGCATAAATGAAATATGAAGCATCCCCTCACAAGGAGGTGAGGGGAGTCTCGTCGTCTTGGCCATCTTCAACATGCCACTGTTCGAGGGATTCAGGTCCCGGCAAGTTCGGCGATCAGCCTGCAATGCGACAGACGTTTTGCGATGAGGAGACACATGACTCGGTAGTCTGTAGCGTTACACTACTCGTCACCCCGCGAGTTCTGGTACTATATAAATCAAATTATACGAAAGATCGGCATTCCCGACCGAAACGATCAGCTCAAAAACGCGAGCCCGTGCTATCCTGCCGCTGCCAAATCGGCCAATGCATCTTGTGCGAGGCGCACCTGTTCTCCGCATTCGGGGTCGAACAAGTTTGCCAGATCCAGGGGATGGTATCGCAACTCAGTTACTTGCCGCACGAGATACTTTTTCGTGAAAAGGATCCGGCTTATTACCTTTTTCTGCTCAGAGAAGGACAGGTCAAGTTGACCACTTCGTTGCCCGACGGCAGGCAGCAAATCCTCGGTCTTCGGGTCGCGGGGCATCTTATCGGTTTCGAGACCTTTGACGATCGCGCCTATCCTTACACAGCCGAAGCCCTGACGCCGGTGCAGGTGTGTCTCATCAGACACCACAGCATGCTGCGGGTGTTGCGGCAGAACCCGGAGGTGTCTTTGCGCCTGATCAGGATGCTGAACGAAGAGCTTGAGGGATCCCAGGTGCTGATCCGGGATCTGGGCCTGAAAACCGCGAGCGAGAAAGACACCACCGGCGTTCGGTAGTTGAGTTGAAATCTGATCAATCCATACTACCGAACCCTTGTTGTCAGTCCTGCCCACCATAAGTCCAGCATCATTGATAGCGCGGGCTATTTGGTAATCCACTCGGGGATAAGGATCAAAGTCAAGGACCGTGACATTGCCGGCAGGGTACCAAAATACTGCCTGTTGTTCTGCATCAAAGGCGGTACCTGCGATAGAATCGCCTACTGAAAATCCATAATTATTAATATCCCTAACTTCTGAGTCATTAAAACCAAAGTCCTTTAGTGGGGTGATGGTGAAGCCTGGTATATACTCCGCTGCCGCAGGACCAGCAAGTAAACCGGTAAGCAGTAACACCAACGCTCCTTTGCGCATTGGTCGATAGGTTTCAAGTCGCATGATTCCTTTTCCTTTGTTTCTGCTGATTAATTGACTATTTATCCCAAGCAATTGGTGTGCTCGTGTCTGTAAACAACTGAGAAGTCGATTTATTCCACAAGTTTGAAAACTTTATGAAGGTTAACTGCCAGATCTAACAGCTTTACCGATATGTTTAATTTCTGTTCTTGGGGTGGGCGTGTAAAAAGGGGGCGGAGAAAATTAATTTTCAGCAAATTTTAACCAATTGATGCAGGAAAAATCCGTCCCCTTTTTATACTTTTTGTTCCGAAGAGACTTGTTGTCTATGCAATTGTCAGCCGAGTTTAATTCACGGTTCATTCATGCAACCGAAACTTTTCAGTCATAATTTAACAATATAGTGGGCCAGTTAATCGAATTTTCTACTTTAAGGAGCCTGTAATGATGATATCCCGCTATCTCTCTTTTGCCTTGATCAGCGTAGTTATTGTCTATCAACCAGTGATTGCTACCGCTGATGACGACGAAAAAAATGCAAAAGGTTATGGTCAGTTTGGCTTTGCCCTAATTGGCGATGTGCCCTATGGCGTAGAGCCTGGACAGGCGTATCCACCATTTGATGCACTGATCAGCGACGTCAACAATGATCACAGAATCAAGTGGGTTCTGCATGCCGGTGACATCAAAGGCGGTGGCAGCAATTGCAGTGATGAAATGTTTATGGATCGCCTGTATCGTTACAATCAATTTAATCAGCCTGTCATACTCACACCGGGTGATAATGAATGGACTGACTGTCATCGTGTTGCCGCTGGTGAATATCAGCCCCTGGAACGCCTGGCAAAATTACGTGAAGTCTTTTACCCGCAACCGGGTAGTGTCACCATTGGCGGTAAAGGGATGACTGTCGAAACCCAGGCTGACATTGCCGGATTCGAGGAATTTCCGGAAAACGTCATGTGGACAAACCAAAAGGTCACCTTTTCAGCCATTCACATCGTTGGTAGCAACAATGCAACACGCGCGTTTGATCCCAACTCTGCCGTTGTACGCACCCAGGATGACGATGATGAAGTGGTCCGACGGACCAATGCTGCGATCGCATGGTTAGACCAGACCTTTGCTAAAGCCGGTGCAATAGGTAGCCCGGGGGTATTTATTATGATCCACGCCAATCCT
Organism: Acidiferrobacterales bacterium; assembly: GCA_947258385.1. Taxonomy (GTDB): domain Bacteria; phylum Pseudomonadota; class Gammaproteobacteria; order Acidiferrobacterales; family SZUA-150; genus CAMYII01. The sequence continues at coordinate 32,484 of CAMYII010000057.1, forward strand.
GGTCTGGAACGCGGTAGCACTAACCGTACTGGTTTCGTAGAGTTTCTCCAGGCACTGGAGAATCACGTGCAGGCCTATGCAAAACCGGTGGTACTGGCACATGGAGACTCACACTACTTCCGAGTTGACAAGCCTGCGCTGGAAAACTTCAACTTTATGCCTAACTTTACCCGCGTGGAGACATTTGGCTCGTCCCGTGTTCACTGGGTAAAGGTAAACGTCAACCCTATATCCAGAAACGTCTTTACCATTAAGGAACAAATTGTAGAGTAAGATGATGCACTCAGTGCCCGGTACACATCCGGGCACTGACTTCTCTCGCAAAAAGGGGACGGAGTGAACCTTTAATTGTAATTGATCCTAGGGTGAAAACTGGGGGAACCTCAGATCCTAGTTTTTCCTAATATCAGCAATAATTGAGATCCAACCCCGGTTTTTAAGTCTATCTGCGATTTTGAAATAGGTTCTAAGGAGTTTAGAGCCCCTTTTCAGATCTGCTGCGATATCTGGCTATGCGATCGAGTTCTAATGCCGCATGGTAGATGTCGTCGGTCGTTTGTTCGAGGACACCGAAAATCTCGGTCCAATTGCTTTCTTCAATCAGCGACAGCACCTGCACGCGGCGCTCTTTTTTCCGCCACCCATGATAAATCAGGTCCACGTTTTCTTCATTTTCCTTGAGCGCATTACAGCACGCCCTCAAGCTTGCAAGATCATTGTCTGGATACTGGTCGATTTCCTGTTGAAGCCTTTCTATCATTGCCAGCTGATCCGATAAAATATCGTACGCCGCTTTCTCGATATGATTTGGTTGGCAGATATCGATAAGTCTGGCGGTTTTGTTAAAACCATCGACGATGTCGTCCAAGAGTTTTATCAAATCTTCCGTGATATGGGTAAGCCACGAAAAATGAGATAACTCCAGTGCGTCGTATGCCTCCGCCGTCAGTTTGTCCCCCAATTCTTCCAGCTGCTTAATCTTAGAAATATGTGGATTTGGTTTTTCGAGATTCGAGAATAGGTCGCGAAGTGCCTTGCTGCATATGACGGTATTCTCGAGATGCTCTTTGAATATGGTTTCCAGCGAACGAGAACTTGACTGTTTGTGTTTGCCTGTATTCATAGCGTCACCCAATCTCCTAAAAAAAATGCGGTTGGTCGCAATTATTTTGCGACCTTACCGTCTCCGAGCTCTTCCGCCCGTGGAATGGCTCCCTGGACCACAACGACAGAGAGCCGCACAAACCCTGAGCTCGGAGTATATGATACGCCGTCACCCCCAGCGCCATAACGCTTCGCGCTATATAACGTAAGACGTTAGACCCCACTGCATTTGATGTCAGAGTAAACATATCCGTCTGAGTTAACCAAAGACAGAAATTACCACCAATCCCACGCAGATCAACGCTACCGACCTCAGCCTTTCCCTCCATGCCTCTTGCTCCTTGAACCAGAAGATCGATAACAGTGTCGCGATAACGATACCGGCATTGGTATAGGCCACGGCATAGGCGGCGGGGATCCAGGTCATGGCGTGTATGACCAGGGCATAGGCGGTGCCGACGGTGAGGCCGCCCATGGCCCAGTATTTCAGGGAGGGCCGGCAGGCCGGTTTCCAGTGGCCGTTCTCCAAGCGCAATTGAAGGCTTAGGGTGAGGAAGGAGGCTAGATATCCAATAGTAATAAAGCCTATCTTGCTACCAAAGGTCGGCAGGTAGTCCACGGCGGTCTTGTCGCTGAGGGAGTAGATGCTGGTACAGAGTGCCGCCAGCAGGGCCCAGGGGATAGCATGGCGGCTGTCCCCGTTTTGGCTGCTCAGGCTCATGAAGACCAGGCCGCTGATGCTGATGAGTATGCCCAGCCAGCCCCACAGGCTGAGGCGGTTGTCAAAAAACAATACGGTCCAAATGGCGATCAATAAAGGCGAGCTGCGCGCCACGGGATAGACCAGCGATACCGCGGCATGGTGGTAGGCGTGACGCAGGGCGAGGAAGTAAACGGCGTTACTGACGGCCGTAATGTTTAAGGTCAGGTACAGAACCGGGTGCCAGTGTGCATCCCGCCATAGTGACCACAACGCCCATGGCCCCAACAATACCATGTGCGCCAGCAGGCCCCACCACAGGTAGTTGCACTTGGATGCTACATGCCTGGCCAGCAAGTTCCAGGTCACGTGCATCAACACAGAGCCGGCGATGGCCAGCAGGGCGAACTGTTCCATGCCTACACCGAGATGGCCATGCCGTCGCGAGCCAGCTTGACCTCGGGTGGCAGGGCATCGGGATTGTCCATGGCCCAAGTATCCATTTCGTCGCTAATGTGGGTGAGCACGGTTTGATACGGCTGCAGCGTGTTGTGGATACCCAGTGCCAGGTTCAGGTCGTTATGGTTTCTCGGTGGATTGTCCCTGGGTGGATGGCTGCAATCGAGCACTATGATGTGGGGTTTGTGTTGTTGCAGCCAGTGGCGTGTCTTGTCCGGCAGGCCGGCGGTATCGGTGAGATAGGCGATGCGTTGTTGTTCGTATTCGAACAGATAACCGAGCGTGGGTTTGGAATGGATCAGGGGCAGCGGCGTGATGGTGAGTTTGCCCAGGGTGATGGGCTTGAGCTTGTGTAGCTTGTAAAACTGCAGAATGCCCGGGTGCTTGTACAGGTCGGCACAGCCCTTGGAATCGTTCGGACAATATACCGACATCTGACGGCCCTTGCCCCAGCGCAGATGAAACAACCCCTGCACGTGCTCGACATGGAAGTGGGTGAGGAAGATACCAGCCAGGCTGCCGGCCGGATAGCGATCGCTCAGGTCCATGAGCCCGGCGTCGATGAGGTAGCGTTGCTCGCCGGTATCGAGGACGGCACAGCAGGGTTTGCGGCGCAGCTCGGTGTTGATGCGTGCCATGGCACAACTCGGGCATTCACAGCCATAGGCCGGGACTCCCGCTGCGTTACCGGTACCCACAAGGGTTAGGCGCATCGTTGCTGTCGTTGACTGCTAAGCAGTGCAAGCAGGGCCGCACCGGCCTCGTGCAACTGATTGTTGTTATTGATGACCTCCAGGCCTTTTTCATGGGCGATGTGGTCCAGCTGTTTGGCCAGCGCGATACGTTCTTCGATCTCGGCCTCGGTTTCGCGGCCGCGTTGTTGTAAACGTTGACGCAGCTTGTCCATGGAGACGTGTATCCACACTGGCATGATGTTCGGATACAACTGCATGGCGTGATCCAGGTAGGCGCGTGAGCCGTTGACCACTACATCCAGCCCTTGTGCCATCCAGTGGTCGATCTCCTTGCCGATGCCATAGAGCGTGTTATGGCTGTCCCAATGCATGGAAAAACAACCTTGATGCAGGCGCAAGTGAAATTCAGCGCGGTTCAAGGCGATGTGATTTTCACCTCCGGCGTCGGCCGCACGGGTGATGTAACGATGGGCAAACAGGGTACAGGCGTCATGGGGCAGGTGCTCGCGCGCATAACGGATCAGGCTGTCCTTGCCAGAGCCCGATGCGCCGATGATGTAAAACAGCCTGCCTTCAGCCATGGTCATAGGCGACGTGATAGGCGCGTACGCCGTGTATCCAGACATCAGAGACCTGGGGCAGGGCGCTGAACTGCTGCACGGCGATAAGATCTGCACGCTTGCCCCCGGCGATTTCGCCGCGGTCGTGCAGACCAGCGGCCCTGGCCGGGTTGCTGGTGACCAGCTTGATGGCAGAGGCCAGGTTGAGGTCGGACTGCTCCGGGATCCTGAACACCGAGGCGATGAGGGTGGCCGGTGAGTAGTCGGCACACAGGCAGTCGGCGACGCCGTGTTGTATGGCCTCGATGGCGCACATGGAACCGGACTGGCTCTTACCGCGCAGGATGTTGGGCGCGCCGAAGATGGTGGACATTCCCGCGGCCTTGGCGGCCTTGGCCGCTTCCAGGTTGATGGTGAACTCGGAGATATCGGCCCCGATGCTGCGCATGGTTTCGATTCTTTCAGGCGAATCGTCGTCGTGACTGGCGACGGAGACACCGGCCTGGTGTGCCGCCTCGGCCAGGATGTTCATGCGCGCAAAGGCGTCGCTGGCGGCGGCCACCTTGCGCTCGACGATTTCTTCCACCTCGTCGGCGGTCTTTTTATAGGTGCGGGTGAGATAGTCGCGATAGGCGGCCATGTCCTTGAACTGACCCTGGCCGGGGGTGTGGTCCATCATTGAGACCAGGTGCATGGCGTCTTCCCGCAGCAATTGCAACAAGACCGGCAGGCCGGTTTCATCGGTGATCTCGTAACGGCAGTGGACGCGGTTGTCTACCAGGGCATGGGGTTGCCAGGCATGTACGGCACGGGCCACTTCGGCGGCGAAGTCGTTGTTGCGCACACCCAGTTCCTCGTTGGCGAAGGAGAGAGCGTGGTAGGCGGTGGTGATGCCGGCGACGGCATTGCGTTTGTCGGCCTGGGCGCAGGCGAAGTCCAACGGGAAGTGGACATTGGGACGCGGCTCGACTTCCTTTTCCAGGGCGTCGCAATGCAGGTCGATCATGCCGGGCATGAGGACCTTGCCCTTGAGATCGCATTCGTCGGCACCGTTGCCGCTTTCCGGATTGATGGCGCGGATGATGCCATCTTCGATGAGCACACTGCCGTCTTCGATGATCTCATCGCCCACCACGACACGGGCATGGGTGAAATAGCTTTTCATAAAACGTTCTCCTTGATGGAATTCTCTGTCGCCGCCGCGCTGTCGATGGCGACCACCTCGTCGGCCAGGCGCGTTACCAGTTCCGGGTGGTGAAAGATGGCCAGCATGGCAATGCCTTGTTGTTTGAGTTGTTGCAGCAGGTCGATGACGCTTTCGGCGGTGTTGGAGTCCAGACTGGCGGTCGGCTCGTCCAGCAACAACAGTCGCGGTTTGGCGATGAGTCCACGGGCCAGATTGACGCGTTGTTTTTCGCCGCCGGAGAAGGTGGCCGGCGAGATCTCCCACAGGCGCTCAGGCAGATTCAGCGCCGACAAAAGATCACGAGCCTGTTGTCTGGCCTGCTGGCGATCCACGCCCAGTCGATAGAGCGGTTGTACCACCACATCCAGCGTGGATTGGCGCGGCAGGGCACGGAGGAATTGGGTAACAAAGCCGATCTCGCGGCGTCGCAAATCAATGATGCTGTGTTCATCTGCCATTGCCAGGTCGATGACCTCGCCATTGCCGCGGCGATAGAGGATCTCGCCACTGCTGGGCAGATAGGTACGATAGATCCCATTCAACACACTGGACTTGCCGGCACCGGTAGGACCGGTGAGGGCGGTGAGCTTGCCGGGATAGACCATGATGTTTACACCGTGGCTGGAAGGGATGGCCTTGCCCTGCTCGTGCAGGAAGAACAGTTTGGAAAAGTTTTTTACCTCGAGTATGGCGTGTGTATTCATGGCTTTTCCTCACAGCGCCGAGGCGACCAGGCGCTGGGTATAGGCGTGTTGCGGGTCTTCCAACACCTGATCGGTGAGGCCCGCCTCGATGATGCGGCCGTACTTCATCACCAGGGTGCGATTGGTGAGCGAACGGATCACACCCAGGTCATGGGTGACGACGATCATGGAGGTGCTGAGTTCTTGCTGGATCTCGAGGATGAGATCCAGGATAGCCGCCTGCACCGACAGATCCAAACCGGTCGTCACCTCATCAAGGAACAACAAGGGCGGATTGGTGGAGAGGGCCTTGGCGATCTGCACACGTTGTTGCATGCCGCCGGAGAAGTTCTTCGGCAGCTCATCCATGCGCGAGGGCAACACCTCTGTGCGTGACAACAATTCCTTTACCCGCTTGCGGATGCGGGCATAGTCGAGCATGTCACTCATGAGCAGACGTTCGGCGATATTGCCGCCGGCACTGATGCCGAAATTCAAACCCAGGTTGGGATTTTGATAGACCATGCTGAATCGATGGTTGCGCAACCGGCGTTGCTGGGCAGCATTGAGATCGAACAGGGCATGGCTTTGCTCGCCGTCATGGAACACCGCCTCGCCGCTGTCCGGGGCATCATCGAAGTAAAGACACTTCACCGCTGTGGACTTGCCGGAGCCGGACTCGCCGATGATGCCGAGGATCTCTCCCTCGTGCAGATCAAACGAGACATCGTGCGCCGCCACCACGGTGCCGCAATAGGGGCAAAGGTTGGTGTCATGTTCGGGTCCGGTGGCAGTAATGCACAAGGGGCAGCCCTTGCCATAGCACTTGCCGAGGCCGGTGACGGAAAGAACCTTATCCAAGGCAACGCTCCTTTATTGCACTGGCCGACAGCAACCGCGTGTTGCAATAGTCGGAATCGGAACACTGATACACGGTGTCACCTTCTTCGTTAATGAACTCATCGAGGAAGCTGTCGTCGGTACTGCAGCGCTGGCAGCGGCGGCGATGGCCGTGCTCATCGCGAAAGTCCTCGACACGAAACGGTATGTCATCGAACTCTAGCGGTTCGGCCGCAGTGTAGGGCGGCACCGCATAGATCTTCTTTTCCCGTCCGGCACCGAGCAGGGTGAGGTTGGCGGCTCGGTGCAGGCGCGGCACATCCCAACGTGGGATGGGCGAAGGGTCGATGACGTAGTGGCCGTTGATGCGGGTGGGATAGCGATGCGAGAGCGTGATCTCACCGAACTTGACGATGTCTTCATACAGTTTCACCAACAGGCGCGAATAGTCGGCCTCGCTGTGCATCTGTTTGCGCTTTTCTTCCGAGGCCTCGACCACGACCAGGGCATCGGGATAGGGCACCTGCAGTACCAGCAACTGGTCTTCGCTCAGCGGCTTTTCCGGAATGCGATGGCGTGACTGGATGATGTCGGCCTCTTCCGTAGACGCCGTGGTGTCGATGCCGGGGCAGGTCATCTCGATGAAGCTGCGCAGGTTGACGGCATTGACCGAGTCGTCCGAACCCTGGTCGATCACCTTGAGGGTGTCATTGGGTCCGATGGCCGCGAGCGTCAGTTGCAGGCCGCCGGTACCGAAGCCACGGCCCATGGGCATCTCGCGACTGGAATAGGGTACCTGGTAGCCGGGAATGGCAATGGCCTTGAGGATGCCGCGGCGTACCTCTTTCTTGGCGTACTCATCCATGAATCCGAAGGGATAACTCATAGGGCCGTCTCCTTATGCTTGCGGCGGGTGGTGCGTAGACGATCCATATCCGACTGGAAGGTGACGTAGTGCGGCATCTTGTAGTGACTGGCAAAGCCCATGGAATCGATACCGTCGATGTGCAGTAGGACGAACTCCGGGTCTTCGGACGGATTGCTTGGCCCTTCCTGCATGCCTTTTTGCAGGGCGCGATCCAGGATGGCCATGGAGATGGCCTTCACCTCGTTGTGACCGAAGCAGGCACCGTAACCCAGGGTAAAGGTGGGCTGGCTGCCGATGTGTTGGGTAGTGCCGGTGCCTGCCTTGATGTCGGAACCCATCACCGCCTTGTCGTCAGTGGGCTTGTCGTACATGGCCACCACTTCGCATTCGGTCATCAACACCTCGCCGACTTCGACCGGTTCACCGGTTACCGGGTGTGGCAACTCGATGGGCAGGTAACCGACACGCAGCTCGGCCACGGTGGGGTGGATGTCGCCATAGCCGCGCATATTGGAATAGGCCAGGGCCAGCAGCGAACCGGTTTCGGCGCGGGCCATGGTGGCCAGGGCCGCGGAACGCTCTACCGGGAACACCAATGGCTCGCGTGTGATGTCGAAGGCCTGCGCCTTGCCTTCGCCTTGCTTGGGTAACAGACCTTCATTGCGCAGGGCATCGAGCACCTTGGGGAAGCTGTCGGGCAGTCGATCTTGTGGCAGGTCCTGCAGCCATTGATGCGCGACCTGGCGGAATGCCTCGGGTGATTCGTCCAGCAACTCCAGACGCAGCAGACGCAGGGCATAATCGTTGCTCGGACCCAACATCTGGCCGCCGGGGATCTCCTTGAAGGCAGACGAAATGCGACGGATCAGACGCATCTTCGAGGTATCGATGAGTGGTGTCTCCGACAGGCGCGGTTGGGTGGAGCGATAGGCACGCAGTGCAAAGCCGGCCTCAAGCGTATCGCCCAGACTTTGCTTGATGGCCAGTGAGGCCAGCTCCGGGTGATAGAGGCCGCCCTCGGAGAGCACGCGGCTGTGCAGTTGGCGTAACTGGTTCTGGATGGTGGCGCTATCCAGCGGGGAACCGGCCTCACCCCGGGCACAACGCAGGTATTCGAACAGTTCTTCCGCGCCCTGGATCGCCTCGGCACCGCCCTTGATGGCAACGTATCCCATTACATTACCTCCGCTTGCGAGCTGCGCGGAATGCACATGAGGCGATGCTGATCCGAGAGGATCATGTCTACACCGAGCGGAAAGGCGCCGGTCCACTCTTCACGCTTTTCCCACCACTGCGGATTCAGTCCGCGCGGTCGTATGGTGATGCGATCGACGATGCCGGGACCGTGTAGATTAATACTCTGTTCGCCTTGTTGCAGGTCGTCTACCTTGATCAGCAGAGTGGCACTGCGTTCGGGATTGGCCAGCTCTCCCAGGCGAGGATGGATGTGCACGGCTTGGGCACCGTCGCAAAGGACATAATCGGCCTCGGCACTCTGCGCAGGCCTGGCCTGCAACAGCGGCCAGTCATCCTCGGGTAGGAGTTGGTGTTCATCGGCCAGGCTGGTGTGGGTATCAAGCAGCACGGCCAGGATGCCGCGATAAACTTCGGCCTGGTCAAGCAGGGCTTGGAGATTGTGGATACGGCCCGGATAGGTCATGGCCTGCATCAGGTGTCGAAACAGGGCCTGTTGGGTATCCGGTTGCCAGATGGAGTGCAGTATCATTCATCGTCCTCGTCGGTGCTGGAGAGCAAAGAGAAATCCACGCGGGTGCGTATGAGCATGGATTGTCTGATGCGTTCCTCTTTTTCCTTTTCGGCACGTCCCTGCGCGATGGCCTGCATCAATTCATCCATGCCATCCAGTTGGTAACGCAGGATGGCATCGCACACGGCCAGGGCTTCCACCAGTGGCAATTTGTCGCTTATGAGACTGGCGGCCCCTTCCGCACACTGGCCTTGTGATGTGGTGATGCTGATGTGTGCGCTGCTGATGGGGAATTCACCCAGGTAGAAGGCATCGTGAAAGGCACCGTCTTTGAGCTTGAGCATGCCCAGTCCGGACTGTGGCAGTGACTTGGGTGTGATCTCCCAGCCCTGGCTCAGTCGTGATGCCAGCTCAATAACTTGTTGTTCGGGCAGGCTGGTGAGCTCGCGTATCCATTGTGTGTTCAGCATGGTTGTCCTGCACACGCGATACGCTGTTCGATCTCTTCCATACAAGGCAGCAGGTCCTTGACGCTGTCGATGACATAGTGGGCACCGCTCTGTTGCAAGGTTTTTTGTGCAGCCTGGCGCAGTTGTTGTTGTTTTTGCGTGGAGAGGTTGCTCCATTCTTTTTCAGAAAGACCTGTGGCATTGCCGCTGATGGCCACGCCTATGGTCCACATGCCGGCATTGCGGCCTTCCTCGATGCCGCTGATGGCATCATCCACCTTGATGCAGGATTGGACCCGCTGGACTCCCAGGTCGATCATATTCTTGAGCACCATGTGCGGGGCCGGGCGGCCCATGGGCACCTCGTCCCCACAGACACTGGAGCCGGCCTTGACGTCGGCATCGTTGAGATACTGCAGGATGGGGCTGGCCATCTCGCGCGAGTAGCCGGTATTGAGTCCAAGCTTGATGCCACGCTGATTCAATTCCCTGAGCACGGGAAAGGTGCCGTCGATGGCCTGCAGGTGTTGCTTGATACTTTCGATCTGTATGGGTTCGTAGTCGGCATAGAGGCGTGCCACATCGTCCAGTGTCGAGGGCTTGCCATACACACTGCGCCAACGGCTCTGTACCGATTCGTACTTGAGTATACGTGCAATGTGTTGACGCTTTTCCGAACCCATGGGACGCCTGGCCTCCTCAACACTTATGTAGACACCGTGACGCGAGAAGATTTGCTGCAAGGCATGCACCGGCGCCAGGCTGCCGAAATCGACCAGCGTGCCTGCCATGTCGAAGATAATTGCTTCTATCTGCTTGGGAATCGCATTCATGGTGTTGTCCTACAGGGTCTTGGCACGCAGGCGTTGTGAGAGGTATTCCAGCAACAACACGGTGATGAAGATTACCAGCAAGATGGTAGAGACGTGCGAGTAATCAAACATGTCCCAGCGTCCCTTCAACTCCATGCCGATACCACCGGCACCCACGATGCCCAATACAGTGGCGCCCACAACTGGATCCACACCAGGCTCTTCAGGTAGGTCAGCGCGACCTTCGCCACGCTCGGCAGCATGGCCAGCAGGAAGGCGATGGGAAACACGGCGTAGATGAAGGCCTCGAACAGGTTACGCAGGATGGGCAGGGTGCGCGCCGCCATCTCGCCGAGGGCGGCGTAGGTGGTGCGCCGCTCCTGCTCCGCCCGCGCCAGGGCGAAGTCCTGGGCCGCCGCCGGCGCGCCCGCGCTGGAGGCGAACTGGCTCAGGCCACGGCGCAGGGCGTTGGAGAGCGCGTTCTGCCGGATGATGCCTTCGGCGCTGACGCTCAACCCTGTCAGGTACTGATACGAGACCGGCATGGCGGCGGCGAACTTCGCCACCGCGGCGGTGGTGGTAGGGGCCTTCACCAGCTTCTGGCCGTAGTACTGCCTGGCCTGGTCGATGTCGTTGGTGAGATCGGTGTTGAGCTGGTTGCCGGCGCCGTCGCGGCAGCCCAGGATCAGGCGGTTGTCGGCCGCGTCGCGGTAGGCGAAGCTGCGCGAGACCGAGGTGTTGGCGCGGATGAAGGCCCACAGGTCGGGCGCGGCGAACAGGTCGTCCCAGTCGTAGAGGCCGAGCAGGATGTCGTAGAACACGCACGACTGCCAGAACTCGCTGAAGTTGGCCGCCAGCCGGCTGTCGGTGATTTCGAAGCGGGTGGAGGCCTCCACCAGGTACTGGCCGAACAGCATGCCGTTCTGCTGGTACTGCATGTCGCCCGGCAGGCTGAACACCGTCTCGTAGGCGCGGGTCAGCCAGTCGCCCACCAGGCTGGCGGTGCCCGCCACGGCGCCCAGCCCCAGCGGCACGTCGGAGACCACCGACGACTGGGTGGGGTCGACGCGGTCGGTGATGATTACGTCCACCTTCGGCACCATGAAGGCGTTGTAGATGAGGATGATGCCGAGCAGCCATTGCAGGTTCATGGCCCGGTGCTTGAAGGCGCCCTCGATCAACACCCACAGCAGGCCAATGAGGGCGGTCATCTTGAGCGCGGTGACGTAGCCGCCGTTGCCGGTGATGGCGGCCACGCCGTTGAACACCAGGCGCAGGAACTCGCCGCCGCCGTAGGTGAAGATCTCCCAGCTCATGCGCGACGGGCTATTGCGCCGAGGCCCACACCAGGCTGCGGAACATGCCCGGCGAGAGCTTGCCGACCAGGGCCTTCTCGTACTCGCGCACCCGCTGGGTGAACACCAGCGTCTCGTCGAAGCCGCGGCGCACGTCGTCCTTGTAGCCGCGGATCTCGCGCCGGGCCTTGATCACGCCGTCGAGGAAGTCCTTGACCTTGTCGTCCTCCTTGTTCTCCAGCGCGCGCACCGAGGCGACCAGCTTGCCGAGCAGGTCGTTCAGGTAGGTGTAGAGGATGTCCTTGGCGATGAGCATGGCATAGCTCTCGATCTCCGGTTGCAGCGCGCCCGGGATGTAGGCCACGCCCACGGTCAGGTACTTGTGGACCGGCAGCGAGGTGGAGGCGAGCAGTCCCTGCTGCACGGCATCCAGGCGGGTGTCGTTCCGGATGTTCGCGACGATGTCGTTGAGGATGGCGCGCACCCTCTCGATCAGCCCCTGGTCGATGGCGACGGTCTGCGAGGCGCTCATCTCGGTACAGGAGAACTCGTCCGCGGTGCCGTTGGAGCAGGCCTTGACGGTGACGCTGCCGCCCTCGAGCAACACCCGCAGCAGGTCCTGCCCGCTGTTGTCCGCCAGGATGGAGGGGATCACCTCGTAGGTCGTGGTCGTGTCCTCGTTGCCGGGGTTGTCCACCCGCATGATCACCGTGCCGGAGAGGTTCATCATCACCTGGGCGAGGTCCTTGTCGTTGGTGTAGAACGGATTGCGCATCATGGCCCGCCAGGCGAGGTTGCCCTCGGTTATCACCAGGCGCTTCATCTGGCTCCCCTGCAGGGTGCTCATGCGCTCGCCGCCCGTGGTGCAGGCGACCTCGGCCTCGGACCAGGCCTCGCCCCGGCTGTTGACCCGCTCCATGATGCAGGCCTGCTTGGACATGCCGAAGGTCTTGAGCGCCCCGCCTGCTAACGCCGATCCCGCTTCGCAGGCGTTGATGCTGTTCAGCCCGTACTTCTGCGCCCAGGTCTGGATCTGCTCCATGGTGGAGGCAATCTGGGGGCTGATGGTGCGCAGCGCCAGCATGAAGGCCTGGCTCACGGCCACCGAGCCGATGTTCTGCAGCATGGCCACGAACTCCTCGGTGTTGATGAAGGAGAAGCCGCCGGTGAAGAAGTCGATGCCCCCGCAGCCGGCGCGAAAGCGCGGCCATTGCACCGAGTAGAGGGTGTAGTTGCGTTGCGGCACGCGCATGAACACGCCGCCGCCGGTGAAGTAGCCTGCGCTCTGGCCCTCGTAGACGCCGGGCCGGGTGACGTTGCCGAAATTGAGCTCGTTGAAGAAGGTGTCCATGTCCGTGGCGATGTCGGCCCGGGCACTGACCGCCATCAGGCCGAGGCACACGCCCAGGCCAAACGCACGGGGTTTACTCAGTCGCATCGATCCGGCCTCCTGTCATTTGCGCCTGCATCAGCGGGTTCGGTGGCTGCCCGTTCAGCAGCGTGTAGATGCGTTGCCGCAGCTCGGTCCAGCTCACGTAGCCGAAGGCCACGGGATGGATCGCCCGGCCGCCGGGGTTTACCAGGAACAGGGCGGGCACCGTGTCCACGTTAAGCGTGACCGCCACGTCCGCACTGCTGCGGGGATTCGGGAAGTCGGGCAGGGTGCCGCCGTCCAGGCTGATGGGGATCACGTGAAAACCGTAGGTCTCCGCGAAGGCCTTCAGGATGGGGGCGAACTTGTGGCAGAACGGGCAGGCGCCCTTGAAGAAGAAAAACAGCCCGTGGCTCTCCGCGGTCTCGACGAGGAAGTTGTCGACCAGGCGAAGCCTCTCGTCGTTGAAAAGCTGTACCGCCTGGTCGTTGACCGGATGGGTCAGCCGGGTGTCGAGGGCCGGTGTGGTCCACACCGCGCGCTGCCAGGCCTGGGCGAAGTCACCCGCGCGGTGCATGGCGAGCCGGTTCAGGCGCAGGTAGCGCTTCAGGTTTTCATCGGTGGGCTCCAGGATCGCGCGCGCCTTCGCGACCTCTATCTCCTTCTGGAAGGCGGCCAGCGCCGCGACGGGATCGGCGGGTACCGGGATCTGTGTGTCGGGTGCTTCGGAGTCCGCTTCCGGCTCCGGTTCGGGATCCTGGTACCAGAACCACCCCTCGCCGTGGCGCTGGTAGTAGACCCCCGGAGCGCCGGGGTCGGCGTGCGCGCTGTGCACCGCCAGCAGTCCGAATAGCAATACAGAGAGTGCCGGCGTCATGGCAGCAGGCTCTGGATGTGTTGTTCGATGATCTGCTGCATCTGGTTCCCCGAGGGCCGGTCGGCGCTGCCGGCGGCGGCGAAGGCGTCGGCGTAGAACTCGGTGAAGTCGATGCTCGCGAAATCGATACTCGTCAGCTCCTCGGGGGTGAGGCCACGGCAGTATGGGTTTTTCGAAGCGCCCCAGCCGATGCCGAGCTGGGCGCGGCCCTGCTCCTGGATGATGCGGGCGAGCTTGGAGTTGAAGCAGCAGTAGGTGTACGTCCGTGCCAGGCAGCCGAAGATGGAGTCGTCGCTGCAATAGGAGCCGATGGAGTGGCATTGCCCGGCCTCACGCTTCTGGCCGAGGATCTGCTCCTGCTCCGAGCACTGGGCGAGCGACAGGTCGTGGCCCCAGCCGCTGTCCTTGCAGCAGTTGGAGAAACCCAGGACGGTCTTCTCGCACCGCATGTCCTGGCCCTTGAAGACCACCATGTGGGTGGTGTCGAAATCGTTCGCCGCGGATTCCAGTGCGCCCAGGTGGCTCGCCGCCAGCCCGAAGTCCTGGCTGGGCTCATGGCCGGCGTCGAAGCAGTTGCCGTCGAGGCAGAACGTCTGGCCGCCGCAGTGCATCTCCGTCTGTGAGACCTCGTTGCCTTGGGCGCAGCGGTAGGTTTGCTCGTACTCGTGGCAGCTCCCCTCCGGCAGGGTGTTCACGCAAGTGGAGTTGACCTGGCTGCAGCCACGCTCGCGCAGCTCCTGGCAATAGGGTTCCTCGCGGGTCTCGCCGGTGGCGCACAGGTAGGACAGCTCGTAACGCCAGCAGTCGCGGTAGACCTCGAGGCCGTCGATCAGGCGCGTCTCGCCCGGCTCCACGCAGGTCTGGGACTGCAGCACGCACATGCCGGCTTGCGCCTGCTGCTCCAGCGCCTCGCAGGTGCTTTCCCAGGTCTCCGACCACTGGCAATCGCAGTACTGCGTGGCCTTGAACTTCATCCAGCCTTCGCCGCGGCCGGCGACGATGACCCGCATGTCGATGGTGTTGAGACCGGTGCGCAAGTAGGGCTTGATGTCGATCTTGAGAGACTTGTTCCAGCTCGTGCTGAGCTCGCATGCCCCGTAGTGGGAGGCGCCATACTGCACGTACCGGAACCAGCCGGTGGCGCCCACCTCCAGCCGGTCGCCGCCGTAAGGCCCGACATAGACTAGGGTGCCGTTGACGACGACCCTGATCCAGTCGTCGAAGCCCGCCTGGATCAGCGTGAAGTGTTGGACCTTGTCGATGTCCTCGATGGTGAAGGTGGTGCTCCGGTCGAAGACGGCGCAATAACCGCTCCAGTAGTTGTCGGCGATGGTGCCGATGGTCAAATAGGGGTAGGTGTAGCTCCAGCGCATGTCGCTTTGTACGGAGTCCAGGTTGATGCCGCCGGCGTCGCATTCGATGGGCCGGTTGCAGGACAGGTCGAGGGTCTTCTGGCAGCCGACCTGTTGCTCCATGCCCCATTCGGTGCAGTACTCCTCCGAGTAGGTGCCCGGAACGGTGATCGTCGTGACCTCCTGGCAGTCGCTGTACTGACCGGTGAGCGGCTGTCCGAGCACGGCCTCCGGATCGGCGTTGATGGCGTCGCCGCGTTGGACGATGGGATCGTTGCGGTCGATGGTGAAGCGCGGGCGGCGCAAGGCGCTGTCCTGGACGAAGCTGCCGACCTCGCTGTCGGGCAGGGCCTGCCGCGCGGCGTCCTCGATGCCAAGCCCCGAGCCGTAGTACCGGGTCTCCGGGACATTGGTGCCCTGGTAGTCGGGCACGGTGGTCAGGTCGGGGTTGGAGGCCGCATTCGATACGCCGGTATTGGCCGCGTTGCCGAAATCCTCGCCCAGTTGCAACGCTTCCTCGCGGGTGAGCTCCGCTGCGGGCGCTGCGAGCGGAAGCGCGAGACCGATCAGAAGCAGGATGCGCATTACGCTCATGGCCGCACCTCCAGCCGTTGCCGCCACTGCGCGGCACGGTTGCCCAGCGTGGTGCCGCTGGCCTCCCGCGCCATGACGCCGAGGGCGTAGGCGAGGCTCACGTCGCCGGCCACCTTCAGGTGCCCGGGTACCGGGCAGCCGTCCGGCGCGCAGGAAGCGATGGCGTCCAGCGGCAGGACGAAGGCCGGCACCTTGTCCACGTCGAAGCGCTCGAACAGGGTGGGATCGATGGCCAGGGACGGGCTTGGTTTCCCAGTCGTCCCGTTGCTGTTGCCAGTGCCCAGCAGTTCGCCGAGGCGCGTCACGGTGCGCTTCATGGAGTTCTCCACCAGTCCCCGCAGCACCAAGGGGGAGCCGGTCCTCGCGGCCTCAATCAGTAGTGAACGCAGAGAGTCTTCGGGCATCGAGAAAGAGACGAAGAGCAGCGGGCGCGGGTCGTTGTCATCGGGAGATGAACCGTGGTGTGCAGCCAGCCGCGGGTCGTCCAGCAGGGCCTTGATGTCCTCCCTCGCCTTGGCCAGTGCCTGCTCGTCGATCTCGGGACAAAATTGCCCGGCGCACTTTTGAGCGGACGACGGCCGGCCCGAAGGGCGGGCCCCAGGGATGGGCGGAGTAAGATCGGTGCCGGCAAGGTCGCTCTCGGCCAGCCCTGGCCTCCGCGATATTCGTCCGTCCTGGACATCACCGGTTGGCGCATTGCGACCGGCCCGGCCGGCGGCCGACAAGGCGCGTTCACCTTCACGGCGAACCTTGCTGTTGAAGTCAATGTCCCGGCTCAGACGCCCGGCCTGCTCTACGGCAATTCGTGACTGGGTGCGTGCACTATCCAGATCCTTGGTACCGGATTCCGCTGCCGGCAATACCGGCGCCGTCAGCACGCACATGCCCACAAGGGCCAAACTCCTCAGAATGCGCAGCATGCCTTTTTCCTCCAGATCAGGTAGGCCCAGTCCTCGCCGCGCACCGGATACTCACGCCCCGCGCCCCAGGGGATGGTGACGCGGCCGAAGGGCTGCGCGTTGCGCGTGAAGGGCAGGGGGTAGAGCATCTGCGTCTTGTACTGGGACTTGCGCAGGATGGGCAGCGGCAGGGGCAGGCACATGGCGTCGCGGCTGGACGTGTCCCGGGCGATGAATTGCCGGTGCAGCTTGGCCGCCATACGTTGTACCAGCAGCAGCGAGCTGTCCACGCCGCCTTCGTGATGCTTGACGTTGCCGTCGATGGGGTACATGGACCCCTGGCAGCCGGCGCACCAGAACAGGGGATCGAGTGGAAAGCCCACGGTGGCCGCGGCACAATCGGCGGCGCAGGCGGCCTGGGCGATCGGGTTGGCGAACAACGCCGCCTCGGGATTGATCAGGAAGGCGAGCTCATCATCCTCCCAGAGCGGGTCTACCTCGGTGATGTACAGGACGTCGAAGGACTCCGGCGTCACGCACGCCAGGTCCGTCAGGAGATTCATCCAGGCCAGCAAGGGATAGATGTACCAGTGGACATGATAGAAGGCGTCCCGCCTGTCGCTGGTCCTGGCATTGGTGCCCGACGGTGCGGCCAATGCGCCCAGGGTGACACCGCCCAGCAGCGGCGAGCAGAACGGTGTGCGCACCAC
>CAMYII010000058.1 GCA_947258385.1 Acidiferrobacterales bacterium
TTTGGGCTGCCTCGGCCAAGAGCTCGCGCTGATCCCGGTTTTTCTGCGGTACTCAGCGAGGGCTGACGGGATTAAAGCAACATTGTGCGTATTGCATCACAGTCCGTAGACTGAATTTAGACGTACGACTAAGAAACGTAGTTTGATGTACAAGGCAAATGGCGTTGGGGTGACCCTTAAGCTTCGGCATGCATGGGTTTTATCCCGTTAGACGCCGCCGAGCAGCGGAGCAAGAAGCGGGAACCACGCGAGCTCTTGGCCGAGGCAAATGCGCCGTTAGGCGCATTCCGAGTTAGCGAGCGCCGCTTCTTGCGAGCAGCGCAGGGCACCCGCGAAGCGGGCAAGTCTCCGGGCGCGCTTTCTTTTCGTCCCTTTTCTTTGCGCGAACAAAGAAAAGGGACCCGTCGCACGGGCGCGGAAGCCCGTTAATAGCCTTTCCGCATCGCCGTAGGCGATCACATCTGCGTCTTTGCATCAAATGCTCATATCAATAATTCAACGCAAAGACGCAAAAGCGCAAAGGTTTTCGGGATCATAGCCCGTATTTTCTCTGCGTCTTGGCGCCTTCGCGTTAAATACTCATACTAGATTCCGTCGACGCGATACACGATAAAGAAAGGGGCGCAAGCGCGCCCCTTGATGCTCAATCCCGTGGCGTTACCACGGGTCTAAATGTACAAGGTGATATCGGAGTCGCCGGCAAAGGCAAGGAAGGTGGACGCGCCGCCGAATTCCACGCCCTCGATGAACTCCGAGGGTTTGAATTCGAACAGGTCGACTGTCATCTGGCAGCCGATCATTTTGACATCCGCCTCCTGGCACAGGCCGCGCAGCTCTTCGATGCTGGCTACACCCTTGGACTTCATTTTTTGCTTCATCATCATGGTCATGATGCTTTCCATGCCCGGGATCGCGGTACCCAGCACCGGAAACCATTTGTCCATGGCCATGGGCATGGGCATGCCCGGATTGCCCAGGGGACTGACCTTGAGGTTCAGCTTCTTTTTCAACAACTGCAGGCCATAGAAGGTGAAGAAGATCTCGACGTCATAGCCCAATGCCGCGGCCGTTGACGCGAGAATGAAGGGAGGATAGGCCCAATCCAGGGTACCCTTCGTCGCAATGATCGCCATCTTTTTATCGGCCATGATGAGCCTCCTCCTGGCAATTGCCAGAAAACGGATACGTTGACGTTAAGAACGACTTGCCTGTCTTGAATGCTTGCTATGCTTTTTTGATCAAGAACCTGAATTCTCCGCTTTCCTCCGTCGACTCCATCAGCTCGTTTCCTGTCTGCTTGGCAAACGCTTCGAAATCTTTGACAGAACCCGGATCGGTCGCGATCACACGCAGGACCTGGCCGCCGGTCAACTCATTCAGCGCTTTCTTGGCGCGTAGAATGGGCAACGGGCAATTCAAACCACGTGCATCGAGTTCTTGATCAAAATCAGCCATTTTTGTCTCCTTCTCTAGATAAACCAAGTTTTAGTTAACGACAGGACTAGGACCAGCGAAAAAATGTGAACTCCGCTGCCGCTCAATCCTCACACCCGCGTCGGACGCCGATGGCCCGACCGGGCCGTGCACCGTGCGCAAGTATCACCCACCCGCATCCGCTTGTACAACCACCCCGTGGCCACGCCGGCACGATGCGCCTGATCCTCGCGAGCTGCCCTGAGCTGCGAAACGTCGGGCACTATATTACTATTTTAATTATGGTTATAGGGATATATAATTAGTATATTATATACTAACTTAGGTTGATTAACAGCCGGATTGTTTCGCACACCTACCCGCGGTCGGGTCCCAGTATTCCCGGCCCCGCAAACGAGGCATCCCGACATCGATGATCCCACGCCGGCAGCGATGGCCACGACATCCGGGCAGACACCCCCGCCCACTGTTTGCAAAAGCAGTCATTAATGCACACAATGACGCCTCGCGGCCGAACATCACTTATATAATTACAGGGCAACCAACCACCGCCATTACGGTCTAATGGCGAAGCTTTAGCGATCCATGACTCAGCCCCGGTCAACCTTTACCCCCGTATTGCTGCGAGGCACAAAACTCTTGGCATGGTAGTACTTCGTAACTTATTGATCTTATGGGCATTAATCTCCTACGGCGCTTTTGCGAACGGCATAGTGCCCATTGGCGTCGGCGTTGACCTGCCCGATCTGGGGGATGAATCTGCCGCCGTCATTTCACCTTCCCAGGAGCGCAAACTGGGTGAAGATGTGATGCGTCAGGCGCGGCATTCGCTGAAATATTTGGATGATCCCGAGCTGCTCGATTACATCCAGCGGTTGGGCGATAAACTGGTGGCCCAGGCCGACTACCCGCATAAGTTCCAGTTTTACGTCGTCGACGATGCCAATATCAATGCCTTCGCCGTCCCGGGCGGGTTTATCAGCACCAACACGGGTCTCATACTGGCCGCGGAGTCCGAGGCGGAGTTGGCGTCGGTGCTGGCCCACGAAGCGGCCCACATCACCCAGCGGCACATCCCGCGCATGATCGCCGGACAGAAGCGCACGTCGGGGCTGTCCATGGCCGCCCTGCTCGCGGCGATCTTGCTGATCGGCAGCGGTCAGGGAGAGGCGGGGGAAGCGGCCATCGCGCTGTCCGGCGCGACACTCGCGCAACGCCAGATCAACTTCACCCGGGCCCATGAACAGGAGGCCGACCGCGTCGGCACTCAGATCCTGGTCCAGGGCGGCTTCGACCCCCGCGCCATGCCCGCGTTTTTCCAGCGCCTGCAGAATTGGAGTCGGCTTTATGAAACCAACCTGCCCGAATATTTGAGCACCCACCCTATTACCAGCAACCGTATCGCCGAATCGTTGAACCGTGCCGAGCGGTACCCGCCGATCAAGACATCCGACAGCCCCGATTTTCACCATGTGCGGGCCAAGATCCGCGCCATGACGGCGAGCAGTCCAGCCCGGGCCGTCGAGGCATTCAAGACCAGCATCGCCCGCGGCAAATCCGCCAACGCGGATGCCGAGCATTACGGTTACGCCTTCGCCCTGCTCTCCAACAGGCAATACGATGAGGCCCGCAAAGAGATCAGCGCGCTGCTGAAACGCCATCCGGACAACATCTATTACCGCTTATTGCAGGCGGAGATCGAGATGGCGGCCGGCCATTACACCCAGGCGCTCAAGATCGATGCCGCCACCTATGCCAAGGCCCCTGGCAACCGCGCGGTGATGGGCCACTACGCAGGCGCCCTCTTGCAGACCGGTGAGGCGAAAACGGCCAGGAAACTGCTCGATGAGGCGGTGCGCCAGTATCCCGATGACCCGTCGTTTTATAAGATGCTGGCCACCGCCGCGGGTGAGACCGGGGACCGCTTTGCCGCCCACTATGCCCTGGCCGAGCATTATTATCTGATCGGTAACCTCAGCAGCGCCGTCAAACAGCTGGAAATCGCCGCGCGCTTTACCGGTGAGAGCGATTATTACCGGGCACGGGTACAGGCCCGAATCAAGGACATCAAAAGCGAAATAGACCAGCAGCGGCACGAGTGACACCTTGAGTCAGGCCGCGGGTTTGAGGGGCCGGCAAATCTGGCCGTAAAAACCGCGTTAACGTTGAGTCGCGCGCGGTCTAAATCGGGAATAATCTGGACGCTTGCCGCGTCTTGACGTACTAATCGTGGGGGGGGGTTGATCTCCCATAGGAGATGGGTATCCTATGGGATTCTTGCTTGTTCGGGATGGATAAAGTCAATCGCCTGCGGTTCAAGGACGCATCCGTTAATCGATTATATCGTTAAATGCTAATATGGCCCCTGTGCCATAGCGTAGTCTGTTGACCCGTCAACCGACATAACTAGACATAACTATTAGAGAGGAGGAGAAATGCGGAACACCGCCAGACTCATGACCGCAATGGCCGTCGCCCTGTTGATCGGCGGGCTGACATATATTCCCTATGCGAACGCGGCCGGGAACATCCCTAGCGCCAAGACCTGTAAAGCCAAGCCCAAAGACACCGTCACCCAGGGCGGGTGTATCACCGTTAACAGAAAAAAGGGCAACTGCATGGCCTGTCACATGCTCGCCGGTGGCGATGAGGCCGGTCTACAGCAAGGCAACATCGCCCCGCCGTTGATTGCCATGAAACAGCGCATGGATAAAAGCAAGCTCCGCGCCATGATCTGGGACGCGACCCAGTTCAATCCCCAAGTGCTCATGCCCCCCTTCGGCAAGCACAAGGTCCTGACCGAAGAGGAGATTGACAAGGTCGTTGAGTTTATCTGGACGCTGTAAGGCACAAGACCCGGTCCGAACCGAGACCGCCAAGATATCTATAGCAGTAATTTTAAGAGGAGAAGCATACGTGAACACCATGAAGCGCAGAACATTTCTCAAGGGGACACTCGCCGGCGGCGTCGTCGCTGTTGCGGCAGCCAGCGGTCTGCTGCGGCCGGCCGAAGCGCTGGCTGCCGGCTGGCCGAAAAACGCATTTACTGCCAAGGGCATGCAGGATGCGCTGAAGGATCTCTTCGGCACGAGCGCCACCACCGCGAGCAAGGCGATCAAGATCACCGCGCCCATCCAGGCCGAGAACGGCGCCGTGGTACCGATCACGGCCAGCACCACATTGCCCAACGTCGAGGCCATCGCCGTCGTTGTTGAGAAGAACCCCTCCCCGCTGGCGGCGTCGCTCGATATCCAGGGAGCCGCAGGTTACTTCCGCACCAAGATGAAGATGGGTCAGACCTCACCCGTGCATGTTGTGGTCAAATCCGGCGGCAAGCTGTATTCCGCCAAACAAGAGATCAAGGTCACCACCGGCGGCTGCGGCGGTTAAATTTAGGCAGATTCAAGCGAGGACGTAAACATGGCAAGCTTTACAACGAAGATCAAAGTCAAACAATCAGGCGTCAAGACGCTCGTGCTGACACTGGTTAAGCATCCGATGGAAACCGGCCAGCGGGTGGACAAGAAAACCAAGAAAAAGATTCCGGCACATTACATTCAGAAAATGACCTTTGCAGTGGGCGGCAAACAGGTGGCTGAAGCCAATCTCGGCCCCGCAGTCTCGAAAGACCCGCTGGTGGGCGTACAGGTGAAAAACGCCAAGAAAGGCGACAAAGTCAAGGTCAGCTGGACCGATAACAAGGGTAACCGTGGCAGTGCCGAGAAAACGGTAGCATAACAATTGATAACATGTTTGGGCGTGCGATTCGCGCCCGCATCGGCACTGGAAATAACCGCAGGAGGATACTCCACATGAAAAAACTGATAATTTTTCTCACGCTGACCGGCATGATGGGTGCCATGCCAGTTGCCTCTCAGGCCAGTCCCGAGGACGACTTGAAAGCCTGGCGCAGCTATTTCAAGACACGCTTTCCCGACGTCAAGTTTGACGAATTCTCCAATGGATTGTATGCGCTGCCGGGCGCCGAGGACCGGCGCGCCGAGTGGGAGGAGATCATGGAATTTCCGCCCTATGAGCTCGAGCTCGAAGAAGGCAAGAAGTTCTGGGACGCCAACAAGCTGGGCACCTGCTTCAAGAACGGGGGGCGCGGGATCGCGCACAAGTACCCCTACTGGAACGGCAAGCAAGTCAGGACCATTGAGCTGGACATCAACGCCTGTCTGAAAAAGAAAGGGAAAAAACCGATCAAGAACCTGAAAAAAGGCAAGATGGCGCAGGTCGTCGCCTACATGAAGTCGATGTCGCGCGGCAAGCGGGTCAAAGTCGATCTGTCCAGCGCGGGTGCAAAAGCGGCCTATGAGAAGGGCAAGCAGTTCTATTGGGCGCGCCGCGGGCAACTGAATTTCTCCTGTGCCCACTGCCATGTCGATAAACCCGGGCAGTTTATCGGTGGTAATATCCTGAGCGCCGGTCTCGGCCACGGCGTCGGCTTTCCCGCCTACCGCTCGAAGTGGGGCGGGCTAGGCACCCTGCACCGCCGCTATGGCGGCTGCAACAAGCAGGTGCGGGCCAAGCCGCTGAAGCCACAAAGCGAGACTTATCGGGCCCTGGAATTGTATGAAACCTACATGGCCAGCGATCTGCCGCTGACTGCGCCGAGCCAGCGCTTTTAACCGCAATGGCTGGCCAATGACAAAGCCCGGCTCCCGCAGCCGGGCTTTTTTACCCGGCGAACAGCCGGAATGAAACCCCCTTCAAGGGCGTCCGTAGTTATCATTCTTTTTCAGGTCGGCGCACGTCCTCATCGGCGCGATACATGGAGATATTGCTATGAGTCTTTCCAGACGCGAATTTTTGCAGATGTTGGCCGCGGCCAGCGCTGCGGGCATGAACCTTGCCGCGTGCAAGCAGAAAAGCGCGGGCACCTCAGCCGGGGGACCCTATGAGGTACCGCCCTTTGGCAACGTAAGTTTCCTGCACTTCACGGACTGCCACGCCCAACTCCTGCCTGTCTACTTCCGGGAACCGAATATCAACATCGGCGTGGGCGAGGCCCTGGGTAAACCGCCCCATCGGGTCGGCGACGCGCTGCTGCAGGAATTCAATATCAAGCCCAACACGCTCGAGGCCCATGCCTACACCTATCTGAATTTCGAAGAGGCGGCCCGCCAGTACGGCAAGGTCGGCGGGTTCGCCCACCTCGCAACGCTGGTGAATAACCTGAGGGGACAACGGCCCGGCCGCACCCTGCTGCTCGACGGCGGCGACACCTGGCAGGGATCCGCGACTGCACTTTGGACCAAGGGTCAGGACATGGTCGATGCGTGTAAGCTGCTCGGTGTGGATATCATGACTGGCCATTGGGAGTTCACCTATGGCGCAGAACGCGTGCAGGAAATTATCGAGAAGGACCTCGAGGGACACATCGAATTCCTGGCCCAAAACGTGGTCGACAACACCTTCGAAGACCCGATCTTCAAGGCCTATACGATCAGGGAGCTCGGCGGCGTGCCCGTCGCCATCATCGGCCAGGCCTTCCCTTATACGCCGATCGCCAACCCCCGCTACATGATCCCCGAGTGGAGCTTTGGAATCCGCGATCAACGCCTGCAGGAGACCGTGAACCAGGCGCGCTCCAAAGGGGCGCAGGTCGTGGTCGTGCTATCGCACAACGGCATGGATGTGGACCTCAAAATGGCGGGTCGCGTCAGCGGGATCGATGTGATCCTCGGCGGCCATACCCATGACGGCATGCCGGCGCCCACGGTGGTCACCAACCCGGGCGGCAAGACCCTGGTGATCAACTCTGGCTCCAATGGCAAATTCCTGTCGGTGCTGGACCTGGACGTGAAAGGCGGCAAGGTCGCCGACTACCGCTACAAGCTGCTGCCGGTATTCTCCAACCTGATCGAGCCGGATGCCAAAATGACCGCCTATATCGATACGGCCCGGGCCCCGTACAAGACCAAGCTGGAAGAACCGCTCGCGGTCACCGAAAGCCTGCTCTACCGCCGCGGTAATTTCAACGGCTCCTTCGATCAGCTCATCGTCGATGCGCTGATCGAGCGCAAGGAGGCCGATATCGCCTTCTCGCCCGGATTCCGCTGGGGCACCACGCTGCTGCCGGGTGATGCCATCACTATGGAGCGCGTCATGGATCAGACGGCGATTACCTACGGCACGACCACCTTGACCGAGATGACGGGGGAGCAGATCAAAAACGTCCTCGAAGACATCGCCGACAACCTGTTCAATGCAGACCCCTACTACCAGATGGGGGGTGACATGGTGCGCGTGGGCGGATTGCACTACACCATCGACCCGAACGCGGAAATCGGCAAGCGCCTCTCGGACCTGGCGCTCCACGGTAAGCCGCTGGATGCCAACAAAACGTACCGCGTGGCCGGCTGGGCCAGCGTGCGGGAGCAGCCGCCCGGCACCCAGATCTGGGACCTGGTGGCGGACTACCTGCGCGACAAGAAAACCGTGCAGGTCAAGGAGATCAATACCCCCAAGATCAAGGGAATGGGCGAGAATCCCGGGGTTGCGGCGGTCTAGCGGCGGCGAGGGCCGGCCCGCGCAGGACCTTCCCCTGGAACGAACCATCGCTTAACGTGCGGTCTTGAAGCCGCCCGGCGGATACGCCGGGCCGCGGGACCACGCGGCCGCCCAGGCGCGAGCACAGCCCGGATTTGCCCCGGCCGATCGGCCGGGGCCGGCGGGAAAGCGTGGAACCGATTCGCCCGCTTGGGGTAGAATCGATACTGCTTTGTATTAGTAACGTTATTAACGGCAGAAATTACTGGGGAGAAGGACGGCACGATGTCTGCGAAACACCCGATTATTGCGATCACGGGCTCGTCAGGGGCGGGTACGACCACTGTCAAAATGGCCTTCGAGCATATGTTCATCCGGGAAAACGTCACCCCGGCGGTCGTCGAAGGGGACAGCTTCCACCGCTATGACCGCGAGGAAATGAAAAAGGCCCTGGAAGAGAGCGGGGACCGGCGATCGCTCAGCCATTTTGGCGAGGCAGCCAATCTGTTCGACAAGCTGGAGGAATTGTTCCACCACTACGGCGAAACCGGCACCGGGCAACGGCGCTACTATCTCCACAACGAGGAAGAGGCGCGGCCCTATAACCAGGAACCGGGTACCTTCACGCCCTGGGAACTGCTGCCCGAGGGTACTGACGTACTGTTCTACGAGGGCCTGCACGGCGGTGTGGTCACCGAGACCGCCAATGTCGCCCAGCACGTGGACCTGCTCGTCGGCGTGGTGCCCATCGTCAACCTGGAGTGGATCCAGAAGATTCATCGCGACACCAAGGAGCGCGGCTATTCCGCCGAAGCAGTGACGCAAACGATTCTGCGGCGTATGCGCGATTACGTGACCGATATTACGCCTCAATTCTCCCGCACCCACATCAACTTCACGCGCGTGCCGACGGTGGATACCTCCAACCCCTTCATCGCCAGGGATATCCCCACACCTGATGAAAGCTTTGTGGTCATCCGCTTCCGCGACCACAAGGCCCAGGATTTCCCCTACCTGCTGCAGATGATCCACGGCTCGTTCATGTCCCGACCGAACACCATTGTCATACCCGGCGGCAAGATGGCCTTCGCCATGGAGCTGATCCTGCAGCCCAAAGTCCACGAGCTGCTGGAACGCCGACGGCAAGCAGCCGAATTATAAGCGGCTATACTTCTTCTTATAGCGGTTGTTTCACGGGGCAGGCAGCTCCAGCGCCTGCCCCGTGACGTATCGCATTCCCGTTTCGAGCGCGGCAGGTTCGCGCCTGAATCCTCGAGCCAAGTCCAGGATCTCGATTCTGACTGGCGGTAGGCGCCGGCCCGCATGAGCTGTCGCCGGAGCGGACAGCATGAAAAAGAAGATAGCCACGACAGCCGTCAAGAAGGGGATGTACGTCTCGGAGCTGGACCGGCCCTGGGTGGACACGCCTTTTCTATTCCAGGGTTTCGAGATCACAACCGACGAAGAGCTCGCGCAGCTGCGCAAGTATTGCGAACACGTCTACATCGATACCACGCTGGGCGCCGATGTCGAACCCGCCGCCCCGGGCCAACAATACGCGCAGGAGGCCACTGCCGGGGAGAAGGCATCAGCGCAGCCCTACGAAGCGGCCGTGCGGACTCAAGCCGAGGACGCGCGCTCGCGGGCCGCCTTGCACCCGGATCAGACGACCCTGGAAGAGGAGCTCGAGCCTGCCAAATCGGTGGAGAGGCACACCCGGGATGCCGTCTACAACATCATGCAGGATGTGCGGCTCGGCAAAAGCATCGACACGGCATCGGCAAAACAGGCCGTCGCCGGGATGGTCGACAGTATCATCCGCAACCCCGATGCCCTGATTTGTCTAGGCCAACTGAAAAGCAAGGATGAATACACCGCGCTGCACAGCCTCAGGGTCTGCATACTCGCCCTCGCCTTCGGGCGCCACCTCGATTTCACCCGCGAGGAACTGAATATCCTTGGGCTCGGCGCATTGCTGCACGACATTGGCAAAATGAAGGTCCCAACCGAAATCCTGAACAAGCCCGGCCGTCTCACCGCCGGCGAATTCGAGACCATGAAAAGCCACGTCCCCCAGGGCGTGGCCATCCTGGAGAGCACTCGCGGCATCCCCGATCTTGCCATCGATGTCGCCCGCTACCACCATGAGCGCTTTAACGGCGCCGGTTATGCCGGCGGCTTGAAAGGCGAACAGATCAGCCGCTTTGGGCTGATTGGCGCGATTGTCGATTGTTACGATGCGATCACCAGCGACCGGGCCTATCACTCGGGCCTGTCCTCGCATGAGGCGTTAAAAAAAATGTACGAATGGCGAATTACGGACTTCGACGCCATGCTGGTCGAACAATTCATTCAATGCATGGGCATCTACCCCATCGGCAGCCTGGTCGAGATGAACACCGGCAGCATCGGTGTAGTGGTCACCATCAACCGCATGCGCCGGCTCAAGCCGCGCGTTGTGCTGGTGTTGACGCCGGAGAAACTGCCCTATTTGAAGCCAAAGATCGTCAACCTGTCCGAGCGGGCGGGCAACGGCAGCCACAGGGCGTTGGAAATCAGGAAAGTGATCGCCGCCGGCACCTACGGCGTGAACCCGGTGGACTACCTGCCGGTATCAGGGCGCGTGTCCGCTTGAACTCGCCTGGGCGTGCAGACCGCGACACCCCTCAGCCCAGATCCCAGGCGCCGATGATCCGGTATTGCGCGCCTGCAGGCAGGGTATTTGATTCCACCAGCACAAACTGATCGACCGGCCATCGAATCGCCTCGATCGCGGTGAGCACGGGTTTCTTTCTCACATTGCGCCCCAATGTCACGTGGCAACGGTAATCGCGGTCCTCGGGCTTGATCCCGCAGGCCGCCAATCCATTGCGCAGCCGCGCGACAACCGCGAGCAACCCGGGCGGCATGGCCTCGTTCCCCGCCCAAAGGATCTTCGATCGCGACCAGTGCCCGGCCTGATCGATCGTTAAGGTAAAACGACTCTCTTTGATGCCGCCTGCGACCCCGACGGCGCACTCCCGCTGCGCCTCATCGACATAACCCAGGAACATCAAGGTGAGGTGCAGCTTATCCATCGGCACGCGCTTGGCCGGCCGCGCCCAGGCGACCGGCTCGCCGACGGCATACAAGCGCTCGCGCACCTCATCATCCGGCCACAGGGCAAAGAACAGGCGCCGCTTTCGATGGCCCTGGGTTGGGCCAGGTTCAGCATGAGAGGCGTTTGCGTGTGTCATAGACCCTGTGCTGGCGCGGCGGTCATCACCCATTCACCTTCAATAAATGATTGTCTGACCTGGACAGTCTATCAGAGACGAGGCCAAGATCCCGAAAATGCAACGCGGAGATTTATTGGATCGGATAAATGGTGGGCCGTGTAGGAATCGAACCTACGACCATCGGATTAAAAGTCCGGTGCTCTACCAACTGAGCTAACGGCCCGGGGGAAATTCAGAACAACTCGTTGTTTGCCGCGATCGGCCGCCGGGCTGGGCGCGGCGAAGGCGGCATTATCCAGACCCGCCGCCGGGCTGTCAAACCATGGGGGGCTTGCGCCCCCCATGGTATCGACCTTGCCGGCATGGCCCGCCTTAAGCCGCGGACTTGCGCGGCGCCGGCAACAGGTGCATGTCGATCAGGCTGGCCCGCAGCGCGGCCAGGAAACCCTGCTGGTCCAGCATATTGAACTGCACCTTCATGGTGAGCGCGCTGCCGAACACGATGGCCACGAACGTCAGAATCGAGCCGGTGGCAAGGGTGGAGACACCCGTGATCGCCTGGCCGACGGTGCAGCCCATGGCCAGCACGCCGCCGATGCCCATCAGCACACCGCCGATCACATGGTTCACTGTGTCGGCTTTGCTCGCGAACCACTCGATGCGGAAGCCGCGGCTGAAAATCGCATAAAGGAACGAGCCCACGATCACCCCCGCGAGCGCTATCACCCCGAAGTTAATGAGCGACAGCTTGGTCGGCTGCATTAAGTAGCGCACGCTGTCACCCATGGGACTGATAAAGGTGTAGGATTGCACGGCCACGCGGCTCGGCACCTCCGTGGCAAAATCGGCATACTCCTTCCAGGGTTCCCACATCGGCCCGCCCGTCAGATACCAGCCGGCCACTACCGCCAGGCCCACGGTCACGCCGGCGAGGATGTTGTCGAAGCCGCCGCGGAAGTCACGGGACTTGAAAATGAAAACCAGCAGCGCCAGGGCAATCGCCGCGCCCACGATGAGATGCAGCACGGTCGCGTCCTCCATGCCGAGCGCCCCGCCGATCACGGCCCCGAGCTCCTGGCTGGGGACGCCCCGGGCCGCCAGATCGACGATCGTCGGCTGCATCCAGCTCATGAAGACGACGCTGAAGAAGTCCGTCCACAACATCAGGTAGGCGGCAATGGCGGCCACGATCAGCACCACCAGTGATTTGAGATTGCCCCCGCCGATGCGCACGAGCGTCTTGTTGCCGCAGCCGCTGCCCAGGGTCATGCCGACGCCGAACAGGAAACCCCCGAGAACATAGCGCAGCCAGGCAAAATTCGCCGTCCGGTAAGGCGGGAAGGTGTCGCTGCCGATGCTGAGCACACCGGCGGTCTCGAGGATCAGCACCCCGCCGAGGGCCACGGCCATGGCCAGCAGCCAGGCCCGCAGGCGGCCGGTGTCGCCCATGTTCACCCAGTCAGAAACCGCGCCCATGGTGCAGAAATTGGTCTTGTTGACCACGCCGCCCATGACCGCGGCCACGAGAAACACCCACAGTAACACCTGGTTATGGATCGTGAAGTCCATGGAAACCACCCCCTCGGTTGGAATAATAATTGTGTAATCAGTCGCTTATACAAGTCGCGGACCGGGTCCGGCCCGACCACCTAGGCAAAGACGCCGCAGCCTTGGGGAATATTCCTAAATCCCCCCAAAGCGTACCATTATAAAACGCTCGGCGGGGTCCGACCAGGGGTCTGTCTCAGGCGGGCTGGTAAGGCGTGGGATCCGCGATCCCGGCAACGGCGAAGCCCTCGGCACGCAGGCGGCAGGCATCGCAGCGGCCACAGGCCCGCCCCTCGGCGTCCGGGTCGTAGCAGGACAGGGTCTGGGCGTAGTCCACACCGAGCCCGACGCCAGTGCGGATGATCTCGGCCTTGGACAGCGATACCAGCGGCGCCTGGATACGAAACCCCGCCCCTTCGACGCCCGCCCGGGTGGCGAGGTTGGCGAGCCGCTCGAAGGCCTCGATAAACGCCGGCCGACAGTCCGGGTAACCGGAATAATCGACCGCATTGGCGCCGATATAAATGTCCCGCGCACCCAGCACCTCGGCCCAGCCCAGGGCAATCGACAGAAAAATGGTATTGCGGGCGGGGACGTAGGTCGCCGGGATGGCGCTGCCCGGCGCCGCGCCCGAGGCGGGCACGGGGATCGCCTGGTCGGTCAGCGCCGATCCGCCCATCCAGGTCAGATCCAGGGGCACAATACGGTGTTCGGCCGCCCCGAGGCGCGCGGCCACCCGCCGCGCCGCCTGCAGCTCGACACGATGGCGCTGACCGTAATCAAACGTCAGCGCGTGGCAAACCCGGCCCTCGGCCCGGGCGATCGCCAGCAGCGTGGCCGAGTCCAGGCCGCCGGAGACCAGCACGACAGCGGCTTTGCCGCTGCCGCCGGGGGCCTTAGCGCCCACGGGCCTCGCCCCACAGCAGCTTGTGCAGCTGGATCTGCAGCCTCACCGGCAGGCGGTCCTGCAGAATCCAATCGGCCAGCTCGGCCGGGGCCAGTTTGCCGTACGACGGGGAAAACAGGACCTCGCAGCGCCCATCGAGCCGGTAGTGCTCGATCATCTCACGGCTCCAGTCGTAATCGGCACGGTCACCGATAACAAACTTCACCTGGTCTTTGGCACGGAGATGCCGGGTATTCTGGTAACGGTTTTTCTCGCTCTCGCCGGACCCCGGCGTTTTCAGATCCATGACGATGCTCACCCGTTCGTCCACCGCACTGATGTCCAGCGCCCCGCTGGTCTCAAGGGACACGGCATAACCCCGGTCACACAGCATGTTGAGCAACGCCAGGCACGGCCGCTGCGCCAGCGGCTCACCACCGGTGACGGTCACATGGCGCGGCGCAAAAGCCGCCACCTGTGTCAGAATCGCCTCGAACGCCATCCACTGGCCGCCTTCAAAGGCATATTCGGTATCGCAATAACCGCAGCGCAGGGGGCAGCCGGTCAGGCGCACGAACACCGTGGGCAGGCCCACCGTGCGCGCCTCGCCTTGCAGGGAATAGAATATCTCGCTCACGCGCAGGCGTTCACGCGCGGACTGTCGATCGTTCACAACTTCAAGCCCGGAATGTGCCGATGGCATACCAATCGTTAAAAAAAACGCCCTAACGACCTTCCTGCTTCATCGTCCGCAACCGCCGCTCGGCAGACTTGGCGACGCGGGTGTTGGGATAGCGTTTGACGACATCGTTCAAGGACGCGCGCGCCTGCTCCCATTGTTCCAGCTCATAGTGGGTATAGCCGATCTTTAGTAAGGCGTCGGGCACCTTGGCACTTTTGGGATGCTCCTTGACCACCTTATCAAACTCCGCCAGCGCCTTCTTGAAATTTCGCACGACGTAATTGGCCTCGGCGATCCAGTACTGGGCGTTACCCACCAGCGAGCTGTCCGGATAGCTGGCAATGAAACCCCTGAAGGCCTTGACCGCCCGATCATAAAATCCCTGCTTCATCAGATTAAACGCGGCGTCGTATTCCTGCTGCTCCTGCGCCCGGCTCGCCGGCGCCGGCCGGCGCCCGGCCGCAGCCGCTGCGCCCTTACCGCGGGGCGCCGCACCACTGCCGTGCTCCAGCGCCCGCACCCGCTCGTCGAGATCTTGCAGCAGATCTTTTTGCCTCGACTCGAGGCGTTCGAGCGCCTTGTTCTGCATCTCAACCTGGTTACGCAACTCCCTGAGTTCGGTCTGCAGCACATCGACCTGTAGCAGCAAGTCCACGACAGTGTCGGCGCCCGGCGCCGCTGATTTCCGCGACACACCCCGCTCGGCCGCCTCAAGCGAGGTGCCGATCACGATTGCCCCAAGCGCGATAGCGACTAATTGAACTTTGCGCGATCCCATAAGCATGATCTACCGTTTAATGATCTCAACCCGCCGGTTCTGGCGCCAGGCGGCTTCGTTGTGCTCCAGCGCGACGGGCTTTTCCTCACCGTAGGAAACCGTCGTAATACGATTAGCGGCGACGCCAAGCGCGCGGAACAGCCGCGCGACGGCCTGCGCGCGGCGCTCGCCCAGCGCCAGATTATACTCGCGTGTACCGCGCTCGTCGCAGTGGCCTTCGAGCGCCACACTCGCACCCCGACGCGCCCTCATATCGGCCGCATGGGCCTCGATAATGGCACGGGACTCGCTGCTGATGGTACTGCTGTCAAAGTCGAAGTACACCCGCTGTTCGGCCAGTAACGCCACCTGGGCGTCGGTCAGGCCGCCGGTCTCCACATCATAAGGCACGCCCGTGGTCTCACAACCCGCCACACCCAGGACGGCGAGCGCTGCCAATAATACCCACGCTTTTTTTGTCATAACGTTACTCCGTATATTGTAGTGGTTGATTGGAGGGTGACCAGGCGGGCTCGCGGACATCACCCTGTTCGAATTTGAAAACTTGCCGTACGCGTCCGTCGGCCGAGACTGACGCCAGCACGCCACCGCCACGCACCTCGGTGGCGTAGAGCACCATACGTCCGTTTGGGGCAAAACTCGGCGACTCGTCGAGCGGCGTATCGGTCAACACCTGCAGCAGATTATTGGCCAGGTGCAGGATGGCGATATGATACGCCCCGCCGTTTCTGCTCACCAGCGTGAGCGTCGCGCCATCCGGTGCATAGGAGGCGCGGGCATTATAGCTGCCTTCGAATGTCAGGCGTGTCACATCACCGCCATCGGCGTCCATGCGATAGATCTGCGGCTGCCCGGCACGGTCCGAGGTGAAGATGATATGGCGTCCGTCGGGCGACCAGGCCGGCTCGGTGTCAATGGCATAATTTTTGGTCAACCGGGTCAACCGCCTGGAGGCGAAATCCATCACGTAGATCTCGGGATTGCCATCCCGGGACAAGGTCAACGCCAGGCGTTTGCCGTCCGGGGACCAGGCCGGGGCGCCGTTGATGCCGGTGAATTCCGCCAGCTTCTCCCGCCTGCCGTCGACCAGAGACTGCGCGTAGACCATCGAACGCTGTTCCTCGAACGAGACATAGGCCAGGCGCGCGCCGTCCGGGGACCAGGCCGGCGATAGCAGCGGCTCGGGGGATTTGACGATGGTCACCGGCCCGTAACCGTCGGAATCCGCGACCTGCAGCTTGTAGATATTGCGTTTCTTGTGGGTCTCCTTGGTGACATAGGCGATACGGCTGCTGAACGCGCCCGGCTCACCCGTGAGCCGCTCGTACACCACGTCGCTGATCTGGTGCGCGGTAGCCCGCAGCGCATTCTCGTCCACACGAAAGATATAACCCGCTAACTGCTTGCCTTTGAAAACATCGTAGAGCCGGAACTCCACCTGCCACTGGCCGTTCGGCAGCTTTTTCTTCTTGCCGATGAGCAGCGCCTCGGCCTTGATGCGGCGCCAGTCCTTGAACACCACATCCTGGTCCTCGTGCGGCGTGCCGAGAAAATGCTTGCGGGGCACGGGTGCAAAACGGCCACTGCGCGCGAGGTCGGCCTCAACGACAGCGGCGACGTCGTGCGCCGGTTTGTCTTTACCCGCCAAGGCGAACGGCACGATTGCAATCGGCAGACCGACATCCGCGCTCTGCGTAATCTCTATCGTCAATACGGCTTGTGCCGTCTGGCTGCAGGCGATCAAGCCCCATGCAACCAACAATAACCCTACACGCCTAACCATCAATGACCCTAGCCCTCCGGTCTGAATTGAAATTCAATCTCACGATAATACTCGAACAGATCCTCTTCCTGCGGGATCGGCAGCGGCGCGGCCTTGTACACCGCGTTCTCCACGGAACGATCAAAGACCGCGCTCCCGCTCGAGGTGACGACCTCGGCGCTGATGACCTCGCCGCTCGGCACCAACCTGACCCTGACGACGCATTCCATACCGCTTTTCGCGCCCGGTGGACGCACCCAGTTACGGCTGACCTTCTGCCGGATCAGAGCCTTGTATTTGTCGGCCAGGGCCAATGCGTGCGCCTGTTGGGCCTGGGCCACGCGCTGCTGCTCCTCGGCCTGTAGCAGCTCCTGCAACGCCTGCTGTTGCTCCTGGCGCTGGCGTTCGGCCGCCTCCTGTGCGCGGCGCTTTTTTTCCGCTTGTTCCTTGCGCCGGCGTTCGGCCGCCTCCTTGGCCTGCCGCTGTCGCTCGGCCTCCTGGCGCTTGGCCTCCTCCTGCGCCTTCAAGGCCGCGAGCTGCTTCTGCCGCTGGTCCTGCTCGCGCCGTACCCGTTCGCTATCTTCTGGAGGCGTTCTCGGTATCGCCGGCGGCGGGCTCTCCTTGATCACCACCGCCTGCAGCACGTTCTCCGGGACAGGCTCCGCACGCCAGGGCCAGCGGAAACTGACTGACAACAACAGTATCACAAGCGCATGCACCAGCAGCGCAAAAAAGAAAGCCTTATAGCCACCAGCATAACCGTCAACCGGGGCTCTTGTCGCCTGTTCGACCGTCATTTTGCCTGCATCGACACCGACCGCGCGTTGCAACTTGAGTCTTGCGACACGCCGCGCCTCACTTGGTTCCGTGGCTCCTCGCCCGTGTGATGCCTCACGCTATCGCTTGCTCTGTTTCGGGCTCTGCGTGGCCAGCCCCACGGTGGGCGCCCCGGCCTCTTGCAGTATCGTCATCACGGCAACGACCTTGCCGTAGGAGACCTGGTGGTCACCGCGGACCACGACCGGCGTCTGCGGGCGCAGCCGTAGGATCTTACTGACCTTCTCGCGCAAGGCCTCGACGCCGATCTCGCGGTCGTCCAGATAATAGGCGCCTTTTTTGTCCACGGTCACCACGATCGTTTCATTGTCCTGGATATTGACCGGCCTGGCCTGGGCCTCGGGCAGATCGACCTTGATGCCTTGGGTCAACAGCGGCGCGGTGATCATGAAAATCACGAGCAAGACCAGCATGACGTCGATATAGGGCACGACGTTGATCTCGCTCATCAGCCGTTTTTTCCGCTTATGCTGTGCGTACATGCTCAGGACCGCGCAGTGAAACTCTGCCGCTGAACAACGCTGGAGAACTCTTCCATGAAGATCTCGTAACGATTGATGAGCCGCTCGGTTTGATTGGAATAGCGGTTATAGGCGATGACCGCCGGGATGGCCGCGAACAAACCCATGGCGGTGGCGATCAGGGCCTCGGCGATGCCGGGCGCGACATGGGCAATGGTCGCCTGCTGTACCGCGCCCAGGGAGCGGAAGGAATTCATGATACCCCAAACGGTACCGAACAACCCGACATAGGGACTGGTGGATCCCACCGTCGCCAGGAACGCCAGGTGCGTCTCCAGGCGGTCGATCTCCCGTGACAACGACACACGCATGGCGCGCTGCACGCCGTCCAGGATGTCTGGGGCCTTGATGGACTGTTGCTGCACCAGGCGCTTGTACTCCTTGAACCCGTCGACAAACAGGCTCGCCATGCCCGTGGGATTGGCGCCGCGGCGGGTGAATTCGGCATACATCTGGTTGATGTTGCCGCCAGACCAAAACCGTTCCTCGAACTGTTTCGATTCCCGGTAGGCGGCGCGTATGCCAAACCATTTGCGGAATATCATGGTCCATGAAATCAGCGAGGCCAGCAACAGCATTGCCATCACCAGTTGCACCAGCGGGCTGGCGTTTTGAATCAGCGCGAGAAGCGCAATGCCTTCGTTTGGGATCACCGTCATGATTACAGTTTGCTCAGCCCTTCGAGTTGTGTCGCCATCGCGTCCGGTATCCGGCGCGGCGCAAAACTATTGCTGTCCACACACGCGATTTTTACCTCACCCTGGCACAAGGTCTCACCGGTGCGGCTGACTGTCTGTGCGAACGTGAGACTCGCCTTGCCGCGCCGGCTCATCGACACGCTCACCTCCAGGGTATCGTTAAAGCGCGCCGGCTTGAGATAATCGAGCACGATCGTGCGCACGGCGAAGACCACGCCCAGCTCACGGGACAGGTGGTCCTGTTCGAAGCCGATAGCGCGCAGCCACTCCGTGCGCGCGCGCTCCATGAACTTGAGGTAATTGGCGTAATAGACCACGCCACCGGCATCGGTATCCTCATAGTAGACTCGGACAGGAATGGCAAAGGCCGTGCTCACAATGGGTCTCTTAAAACTAATAACGAATCAATCCGGCAGCGGGGTTAAACGTTAATTAAGGGCTACTCGGGTTCGAACAGACCCTGTTGTCGTCGTTCGGTCACGGGTGGAACCTGCATGCCAAAGTACTCCCAGGTCTTGCGCGTTGCCATGCGCCCGCGCGTGGTGCGCATGAGAAAACCCTGTTGTATGAGATAGGGTTCGATCACATCCTCGAGCGTGCCGCGCTCCTCGCTCAAGGCCGCGGCGAGGCTGTCAATACCGACCGGGCCGCCGTCGAAATTCTCCAATACCGCAAGCAGCAATTTGCGGTCCAGCGTATCGAACCCCTGCTCATCGACTTCTAACATGTCGAGCGCGGCCGCCGCAATGTCGCCGGTCAGAACGCCATTACCTTTGATCTCGGCGTAATCGCGGGCGCGCCGCAGCAGCCGGTTGGCGATCCGCGGCGTGCCGCGGGAACGACGGGCGATGGCCATCACCCCCGCCGGCTCCGTGGCGACCCCCAGTATCGCGGCCGAGCGCGCCACGATCTTCGCCAGATCCTCCTGCGAATAGAACTCCAGGCGTTGGACGATGCCGAAGCGGTCGCGCAGCGGTGAGGTCAACAGCCCCGCGCGCGTGGTCGCGCCAATCAGCGTGAACGGCGGCAAGTCCAGCTTGATGGAGCGCGCCGCCGGACCCTCGCCAATGATGATATCGAGCTGGTAGTCCTCCATCGCCGGATACAGAATCTCCTCCACCACCGGGCTCAAGCGGTGAATCTCATCGATGAACAGAACGTCGTTGGCCTCCAGGTTGGTCAGCAGCGCCGCCAGATCGCCGGCACGCTCCAACACGGGCCCGGACGTCTGGCGTAGATTGGCGCCCATCTCGTTGGCAATGATATGGGCCAGCGTGGTCTTGCCCAGTCCCGGCGGGCCAAACAGCAACACATGGTCCAGCGCCTCGCCGCGGGCGCGCGCCGCGGGGATGAACACCTGCATCTGCCGATGCACGTGGGGCTGACCGATGTATTCGCGCAACTGCGCTGGCCGCAGGCGATTTTCATGGGTAGATTCCCCGGGAGAGGACAGCAGGTGCGCGGAAAGCAGGCGTTCGGTTTCGACCATGGCCACTATCCTGCCACGCTTTTAAGCGCCTGACGAATGATTTCCTCCGTGCGCAGGCCCTCGGTCGGCACCGCGCGCACCAGTCGGCTTGCTTCCTGCGGTTTGTAGCCGAGCGCGGTCAGGGCGCTGACGGCCTCGCTGACGGGATCGTTCTGCGGCGGCGGTGGCCCCGCCTCACCCGTGCCGGAAACGGGCACCGGGACCTTGTCGCGCATCTCCACGATCAGGCGCTCGGCGGTCTTGCGCCCGATGCCCGGCACCCGCGTCAGCCGCGCCACGTCTTCGGCCACCACACATTGCTCGAATTCCTGATACGTCAGACCGGACAGGATCGCCAGCGCCACCCGCGGCCCGACACCGTTGACCTTGATCAGCCCACGGAACAGGCGCCGCTGCGATTCGCGGGAAAAACCGTATAACAGGTGCGCATCATCGCGGACCAGCAAATGGGTGTACAAGGTCAGCTCCTGGCCCACGGCCGGCAGATCGTAGAACGTGGTCATGGGCGCCTCCAGCTCATAGCCCACACCACTGACATCGACCAGCAGCGTCGGGGGTTCCTTATAAACGAGTCTGCCCTTCAGGTGCCCGATCACTTTATCACCTGCACGTGTCGGCCGAGACCGCGCAGCAGTGCCGCGTTGCCCACAGCCTGATTGGCATGGCAGATAGCGCAGGCGAGCGCATCGGCCGCATCCGCCCGCGGGGACTCCGACAGCCCCAGGAGCACCTTGACCATGTGTTGGACTTGCTGTTTACCGGCGTGCCCCTTACCGACGACCGCGCGCTTGATCTGCAGCGCGGTGTACTCGCTTATCTCAAGATCGCGGTTGGCCGCCGCACAGATCGCCGCCCCGCGGGCCTGTCCGAGCTTGAGCGCGGAGTCGGCATTGCGGGCCATAAACACCTTTTCGACGGCAACGGATTCAGGGCGATAGGCGTCGATGACCTCGGCGATCCCACGGTAGATCATGGTCAACCGCTCGGGCAGGCCGCCCTCGGTGGAAGCCACGCAGCCACTGGCAAGATAGGACACCCTTCCGCTGCGTGTGACGTTCACCACGCCAAAACCGGTCAGGCGCGAACCCGGATCGATGCCCAGAATCCGCATCAGCCGCCAGCAGCCCCGGTGTTAGCCGGCCTCTTGTTCGAGGATATCTTGCGGAAAATCGGCATTACTGTAGACGTCTTGCACATCGTCCAGTTCCTCCAGGGCGTCGAGCAGTTTGAGCGTTTTCTCCGCTTCGGCGCCGGTGACCGGCGTTTCCGTTGTGGCACGCCGGGTGACCTCGGCCAGCTCCGGGACCAGCCCGGTCCCTGCCATGGCCTCGCGAACCGCTTCAAAATTCTCCGGCGTGGTCAGGACCTCGATCGCGCCCGCCTCATCGCTGAGCACATCCTCGGCGCCGGCGTCCAGGGCCGCTTCCATGATGGCCTCTTCATCGCTACCGGCCGGATAACTCAGTATACCCACCTGATTAAACAGATAGGCCACCGATCCGTCGGTGCCGAGATTCCCGCCATGTTTGGAAAAGGCGTGGCGCACCTCACTGACCGTGCGCTTGCGGTTGTCCGTGGCACACTCCACCAGCACCGCCACCCCGCTGGGGCCGTAACCCTCATAGCGCACCTCTTCGTAAGCAACGCCTTCGAGCTCGCCCGTGCCGCGTTTGACGGCGTTCTCGATCTTGTCCTTGGGCATATTCTGCCCCAGCGCCTTGTCAATGGCGGTGCGCAGGCGTGGATTGCCCGCCGGATCGCCGCCGCCGGTGCGCGCGGCGACCGTGATCTCGCGGATCAGCCTGGTAAAAATCTTCCCCCGCTTCGCGTCCTGCGCGCCCTTGCGGAAGCGGATGTTGGCCCACTTGCTATGTCCGGCCATGTGAGTATCTAACCTCTTGATAAATCGAATATTTCAGTGTTGCCATGCAGTGACTAGCGCGCAGTTTAGCATTTGCAGGCGGCCGCCCCAACAGCGCCACCGCCGGCGATGCCGCGAGGCGCTGTCTGCTTCCAGCCCCGGCCGCGTTCCCACATTGCGCGGCTACCCGCCGCGCATTATGCTTTGCATCCGTGCATCCCATTTGCCATCCGCCGCTACGTCCGCGCGGGCATCGCCCATCACTGAGGAACGCAGCAGGGGCATCCGGGTACGAGATCGCGGCTATCGAGGGGTTCGGATGAGAAAATACGTGCTGACCGACAAGGCGGGCTCTACCGCCGAACGCCTGCGGGTAACGGCCGGCAAGTTCGTCCACGCCGCGGCGCCCGACGGCGATGAACCGCTCACACGTATGACCGCGGAGGGCCATGATTCGCCGCTATTGGCGGCGTTGGAGGCACCCGGCCCCACCGACCCCCACGCCAGGCTGTTCATGTTGAACACCCATGCCGTGACCAAAGACCCGAAAAAACCGCAGGCGTATACGGTGGTGAAGGAAATTCCGGCACCGGCCGTCACTCTGGAGCACAAGCTGATCTTTGGCATCAGCGCCATTTGCATGATCTACAAGAACGCAGAATTCAGGCAATGGACGAAAAACTGGCTTTCCGGGCAGGACCGCTCGGTGGCGACGGCCCGCGCGATCAAGGAGGCCCTGAAAAAAGAGGCCCTCGCCGCCGGCGCCCTGGAGGCCCTGGCCGCCTGGAGCGAGACCGCAGGCAGGGACGAGGAGACGGTGCACGAGCATGGCGATACCGAAAAACGGGCGTTACACATTGCCGCCGCCGCCGAGCTCGCGGCCAGGCCCGAGGCCGACGCCGATGAGGTGGCCGGCGCCATTGCCTTGGCCACTCGCGGCATCGACCGCTATCAGGACAAGGTCGATCTGGTCGATCTTGCTGAAAAGGTGGTGGGCCACCGGTCTTCGCCGCTGCGCAAGCCCAGCTGAGCCGGTCTCACCGTATCGACAGTCCAAGGGGCCCGCGCGGCGCGTTCACCGGACGCTGAAAAAAGGCGTTTCGCGGCCTGCGGTCAATGGCGGAATCTCCCGGACTGCAGGAAGCGGCAGATCTGTGCCGCAACCTCGGCCGAGAACAGCATGGTCGTGTGCGAGCCCGGGACGTGGATATGGTCAGTCACCGCGGCGCGGGTCTCGGCAACCGCCACCGTGCCATCGCTTTCGGCGGCGAACCCCGGCACCAGAAACCGGCCAATCCCGATGCCCAGAGTCCCCGCAATCATCCCCACCTCGCGATCGTGCCGCTCCCAGCCGGGCCGCTCGCCCACTAACTGGCGCAGGCTGCGGCCGATCAGCCAACCGCCGAAGCGGCTGGCGGCCAACCGCGAGGCGACCACGCTCCCATTGAGCGGCGTGGCAAGCATCACAATCCGCCCGGGCCGCTGATCGGGATAGTCGCGAAACAGGGAGCGGATCAGAATGCCGCCCAGACTGTGGCCGACCAGGTGCACCGGCGTCCCGGCCAGCGTATCGAGATAGCGTTGCAGGCGCCGCGCGTTGTCTTCAAGATCACGCCCCACCGAATGATAGGAAAACAAATGGCAAAGGTAACCGCGGGCGCGCAGGCGCCGCGCCAGCGGCGCCAGGCTCCATGCCGGCAACCACACACCGTGCACCAGGACCACGTTTGCCGGGGAGGCTGGGACGGCGGTGTCTGGCTTATCGGCAAACACGGGGCCAGGGCGATTTTTTCTCCGCGTCTTCGCGCCTTTGCGTTGA
This sequence comes from Acidiferrobacterales bacterium, assembly GCA_947258385.1. Lineage (GTDB taxonomy): Bacteria > Pseudomonadota > Gammaproteobacteria > Acidiferrobacterales > SZUA-150 > CAMYII01. The sequence continues at coordinate 24,032 of CAMYII010000058.1, forward strand.
AGGATCATATCCTCCGCTTCTAAACGAATTCAGGAATGCCGGTTTAGCCCGACCCGACCGCCTGCCGGATGGCGTCGCGGTTGCTCCACGAGGTCGCCTTGGCCAGCGCCTCTTGGACGTTCAGCCATGCGTAGTCAGTATGCTCGGCCGGATTCAAGGTGACGTCCACTTCGGCGGGCAACTCAAGCACAAAGACGTGCTCCAGATTCGCGGTGACCTCGGGTGCGTAGCGATAACGCCACTGCGGCAGGATCTCATAGCGGAAGGTCAGATCAAGCTCTTGTAATCCCGCCTCGGGTTCGAGCCCGGTTTCTTCCTTGAGCTCCCGCTCGGCCGCGCGCCGCGGCAGGCTTTCTTCCCACTTCATGCTGCCTGTCACGGACTGCCAGAATTCCGGATGATCCGCCCGCCGCAGCAACAACACCCTTCCACCACGGCTGTAGACTACGACCAACACCGATTCGGGCCGCTTATACGGTTTCACGCCGGGGAGGTCCCCACCGGCTTGCGCAACTTGATGTTGAGCTCGCGCAACTGATCGTCATCGACGATGCTCGGCGCCTCAGTCAACAGACACGAGGCCTTCTGGGTCTTGGGAAACGCGATCACGTCACGAATGGAATCGGCGCCGACCATGAGCGACACGATGCGGTCGAGCCCAAAGGCGATGCCGCCGTGCGGCGGGGCGCCATAGCGCAACGCGTCCAACAGAAAACCGAATTTCTCGCGCGCCTCCTGCTCGTCGATCCCGAGCGCGGCAAACACCTTGCCCTGCACTTCGGGATGATGGATACGAATGGAACCGCCGCCGATCTCCGAACCATTGACCACCAGATCGTAAGCACGGGAACGGGCGTTCGCCGGATCGACGTCCACGGTGTCAACCTCCCGCGGCGCCGTAAACGGATGATGCAGGGACTTCCAACGGCGGATCTCGTCATCGTATTCGAACATCGGAAAATCGACAATCCACACCGGCTTCCAGCCGCTTTCCCGCGACCCCATGTCCTGGCCAAGTTTGAGACGCAACGCGCCCAGCGAGGCATTCACCACGCTGGCATGATCCGCGCCAAAGAAGATCAGATCGCCATCCTGCACGCCCAGTCGCTGGATAAGAGCGGAAATCACCTCATCGGGCAGGAATTTGAGAATAGGCGACTGCAGACCATCGCGACCCCGGCCGACGTCATTGACCTTGATATAGGCCAGCCCCTTGGCCCCGTATTCGGCCACAAAGGACGTGTAGTCATCGATTTGCTTGCGGGTCAGCTGACCGCCCCGAGGCACCCGCAGCGCCGCCACGCGTCCACTCTCACTCTTGGCGGGCTCAGCGAATACCTTGAACTCCACGCTTCGCATCAGATCGCCGACCTCGATCAGTTCCAAGGCGATGCGTAGATCCGGCCGGTCGACGCCATAGCGGCTGACGGCCTCATCATAATTCATACGCGGAAACGGGTCCGGCAGATCAACATCGATCACATTTTTGTAGAGCGTACGGATCATCGCTTCCATCAAATCCATCACCCCCGCTTCGTCCACAAAGGTCATCTCGATATCGAGCTGCGTGAACTCAGGCTGGCGATCGGCGCGCAGATCCTCATCGCGAAAACAGCGGGCGATCTGAAAGTAGCGCTCGAAGCCGGCGACCATCAGCAGTTGCTTGAACAGCTGCGGGGACTGCGGCAAGGCGAAGAACTGGCCGCCATAGGTACGGCTCGGCACCAGGTAGTCGCGCGCGCCCTCGGGGGTCGACCTCGTCAAAATCGGTGTCTCGATCTCGATGAACCCGTGCCCGTCCAGAAAACCGCGCAGCGCCTGGGCCACGCGATGACGCAAGCGGATATTGCGGTGCATGAAGTCCCGGCGCAGATCCAGATAGCGGTACTTCAAACGCACGCCCTCGCCGATGTCCGTATCGTCCAACTGAAAAGGCAAGGGGTCCGACCGGTTTAGCACCTCCACGGCGGCGACCAATACTTCGATCATGCCGGTGGCAAGCTCCGGGTTCTCGGTGCCGGCCGGGCGCTTGCGTACCTGACCACTGATGCGCAATACAAATTCGTTGCGCACCCCCTCGGCGATTGCAAAGGCATCCGGTCGGTCGGGGTCGAACACGATCTGGGCGACACCCTCGCGATCACGCAGATCGACAAAGATGACACCGCCATGGTCCCGGCGACGGTTTACCCAACCGCAGAGCGTGACTTCGTGGCCTATGTGAGATTCACCGAGCTGTCCGCAATAATGACTACGCATGCAATATCGTTCCCGTCTTATCGGTACAAGGATTAAAGGATCACTGTTTAAGAGACTGACTTGCCGCCGGCCGGCCGCGCCGGGTCCCGCTTTTCCGGCAAAAGAACGCCGGCTGAGATGATCATCTTCAGGCCATCGTCAACTGAGATATCAAGCTCAATGGTGTCTTTGCGTGGAACCATCAAAAAGAAACCCGAGGTCGGATTGGGCGTCGTCGGCACGAAGACGCTTACCATGTCCTCGCCGATGCGGTCACCGGCCGTGCGCCAACCCTCTCCGGACACAAGGGCCAATGTCCAGAGCTCACGGCGGGGGTATTCGATCAACACCACCTTGCTGAAGGATTTGCCATCACTGGACAACATGGTCTCCACGACCTGCTTGACACCCGAGTAGATCGAGCGCACCAACGGGATGCGGGCGAGCAAACGTTCCCAGATTGAAATGAGCTTATGGCCAAAGAGATTAACGACGACGATGCCCGTGCCGAGCACGATGATGGCCGTGAGTACGATGCCCAGCCCGGGAATTCTGAAGCCGAGCAGGCTTTCCGGGCGGTAGGCCTGGGGCAATAACAGCAGGGTGCGGTCCATGAGGTCGATCAGGAATTTGATCACCAGGACCGTGACACCCAGCGGGACCCAAACCAGCAACCCGGCCACCAGATAACGCCGCAACGCAGGCATCAGTGGGCGATCCGGACCGAAAGGTTGCCGTCGACACGCTCCAGAGAATGGCTTGTGGTCAACATGGCGGTTGTTGGCTAATCAAAAACGCGGATCCCGCGGCAGTCACCCGCCGCGGATGTCCGACGTCACACCTCAGTGCGCACACCCGCCGCCGCAGCCCCCGGTTTTGGGCTCCGATTTGGCAGGCGCCTCGGACTTCTGTTTTTTCTTGCCGCTGTCCTTAAAATCGGTGGCATACCAGCCTGTCCCCTTGAGTTTAAAGCCGGCCGCGGACACCAGTTTCTTGAGCCGCGGCTCGCCGCACTCCGGGCAATCACGCAGCACGGCCTCGCTCATTTTCTGGATGACCTCCAATTCGTGCCCGCAGCCCTCGCAGCGGTATTCGTAAATCGGCATAGAAAACCCTCCAATTCGGATCTTTAGACCCCTGGAAATTGGGGCCAAGGGGCGCAGAATGCAAGCGCGCATTATAGCCACTGGGAACGGCTCGCGCATCACTGAGCAGCGGATTTGACCGCAGGAAAACGCACCGGCCCGCCGCGCGGCCGCCCCAGGCCCCCGTCGTTGGTCAATTCATGACCGGCCGGACACCCGTGGGGGCGTTAGCAGCCACAGGAACCCGTCCTCATCGATGCGCACGGACTCGCCGGTATCGAACCAGCGATCACCGGCTGACGACGCCGGCATGACCCCCGGAGAGAGGTAGCCCAGCATGACATTCGGCCCCTTGACCCAGAGCCGGCCGCCGTCGCTGATGCCCGCCGGCGCCGCTTGCAGACGGTGCTCGATGCCCGGCAGCAGTCTGCCCAGGGTGCCCAGCCGGTGTTCAACCGGCGTATTGATCGCCAGCACCGGTCCCGCCTCGCTCTTACCGTACCCCTCCAGGATCCGCAGGCCAAAACGCTCCTGCCACCGCCGGCGCGTCTGATCGGTCAGCGTATCGGCGGCGGCGAAGACATAGCGCAGGCGATGGAAATCAAAAGGGTCTGCGCCGCGCGCAAACCGGGCGAGCAGCGCCTCGTTGCCGAAGAGCATGGTGGCCGAAATCTCGTAGGCCACTTCCGGGGCACTGCGGTTTTGCCTCGCGGCCGAATAGAAAAAGACCTTCATGCCGGAGAACAGCGACAGCAGCGTGGCGACGTTCAAGCCGTAGACACTGGACATCGGCAACACATTGATGACGATGTCCCGGACATTGGAATCAATACGGGTCCTGAGCTGGTGACAATTAGCCAGCAGGTTGGCATGGGACAGCACAACGCCCCGGCAGCCCCCACCGGGTGCGGGCTCCGGGAAGACCACGGCGGCGACATCGGGTGTGATGGCGCCGCTTAAGCGCCGATAGGCCGCGCGGGCAAAGCGGGTCAAAACCAGCCCTTTCAGCTTATTGACCTTGCCGGCGCGCGGCGTGAGGTCTTCGATGTAGATGATCTGCACCCGGGATTGCAATTGCCCGATGACATCGGTCAGCGGTGCGGTCTGCACGAGCTCGCGTGCCGTATAGACCGCGGTCGCCGACGCCACTCGGCATGCGGCCGACAGCGCGTCGGCATCCGAGGCGCTGTCCAACATCACCGGCACCCGGCCGCAGGCCTGCAGACCCAGAAACACGAGCAGCCCCGTAACCGTATTGGGCATCAGCACGCCGACGCGGTCGCCCCGTTTGCCGTATCGGGACATCATTGCCCCGATGGACAGCGCGCGTTGGATGAGCTGGTTATAGTTGAGCGGTTCGCGCTCGTCGTCTTCGGCAATGACGCATCTGCCGCCGTAAACGCTGCGGGCCTCAAGCAACGCTTCGAACAAGCTGCTGCGGTAATTCGAGGTGGCGAATACCATTTCCGCCATCGTGTCGGCCACGACGCGTGTGGCCTGCGCTCGCCGCTGCCGGCCCCGCAGTGAGGCCGACAGCGCCAGTCGTCTCGGCGGCAGTATGGTGAGCCGGATCGTCGGGAACCAGCGCAGCCGCATGTGTCCACGCAACCTTGACAGCGGCGAGTACTGGGGCCCGTCGATGCCGACCGGCAGCACCGCGGCGCCCGACTTGTCCGCGAGCAGACCTGTGCCCGGATAGGTCTTCATCAATGTACCGGTAAGCGTGATTCGCCCTTCCGGGAACATGACCACTTTGCGCTTTTCATTGAGGTCGCGCAGCAGCGTGCGGATGGCGTGGGGACGGGAGGAATCCAGAGTGTGGACGCCAACCACACTCAGAAACGGGCGCGCCCACCATTTCCTGGCAATATGGGTATTGACGGCAAAGACCAGTGTGTCGGGAAAGAAGGCGGACAACAGAATGCCGTCCAGAAATGAGGTGTGGTTGGCGATGATGAGCACCTTGTCGCCGGCGGCTTGGTAGTGTTCCAGACCGGTGACCTTGATGCGGAACAATACCGTGAGCAGCCATCGCACCACGAGCCTGAGAATGATCAATGGCGCCTCCTGAGACGACTCGCGACGCCGCTTGGACACCCGGCACGCCGCAGAACCACGGAGACGGATAGCAGGCCAACACCGCCCCGGCGAGACCGAAGAGCGATCGCTCGAGCCCGATGGCTTAGCGTTGATCCGGTCGCGGTGGCGGCCGGCACGCCCGCTGCCCCCCGCCGCACCGCTCGAGGACGGCAAACCCGTCGATGGCGCGACCCCGAGCGTGGAAGGTCATCACTGGCTCGGTCGCGGGTGCCGGACGGGCGTGTTCCCGTCCAAGATGTGGGTTGCAGATACATGTGAAAGTGTTTTTAAATTAATAAATTATTAATCGTTTCAGAGATTCTTTGTGAGATTCTCCAACCAATCGGCTCTACCCATTCCGACTACCTCGGCACGAACCGGCGCGGCGAGGCAACTGTCAAAAATCGGTAAATTTCCTGCCAGTCGTCCGTTGTAGCTACCATTTCAGCGTAAATTTGTGCTACTTTATGGTTACCTTTGTTAGAGAATCGTAATATACGAATTGATTCTAGGTTCTAAACCGTAACGACTAATAACTAGGCTAGGAGTGATTAATGGCACAGACATACGGCAAGCCCACCACCAAGACCGATATCTATTCTTATATTTCCGATAAGACGGATCTCAAAAAGAAAGATGTGAACGCGGTATTCGAAACTTTGAAAGACCTGATTCAACGCGACCTCAAAAAAGGCGGCCCGGGCGTATTCAACGTCCCCGGCCTGATGAAGATCAAGGTCGTCAACAAACCCGCCGTACCGGCCCGACAAGGCACCAATCCCTTCACCGGTGAAGAGATGATGTTCAAGGCAAAACCGGCCCGCAACGTTGTAAAGGTGACGCCCCTTAAAGCCCTGAAGGAGATGGTTTGATCTGACGGTTGGCAACCCAAGTCCCTCGGTCATTTTCGAGGGCACTGTGGCGGCGCCACAAATAACCGCTGTCACGCGCGGCGGACCCTTAACCGAATACCGGAGACATACCCTTTGAGGAGGCCCCCCGGGGGCCTCCTTGTAAGGGATACCCACGGACGCAACCAGCGTCCTCGCAGATCCAGGCCCGGCTGGCACCATCACCGTTCGGGCTGCACCCCTTTTCGCATCTGCACCCAGGCAAAGCTGTCTCACCTCGATATCCAACATGCAAATCAGCACCTGAAAGCGCCCCGCGGCCAAGAAATTCAGATCATGTCACCCGCCGGCAAGCCGCTGTTTTCCAGATAGGGAAAGTCGTTCCAAACCCACACGCCCACTCGGCTGTGGAGCCGTTAGTGCGGGGTCAAATAGACCCCGGCGCTGTTTTCCGGCAGGCCGGCAAAACAGGCCTGATAGGCGGGCGTGGAGAACAGGCCGCCTTCAACCCCTTCGGCGTCGATGATATCGAACTCATCCAGGCGCATCTCAATTTTCTTTCCACGCCAGCGCCCTTCACAGAACTCGTAGATGCGATTGTCGGTGGCGTCGAATTGACGAAAGGCATGCAGATCGCCACTATAGGCATGCAGGTTGATCAAGGTCTGCTGCGGGGCGCTGCGGCTGTGGGTGAGAAATGCCGCGGAGTAGTCCCGGACCACGCGCCCGTGCTGATCATAGATAAAGACCTCAATGAAATGAATGCGCTCCGGGTGTTCCCGCTCCCACTGGATCGTACTGATGTGCCGCCCGGACGTCTTGTCGAAGTATTTCATCTCCTTGTAATAATCCGGCTGCCGGAAATAGCCGCCGGTCCCGGTGACCACCCTGGGCTGCTTGCCGCCGATTTGTTTTTTGTGCAGGGTATACACGGCATCGACAAACCAGTTCCAGCGCTCACTGTGCGTGGCATTGGGATCGATTTCCCGGACTTCATCGGCCAATGTCAGACTGATGGCGAGCCCGAATACTATTGTGAACACGCTGCGGTACATGGATCCTCCGTCATTATGGCAAATACCACCCAAGAACACGAACATTCGATCAGCATCGCAGACAGGGGATCATCCAGCAGCTTGTTGAAAAATTTTTTTTCAACAAGCTGCGAAATGCCACAGGACCTGCCACGGGCAGATCCGCCGGAAGCGGATTGGCGCGCCAGCCCCTGCGGGGCGAACCGCAGAAAGGCGGCGAGCACACGCGCCGCGGCTAAGCGAGCTGACCACGTCCATGGAAGGACTTCTTCAGCATCCAGCTAGATGCGCTCTTGATTGGTTTAGAGTGAATTTAAAGTATTTATTCAGATATAAAGACCCCCCCACCCGCCGATTTGTTCCATGCCAGGTCCAGTCTGGGTCGCCGTTTATGCACCACCGTAACCCCCGCCCCCCGGCGTTTCGATCACAAATTCATCATTGACCTCCATCGTCACCTGATCGCAGGCGGCCAGCTCCTGCACCTCACCCCCGCTGCGCCTCACCCAGTTGCGCCCGGGCACGCCGGGGCGGCCGCCATGAAGGCCGTGCGGCGCCACCCGGCGGCGACTTGACAGAATCGCGGCGGTCATGGGCTGGAGGAAACGGACACGGCGCACCACGCCGCTGCCGCCGCAGTGGGCCCCACCGCCGCCGCTACCCGCACGAACCGAGAACTCCTCCAGCAGCACCGGAAAGCGCCATTCCAACACCTCCGGGTCGGTCAGACGCGAATTGGTCATGTGGGTCTGTACCGCGTCGGTGCCGTCATGGTCGGGGCCGGCGCCCGAGCCGCCACAGATGGTCTCGTAGTATTGCCAGCGGTCATCGCCGAAGGTGAAATTGTTCATCGTCCCCTGCGAGGCGGCCATGGTGCCGAGGGCGCCATAAAGCGTATCGACGATGCATTGTGAGGTCTCGACGTTGCCCGCCACCACCGCCGCCGGGTATTGCGGATTCAACATGCACCCGCGGGGGATAATGACCTCCAGCGGCTTGAGGCAGCCCGCATTCAACGGGATGTCATCCTCCACCAGGGTGCGGAATACGTAGAGCACCGCCGCCTTGCAGACTGCCACGGGGGCGTTGAAGTTAGTGGGCCGCTGCGCCGAGGTGCCGCTGAAATCAATGCGCGCCCGACGCCTGGCCTTGTCAATGGCGATGCTGACACAGATACGGCTGCCATCGTCCAGATACCCGGTAAAGCGCCCGTCGTGCAGCACGTCCAGTACGCGCCGCACGGATTCCTCGGCATTGTCCTGCACGTGCTGCATGTAGGCCCGCACCGTCGGCAGACCGAAATGCGACACCATCTTGCGCAGCTCCTGCACGCCCTTCTCATTGGCGGCGATCTGCGCCCTGATATCCGCCACGTTCTGCTGCGGGTTGCGCGCCGGATAGGGTCCGGCACGCAACAGCGCCAGCAATTCCCGTTCCCGCAGACGACCGCCCTCAACGACCTTGAAATCATCGATCAGCACGCCCTCTTCATGCACGCTTCGACTCGCCGGGGGCATGGAGCCCGGCGTAATCCCGCCGATATCGGCGTGATGACCGCGGCTCGCCACATAGAACAGGATCCGGGCGCCGGCTTCATCGAACACCGGCGTCACCACGGTGACATCGGGCAGGTGGGTGCCGCCGTGATAGGGGGCATTCAGGGCGTAGACGTCCCCCGGTTCCATGGCTCCGGCGTGCGCAAGCATGATGCTACGCACGCTCTCGCTCATGGAACCCAGGTGCACCGGCACGTGCGGGGCGTTGGCCACGAGCCCACCAGCGGCATCAAAAATGGCGCAGGAGAAATCAAGCCGCTCTTTCATGTTCACCGAGTGGCTGGTGTTCTCCAGTGCCGATCCCATCTGCTCGGCGATCGACATGAACAGGTTATTGAAGATCTCGAGCCGCACGGGATCGACCGCCGTCCCAACGGAGACCCTGCCGCTCGGCGGCACGCGCCGGGTCAATAGCAGGTTCCCGTGTTCGTCCATCTCGGCCCGCCAGCCAGGCTCCACAACAATGGTGCTGTTGGCTTCGATCACAATGGCGGGACCATCCAGCGTGTCGCCGGGTGCCAGGTGGTGGCGGTCGATCACCGGCGCGGCGACAAAGCCCGTACTGTCACGGCCGGCGTTGACGGAATACATCCGCACCCGGGCTAGCGGCACGGGCGCGCGGCTCCCGGGCGCCCCACCTGCGTTGGCCTGCGCCACGCCCTTCATCGGCGCCTGAGCGGCGATGAGCTCCACGGAGACGGCCTCGGCGACCAACGGCCTGCGCTCATCGATGAATCCGAAGCGCTGCCGGTGGGCCGCCTCAAACCGCTCCACCAGCCCCGCAGGGTCGGTGAAGGCAACCACCAGCGGCGTATCCGTCCCCTGATAGCGCAGGTGGACCCGCCGCACGCAGAGGAGCGCCGCCGGCTCCAGGCCCTGGGCGAGCATCTCCGCCCGCACCTCGCGCTCCAGCTCCGCGAACACCGCGCGCAGGGACTCCATCAACCCCGCCGCGAGGACTTTCTCCACCGCACGCTCGCGTAGGATCCGCTGCTCGGCCAAGCCCATGCCGTAGGCCGAGAGTACCCCGGCATACGGATGCATAAGCACCCGCGACATGCCGAGGGCATCGGCCACCTGGCAGGCGTGCTGGCCGCCGGCGCCGCCAAAACAGCACAGGGTGTATTCCGTGACATCATAGCCGCGCTGCACCGAGATCTTGCGGATGGCGTTGGCCATGTTCTCCACCGCGATCTCCAGAAACCCCTGGGCCACCTGCTCAGGCGTGCGACGATCCCCGGTCGCGGCGTGTATCTCGGCCGCCAGCCGTGAGAATTGCTCGCGCACGCTGGCCGCATCGAACGGCTGATCGCCGTGCGCGCCGAAGACCTTGGGAAAAAACTCCGCCACCAGTTTCCCCACCATCACATTGCAATCGGTTACCGTCAGCGGCCCGCCGCGCCGGTAGCACACCGGCCCGGGATCGGCGCCGGCCGAATCCGGGCCGACGCGGTAGCGGCTGCCGTCAAAATGCAGAATGGACCCGCCGCCGGCCGCGACCGTGTGGATGTACATCATCGGCACCCGCATGCGCACGCCGGCCACTTCGGTGTCAAACACGCGTTCAAATTCCCCGTCGAAGTGGCAGACGTCGGTCGAGGTTCCGCCCATATCGAAGCCGATGATCTGGTGGATGCCGGCCTGCTCGCTCACCCGCGCCGCGCCAACCACGCCGCCGGCGGGACCGGACAGGATGCTGTCCTTGCCCTGGAACCAGCGCGCGTCGACCAGACCGCCGTTGGACTGCATGAACAACAGCCGGGTCCCGCCCAGCTCCTCGGCGATGCCCCGCACATAGCGCCGCAGAATGGGCGAGAGATAGGCGTCGGCCACGGTCGTATCGCCGCGACCGACCAGTTTCATCAGCGGACTCACCTCATGCGACACCGAGACCTGGGTAAAGCCGAGCTCGCGCGCCAGCCGCGCGAGCTCGAGCTCGTGTTGGTGATACCGGTACCCATGCATCAACACGATGGCGACCGCCCGAATCCCTGCCTCGTAGGCGGCCTGCAGGTCCACGCGCGCGCGTTCCGAATTAAGCGGCACGATCTCCTTGCCATCGGCGCTCACCCTTTCCTCCACCTCGATGACCCGCTCGTAGAGCCGTTCGGGCAGGACAATATGGCGCGCGAACAGATCGGGGCGCTGCTGATTGCCGATGCGGAGCGCGTCACCAAAGCCCCTGGTGATCATCAACACCGTACGCTCGCCCTTGCGCTCCAGCAGCGCGTTGGTCGCCACCGTGGTGCCCATCCTGACCACATCGATCCGCTCACCCGGAATCGGGTCAGCCGGCGTCAGCCCCAGCAGCGTGCGTATGCCCTGCAGGGCGGCATCGCGGTAACGCCCGGGGTTGTCCGAGAGCAGTTTGTGGGTCACGACGGAACCGTCCGGACCGCAGCCGACGATATCGGTGAAGGTGCCGCCGCGATCGATCCAGAATTGCCAGCCTGCTGAGCTCATCGCCTGCCCTGTCGGTGACTACGCCTCGTTGGCACATTGACCCAAGCGGGCTCGACCGCCGCGTCGACCCAGGCGATACCACTTGAGCTGAGCATGACCGCAGGAGGCGGGGCGCATGACGCATTTGAAGAACGCCCTGGGGGGCGTCGAGACACGGTGGGCGGTCAGTAACATTGAACTAATGTCCGCCCGTCAGTGGCACGAACGCCACGGGTAGAATCTCCTGCTCGCTGATCTGCCCCTGTTGATCTTTTTCCAGCAGCAACAACGTCTGGGTACCGAACTCCCGACCCACCGGAATGGCCATCCGGCCGCCGGATTTGAGTTGCTCGATGAGGGGCGGCGGCACTATGGTGGCCGCCGCGGTGACGATAATGGCGTCAAACGGGGCGTGCGCTTCCCAGCCGTGATAGCCATCGCCGATAGAGGCCTCGACATTGGTATAGCCCAGGCGTTCCACGAGCTCGCGCGCGCGCAGGCCCAGGTTCTCGACGATCTCGATGCTGAAGACCTGCCTGGCCAGCTCGGCGAGGATCGCGGTCTGATAGCCGCACCCCGTCCCCACCTCCAGCACGATGTCCTCGGGCTGCAGGCGCAACATATCGGTCATCAGGGCCACGATATAGGGCTGGGAGATGGTCTGCCCGTGGCCGATCGGCAGCGGCGCATTGCGGTAGGCCTGACCCCGCATATCGGGCGGCACGAACTCGTGGCGCGGCACTTTCGCGAGCGCCGCCATCACCCGTTCATCCAGGGCCTTGCGGCCGGTATAGAAGTAGGTGTCTCTGACGTCGGCCTCGATTTCCTGCACCATGCGGGCGCGGCGTTCCGCCAATTCGGACGCGGTCACATCGGATTGCTCGCCGAGTGTCATAGGCTATGTTCTCCGCCCCGGCCAATACCGGTAGGGACACCATGATATCTGACTTGCGCCCGCCACATCCAACACCGCCCGAATCGCCCGCCTGCCGGCGCCCCAGGGGCTTGTGACGGCGCTAACGCAGCCGTTCCAGGCGCAGGCGGTGGCGCTCGTCGAACAACCGCCGTGTTGTCAACCATACGGCGCCCATGGTGCCGAAACCGGTCCCGGCGGCGATCATGAACATGATCAGGATCTGGTATTTGACGGCCTCCAGCGGCGGCGTCCCGGAGAGGATCTGACCGGTCATCATGCCGGGCAGGCTGACAATCCCGGCCGCGGCCATGGCGTTGATAATGGGGATCATGCCGGTACGCATGCTCTCATGACGAATGTCCTCGACCGCGCGCCGCCAGCTCTGCCCCAATAGCAGACGCGCCTCGATCACCCCGCGCCGGTCCCAGGCGGTTTGCAGTAATCGGTCCATGCCCAAGGTAATGCCGTTCATGGTATTGCCGAGCATCATCCCGAGCATGGGAATGGCGTATTGTGGCTGGTACCAAGGTTCAACGCCGACAATGACGGTCAGCGCCAACACCGTGATACAGAAGGTGGAGAGGAACATGGAGCCGGTACCGACGCCATAGCCCCACCATCCGGCCAGGCGGCGCTTCTGCCGTACCATGACCTCGCGCCCGGCGATCAGCAACATCGCCGTTGCCAACAATACCACCCACATAAGATGCACATGGGCGAACAGGGCCTTGAGTACCAGGCCGATCAATAACAATTGCACCGTCGTGCGCAGCGCGGCGATCAGCAACACTTTACTGACACCGAGGCGCATCTGCATGGACAGCCCGGCAAGGACCACCACAAGCGTTGCCGCCATGGCCAGATCAAAAGGGCTTAACGTGATAATGCTCATAGCGTGCCCTTGGCCAGCTTGCCCCCAACAATACGGAAATGCCGGTCCGCCACTCGGCGCATCTGCCCCGGATCGTGGCTGACCCAGAGCACGGGTATGTGCCGGGTGCGCCGCTCATCGGCGATAAACCGTTCCACCCGGCGCACGTTCTCCGGGTCCAGGCTGGCGGTCGGCTCATCCAACAACAAGGCAGTCGGGCGCTGGCAAAACAGGCGTAAGAGCGCCAGCCGCTGGCGCTCGCCGGTCGACAGGCGGTTAATCTGCCAGGCCATTACCTCGGGCTTGAAACCCAGACGTTGCATGCAATCACTATCCTGACCCTGGAAGTGCTCGCCCACGGTGTCATACCACCATTGGCTTTCGGCCGGTAACAGCCCCACCTGTCGCCGCCAGCGCGGCGCGCTCATCGCGCTGCAGGGCTGGTCATCGAGCGACACTTCGCCCTCGTGCGGGTCGAGATCGGCAATTGCGCGCAACAACAGGCTCTTGCCGGCACCCGACTCACCGCTCAGACACACGCACTCGCCGGGATCGATTGTCAGGCTCACCGGCCCCACACCGTCGCGGCTGAGGTTGTCGATCTTCAATTTACTCACTTTTTATCTACTGTCGGCTTGCTCGTTCCGGACGCGAACCCTAATACGGGGGGCGTCGAAGCGTGACGTTATTTGCCCGGCTGGACTGTAAGTATGATAATACCGTGCAGACAGTCGTGATCTGTACCAGGCAGGCTTAGGCGGCCTGCACAGTATACCGTTTCTGCAACCCACTATGGAGCCCCGCCACCATGACGGACTGCCTGTTCTGCAAAATGGTCAATGGCGACATCAAGCCGGATACCGTTTATGAAGACGACGACGTGCTGGCCTTTCGCGACATCAACCCCCAGGCCCCGGTCCATGTCCTGGTCGTCCCCAAGACCCATATCGCCACCCTCAACGACCTGGACCCGGCGCATGCCCCCCTTATCGGTAAGCTCTACCTCGCCGCGCAGAAGATCGCCAATGACGAGGGCGTCGCCGAGCGGGGCTACCGGACCTTGATCAACTGCAATGCAGAGGCCGGGCAGAGCGTGTTTCATATCCACTTGCACCTGCTCGCCGGGCGGGCGATGGGGTGGCCGCCGGGTTGATCTTTGTGTCGCGTACGCGACGGTTAAACTCTGTTAATGGGATTCCGCGCCCATACGACGGGTGAGTTTGAAAGAAATTTTTAATAGCGGGGACCGGCACACTCCCCCGGAGCACTAGGCATCCGGTAAGTACGAGTGGAACGGGAGTGGTTTTGTCTCGCCGCTGGCGAATTAAAAGGCTATTAGCGGGGTCCGGCCCCCACACGGCCGGCTACTTTCTTTGTTTGCGCAAAGAAAGTAGCCAAAGAAAGCGCCCCCGGAGACTTGCCCGACCACTCATCGATACTCGATGAGTGGTCGGGTACCCTGCGCTGCTCGCAAGAAGCGGCGCTCGCTAACTCGGACCCAAACACTCAATTAAAATACAATTGAGTGTTTGGGCTGCCTCGGCCAAGAGCTCGCGTGGTCTCCGCTTCTTGCTCCGCTGCTCGGCGGCGTCTAACGGGAGGGAAAAGCTACGCAGTACCGAGGTTTGAAGAACCGTCAGCGCCATTTGATCGGTACAGTAAAATACGTGTCTTAGCTGTACCCTTAAATTCGGTCTACGGAATGGGAAACGACGAGATGATGTGGTTTTCATCCCGTCAGCCCTCGCTGAGGCCGCTCCGCGCATCCCTGCGCTCTCGCGGCACTGGTACTTCCGTGTACGGCGTACCGGAGAAAAACCGGGATCAGCGCGAGCTCTTGGCCGAGGCAATTGCGCGTTTTTTTGCGCAATCCGAGTTAGCGAGCGCCCTGGTTTTTCGAGGAACGGAGGCGACCGCGCGAGAAGCGCGGCGAGGGCTCGGGGGTCCTTTCTTTGCGCCGCTTTCTTTGGACAAGCAAAGAAAGCGGCCCGTCGTACGGGGGCGGAACCCCGTTAGTAGCATTTATCATCGCGATAGCGACACAAAAACCTGATGAATATTATCTATCCAATCGAACAGCTCATCACGCTGAAAGACAAGGCTTTTGCTCTGCGGTTTGCGCAAGAGGCCGCCCCACTTATAGCGGTCACCGATCGGATAGTGTACGAAATAACAAAAGAAGGCCTGCTGCTCAAAGGCATGTCAGAACCCGACCTGGAAGAAGCGGTTAAAACCCTCAGGGAAAACTATGATGACAAGCTAATAACACACGAACCAGAAATAAAATATATTCTCGAACCTGAACTCCTGGAGCCCATCATGACCGTAAGCGTAACAACGCCGGAGGAGTTCATGGGCTCGGTATGTGCGGACCTGAGCGAACGACGCGGAACGATAGTCGCCATGGCAGATCAGGATGGGAAGAAAATCATTACGGCTGATGTACCTTTAGTCGAGATGCTGGGCTACTCAAGCGCATTACGCACACTGACATACGGTGAAGGCGTTTTCTCTATCACTTTTAAACATTACCAACCGGCACCCCAGGGACCGGGCCCCGGTCCACGCGGCGCCTCAGCCGCGGGGGTCGCTTAACAAGGTATTTGACTCACGAACCGGCCTAATCAACAATGCAGTTCTCCATCAAGGGAGGTGTCGGGATGCCGTATTGACGCAGATCTCAAGCGGATCTCGATCGTTACAGCGGCACGCTTGCAATGGATTATCAAGAAAAAACAAGGAGATAGACAATGGCTGTTAAACCCGCGAGGCAAACAAGGCAGGGAGGGCAAGCCAAACGCACCCGCCGACTGCTGGCGCAGAAGCTCAAACTGCTGCGCTTCACCCGCGGCTGGTCGCAGGAGGTCCTGGCGGAGCTCAGCGGCCTGCACCGCAGCTACATCAGCGAGATCGAACGCCAGCAGATCAACGTCAGCCTTGATAATCTTGAAAAACTGGCCGGAGCCTTTGACCTCAACGTCTCCGAACTCCTCCGCGCGCCGAGCCTCGAGGATTTGCAGGACCGCTTCGAGGATTTCGGCATCAAGGAGCCACGGGGTCACTACGGGCCCATGGCGCTGGAAACGGTGCATTGAGACAAGACGCCGCCTCGGACGGCATTTCATGCAAAAAAAACGGCGGCCAGTCTCTGGCCGCCGTTGCCCACACAGCTTAAGGGAGGCTCAGTCTTCCAGCTCGGCATCCGTCCAGGTAATCACCACACCGGATAGCGTCCCTTTGACTTTCACCTGCCTGCCCTGTTGCAAGGCGGCGAAAAACTCGGCCTCGCTGATCCCGAGGTCGTTTTCATCCTGAAAACTCAAGCCCGCAGTACTAATCGTCGTGCCAAGAATCTCCACGGTTTGGCCCGTTTCACTAAAGCTATTTACCGGCCCGCGCAATATGGCATCGATATCGGGGCTACGTTCATCTAGACGTGTCGCAAGGACCGTATTCGCGCCGCTGGGAAAAGCACGAAGGCGTACGTGCGTGCCATCGGCAAAGTCGGTCGCGAAATCATCGGTTGTAGAATTGATTTCCGTGGCACTGTCCACTGTTATGGTGATCCCGGTCATGCCTTCTAACTGAAACGTGTTACCGGAGAGCCCGGTGATATCACCCTCCATGCGCACACTGTCGCGCAGTGAGACCTCGACCGCCTGCAAGATACCGCCGGACAATTGCCCCTCGACCTCGACCTTGATCCCCTCGATCAGGAAACCGGCGTTGCCGATCTTGAATACCGTCGAGGCGTCGGTATGGACCTCCTGTCCCGCGACGAAAAACACCAGGTCGGGGCTGGTGCCCGAGAGGTCCTTGACATAGCCCTCGACTTCGGCCTCGGGCGCATTGGCGGCATCAAGACCCTCGGCCTCCACCTTGGTGGCACTTATCGCCGTCAAGGGCGGCGTTATCGGGTTAGCCTTCACCTCAACCAGGCTGCCTTCCGTAGGACCGCCAGGAAGATCAGAGAGGTCCGCGCCACTGTAAGTGACGGTCAAGGCGCCGATATCAAAGGTGGTGGCTGTTACGCTGCCCGTGTTGATATATCCCTTGACCTTGTTCTCCACCAAGCCGCTCTTTTCTTCGACGTATGTCGCAATCACCACGCCACCCGGCTTGACCAGACCGCTGATCTCAACCTCCGACGTGCCGGGCGTCAGATCGGCGAGCACATCACCGCCGCCTAACGTGGAAATGATCGCCGCGTCATCCAGGCGTACGGTCTGACCCATCACCGTCATCGTCGTCGTACTGAGCACGTCGTCCACTATACCCTTGATGGCGGTCTCAGCCTTGACTGTGTTCGCGCTGCCCGTATCGCCGGAAATGCCGCCGCTGACCTCCACCGCCATGCCTTCGACCTGTGACTCGCTGACCACCTGGCCATCCAGGGTAATGCTCGCCCCGGTCGTATCGAACTCAACGCCGTTGACGAACACACTGCCGAGTTTGGTCACGGTCCCTGCCGATACATCGGGACTGGCCGTGACACCGGTTCCCCCGGTACCGCCGCCGCATGACGCCACCATGAGCGTCATGACAACCAGCAATATTAGTTTACGAAATAATGAATTGTTCATGATTACGTCTCCTGTGGTGCCGCTTCTTCAAAGTAATACACACCGATACCGACCGGCTTGCGCCCGGTACCACTAACCTTGGGATTGGTATCTCTGTCGTGTTGCGCCATCCAACGATCTAGGGTCTCGATCAACGCCTGGCCGTGTTCCTCGGTCATGGCGCGCAATTCCTCGATGGCCTCATCCGGCAAGTTGTCGTAGAACACCTTGCGCTGAAACATGGGCTGGGTGGTTTTACCATCCAAATTGTGATCAATGGTCGCGATCAGCCCCGCGACATCGGTGCCGAGGATGCCCAGTTTCTCAATCTCACCGCTGCTGGGAATATAGGAACGGGCGCACAATCGAATGCGTCCTTCCTCGAGATGCTCCACCGCCCCGACCCGGACCAGTTCATCCAGGATGGCACGGGTCGGTACATCGCCGCTGAATTCCTTGACCAGTTCACTGAAACTGGGGCTGGCGCCCTCCACTGGCAATACGGCCGGTCGCCCTTTGGCATTTTGAAAGCGCGCCTCGCGCACCCAGGCACTAATGACACGCGCGGCGCGGTTATAGCGTTCACCGGCTCCGGCATCGTCTGGAACATTCAGATTCATCACTCTGGAAACCTCCTTGCGCGACAGGCCGGTAATAATCGACGCGCGCGACACCGTCTGCTTCCGCCCGGGAACGTCGAATTCCTGCATCGCGACATCCACATACACCCGCTTGGCCAGATCCGCGAACGCCCCATAGGACATGCCATTACGCATCAGGACCCGCACCAAGGGACGGAATAACTTGATTACGGCCGCTGCTAAGGCCTGCGTCTGGGTCTGGCTGTTGTCCATATTTGGGAATATATTCCCAAATATTGTTTTTGTCAAGCCAAACTGGCAATTCATGCGGTGTTGCACCCCGCGACCGCCCCAAATGCACTTTTTTCGACATAGCGAACAGGCCCGATGGGGCAGGCATACTGCACCGGCCGGCCTCCCGGCCGCGGCCCGACCGCAAAAGCCATATACCGTCTATGGTTACTACCAGAAGGGGGAGTTGCTCATCCCAGCGCTGCACTGAGAAATAGAATGAGATCGATCACTGTCGCCGCATGTCTCCACGCTCCCATCCTTAAGGAGTTGCGGGAACGCCTCTAAGGATTTCGGCATCAAGGAGCCACGGGGTCAC
>CAMYII010000059.1 GCA_947258385.1 Acidiferrobacterales bacterium
GCCAGGACCTGGCTGTCGCTATAACGTGATTTTTTCATGCAGAATCTCCTCCGCTCAGTGTACGAGAAAATTCTACTTCTGAGCACCGCTAGTTTTCGGGGGGATTACCATTCCTACTTTAAAATATTAAAGACTGCAGACCCACCAAACGTTCGTCGACTACAGATTGGCAATATTCGTCACTTTCTCGGACCCATAACAGCCTCAGAAAAGATGTCCCTCCACCAGTTCTATGGATATTGGGTGTCTGAATGATCTGCACCATAGTAAGGCAATATGACAATTAGTAACATCTTGTATTTCCCTTCCTTAATACAAGAATCTCCACTATTAGTTTTATTAAATCAAAGAATACCAATTTATTTATTCTTAGCGAATAATACATGCTTGGCCACAAACGAAAATCATAGATTCTCCTAAGAATCAGCGTTGAGATTCTTAGTGCGGCATCTTTTTTTATGTATTCAATCGAGTCATACTTATTTTTGTGCCCTGCAGCGAATGAGTCATATAGATCGCCCACGTACTTAATTGCCTGTTTTATATATGAATATTTTCCGCACACTTTTAACCTGATACATTCCATCACTTTCTTGTCTATTTCTATCCCATATATTTTCTTGCTTACTACCTTGCTAACAAAAATAGATTTCTCGACATTTTCCCTAACATTTTTCTTTGTTACATTGTCCTGATGTTTTCTTATATACATTAATACATCATTCACATTTATAATTTTTCCTACTTGAGATAATCTATACCAAAGATAATGGTCTTCCGCATGAGTCATCAACTTATTATAGCCACCTACTCCCTCAAGCATTGTTTTTCTAATCATGGCTGCCGGGTGGGCTATTGGGCTAAAATACAGCAAACACCAACTTAGATAGTCGCTATCCTCTGGATAGAAATATTTCCGACCCTTCTTACCGTATTCATTAATTAGCTGTATACTTGCACCAACTACTGCAACATCGTTGTTTTTTTCTATTAGTCTTAGCTGCTTCTCAAGTCTTTCTGTGTGCGCTATATCATCACAGTCCATCCTAGCGATATATCTTCCCTTGCTAAGGGAAACTCCTTTATTAAGCGTGTCAACTAATTGTATATTAGTTTCATTTCGTATTAATTTTATTCTTTTGTCTTCATAATTCTTAACGATGTCGTAGCTCTTATCCGTTGATCCATCATCTATTATGATAAATTCAAATTCTTTGTATGTCTGTTTTAGTATGCTATCAATTGCTTCAACAAGATACTTTTCACCATTATATATTGGCATTAGCACAGAAACCAAAACGTCATTGTCCATATTTGTTACTCTTGTTGGCAGTATTTCAGTACATTAACTAGCGTAAGCGAAAATCAGCTATCTATGTTATTAAAGCTACGCTAATTGAAAAAGAATCTGACACTACTTTCTGGTACTGGCATGCTAATCTGCAAGGCTGGAGTTTAACTGTTTACGTTTCAACGCTTGCTTATAGGTCTATCACTTCTGGCTAAATAAGCGCACTCAGCAAGCCATTCAATAATGTCTTTGAAGCGTCTATCCCAGGAGTGTTCTTTAATAACCCTCCTCATACCTGCCCTTGCGATTTTTTCTCTTTCGCGGTCATGGGTGATATAGTACCCCGCCTTACGTATACACTCATCGATGTTGCAATAAGTCACAATCTCCTTCCCTACATCATACATCTGATACAAGTCAGGATTATCATGTGTCATATAAAGACTGCCCGACATTGGCCCATCGAAATCGCGCATCTTTAATGCAAACAAATCCGAACAATGTCCAATTGCCCCTATTCCTAATACGATTTTAGACTGAGCGAATAACCGCGGTACTTCTTTTGTTTCCAAGCGCCCATTTTCCCAGCCGCTTCCATAAGCGACTACAGATATCCCAGCCTCACGAAGGGCACATACAATTTCTTCCCGTATCCCGTAACGCCCGCCGACAAAACAGATATCGTGAATTTTCGATATGTTAGGTATAGCGCGGAAAATGTTAGGGTCACTTGCTTCTGGGAAAAATATCGCCGGGCATTCTTCCTTAAGATACCAATCAACACATTCCAATGCTGAAGTGAGAGTTAAGTCGATATAGGGAATAAGGCCATAGGTTCCCCGCCATTCCCCTTTGACTTTTTGGCCCCAATACTGGTGCCTGTCATCCATTGCGATATTGATTATGACCGTTCCATGACGCTCACGGATCTCACCAAGGACCCGTGGATCTATATGCGCCGCCCAAGTCTGAGCAAACAGAATATTTGGAACTTTCCCTACCCTGCTTAATTCATGAAATAAATCAAGCAGCCGCTCAGCATTGCTGCTACGCTGAATTCCGCTTGCTCGTGGAAGCATCTGCCCGTAGGAACCATCTACTTGGGTAAACCACGTCAACTCACCAAGTCTTGCTATAGCCTGTAAAATCCCGCTACGATCCTGCTGCTCGTCAGTTCCTAAGTAAAAAAATCGGATTGGACCATTAGCGATAGCCACAGATAATCTCGCCCCTAATTGGTCGGCCATCATCTGCTTGGCATTCTTTACGACTTTTTTCTTTGTATAATAGGCGACGGTGGCGAAATATCGTCTTTTGACTGCAGCAGACTTCCATCGCATATTGAGGTTATATAACCAGTGAACTTTTCGTAGCCTGTTTTTCAGCCACCTCCTCTTTTCTGAGAGTACCATTCTCACCGCTTCTGTTAACGCGTCACGCGTTTTCGCGCCAACACCCTGTCAATAACATCAAATATAAACTAGTCTTTTTTGGTTAATCGGAATTTACCCATTGCCAAATGTCTCAGCCCTGACCGATCCACCGTTTGAATCGCATCAGTTGGACTACAAACATTCGGTTCACCATGAAGATTGAAACTTGTGTTCAACACACCTCCAACCCCCGTCAGCTTTTTAAACGTCGAGATAATCTCATAATAATCCGGATTCCAATCTTCCTTGACACATTGGGGTCGGGCTGTGAAATCCCGAGGATGAATTGCAGCGATCAGGTCTTTCCGCGCTTCGGCTGTGGTATCGAAAGTAATACACATGTATGGGGCAAAGATACGGTCATGATTGACGATATATCTGGGCATATCCTCCTCCAATATGCTCGGAGTAAATGGCATCCAGAAATCGCGGCTTTTTATCGCATCATTGATGAAAGTAAGATTCTGCATGTAACTTGGATTTGCCAAGATTGAGCGATTGCCTAGCGCCCTTGCTCCGAATTCCATCCGCCCGCTACATCGCGCAACAACCTCATTTTCCGCAATAAGCCGCCCAATTTCCTTGTTGATATTCTCCGGTATGTTTATATCATAACGCCCCGAAGCACCGGTCTCCCGAATTGCCTCCTCAATTGCGCTATCCGAAAATTCCATACCCAAATACAAGTCTTGAAGTGGCGCCAACGTGCTATGCGGATCGTTCGTGATGTTACCCCATACTGCGGCACCGATCGCCGTGCTTTCATCAGCCGCTGACGGCATAATGAAAAGCCTCCCCACCGTCTTCGATTCCGCCAGCCGCTGACAGGCCTTCACGTTCATAAACACACCGCCAGACACGGCAATGTCATTAATGCCCGTGCGCTCAATCCAATAATGTACCCATTTTAAGATAAGCTCCTCTGTCAGCTGTTGTATCGCCCCCGCAATGTTATCGAATCTTCGATACCGATATATGCGCTCCAGTTCTTCTCTCAACCGGACAGGGTTTACCTCACTGGCCCAACGCCCATCATCCGTTACTTTAATAAGTGATTCCAGACTTTTTAATATTGGCTCGAAATAGTTCCGATTTGCGTACGGAGCAAGGCCCATGACTTTGAACTCGTGCTCGCCAGCCTTCATACCAAGAATGGACGTCGTGCTCGCGTAATAATAGCCCAGTGAATTGTCGTGTTCCGTAGTACTCAGAACTTGCAGCGCACCATCTTCGTAACGATTAACTGTTGCGCATGTCCAGTCTCCGACCGCATCAAGAGTAAAAATTAGCGCCTTACCCCAGCTCTGGATACCTGGTAAGGTGCTGTATGCATGTGATAAATGGTGGTCGATATAGTTGACCTGCACCGGGGAAAGTCCTAGGCTGCGAGAGAAATACTCATGCGCCTCTTCCTTGAACCGCCTATTTCTCTCTCTGGCATTAATACGCATCTTTTTTATCTGCCAGCCAAATCGAGTTTTGAGAAGCCGCTCTCTGAATCCTTTGCGTATTAGCGATGCATCGAGATAATCACCATACTGGTAAGATCTGAATCCTTGATGCTTGAGATGCAAATAGCCGAAAACTGACTTCTGAAATAACGTCGCCGACCGAACTTCTTCACGATCGACAACATGCTTATACACATGTTCCAGCGTGAGCGCCGGAAACCCTGTTGAGTTTTTTATTCGGTTCAACCGCTCTTCGCTCTGGCAGAAAACGAGTACCCCATCCCGAATTACTGCTACCGTTGCGTTGTGTCCGTAACAAACCCCAATATGAATCATAAAGACTTAGCCCTCATTGGAATACTTACCGTTGCGTTTTTACCCTAGGCTGTTATCTAGCTCTGCACATACACGCCGGCGTTGAGGTATTTCCAGTGCACCAGCTTTACCAAAATAAAATAGGCAACATAAGATATCAGTAGAGTAGCCGCCATTCCGTATGTTGCATATCTCTGTACCAAAAAAACCCCTACGCATAACAGCACCACACCTTGCCCGATTTTTGGCCAAAAATAAATATTTGTCTGATTCTGAAAGTATCCACGAATCGAAGACAACTGTGCCAGATTAAAGAAGGCAAGCGCGAGAACTATAATCCAGAATATATTTCCATGCGCCGCATAGTCTGCATTAGTAAACCAACCTACGACCACTTCACCCCAAAAGAATGATGCAAACGTAATGACTGCGAAAAATGCGATTAACATAACAATAGTCAACGAAACCAAACGATGGCTGTGTTGAACACCGACCTCATCTGTCAAACCCCCGGCCTTTGCAAATACAACGGGTATGACGGCCTGATTGACTATGGCCATAAAAAGCGCGACCGGCGCCGAGGCAAGTTGAAAAATAGCTGTGTAAATACCTACTTGACGCTCCCCCCAAAATCCCTGAAGAAGCCACCGATCTGCATACTGTCCAATCACTGCAATTCCAGCAAAGTAGACAAAGGGCATCCCATACGCCATAAAATCATTTCGGATGGCTTGTTCTGTCAACTCAGGCGCCGTCTCGCCAGATAAGGTCGACGCAATAGTAGCCCTCGCCCAAACGAGCTGCGCCACCAGAACAAGTATCGTCCCTACGATATAGCCCAACAGCGCTATCCAGCCTACTGACCCTACAGAGATGATCAGTGCCAGGGCCATCAGCACACGGAACCAGCTATCTGCTGCTTGGAATCCCGCCGCCCACTGGCGTTTTCTCATTGCATTTACCAAAGATTGCAAAGACCCATATAAACCAGAAAGCGTACCGAAGATAATCGCAACGGCTACAAGTACCCCCCATGGGCTTCCGAACGCTAGCTGTACTGCCAGTGCGAGCGGGAGACACAACACCAGAAGTACCGGTACAAGCCTCAGGTGCAGCTGTTGAAAGGTATGGAAATAGATTGATAGCGTGTTACTTTCACGGCAAATGGAATAGAATCGCAGCACTACCTGTGATACGGGACCGAACACCATAATATTAATAATTCCGGCCACCGACATACCGAGGCCCAGTTGTCCATAAGCCTCCGGACTTAGAACATTGGTCAATATTTTTACCCCAACCAGGGCACCCGCGAAGGCCAGGGTCTGTCCAAGCGCTACCCAAACCAATTCTTTGGCGGGCCTGGATAGCCGCCTCGCCCATTGGCTCAAACTATAAGACGCTCTCATCGAAATCAAACTTGTGGTATCGAGTGCCCTGGTACACAAGAACTTGACAAATTCAACTTATTTCTCTTTATCAGTTGTAGGAATAAGAAGTAAATACGTGATATTAATCTCGATAGTAACATTCTAGTAAACCGCTAAATCCTATATGTACATCTGATTTGGCTTCAAAAGATAAAGTTAAGTGTAGAAAGGGTATTTCAAGGCGCCTTACAGCGCCGGCGAGTTTTAATTGCCATTCACTACCAATCCAGACGCAATAATTCTCTCGCTTCTATTTACCGGTCGCGTGCTACGATCACGACATTCCAGCACAGAAGTCTCAAAGGAGGAATCAACTTAAGCAATAACTTGTCTGCCGCCTGCAAGGGCGCGTGAACCCACCTCCACCTGTCGCTTTCCTCAACTACCGCTTTCCAAAAACGCTCTCTATTTGGGTCTCGTCGCTGGAATATAGCCATGATGACAAAGATGATTAGTGTCGTAAGCCAAAAGTATCGCGTCTCCACGATATTGAAGTGCTGCCTAAACAGCCGTATGTCCTTCCACTTAAATGGATGCTCGTCCGGTGTGCGAACCTTCGTTGCGATTATACGGTAGAGATTGATCACAGGATTGTATGCCAACGGATCCCAGGTCACCATAACTCCACCAGGCGCCAAGTGCGGCTTGAGTAACGTGACCGTTTTTTCTATATCTACATGGTGCAAAAGATTGCCGGCATAGATCACATCGAATTTTGTGTCTTCCGGTAGCCGCGTGTGCTCAGCGGCAGACTTATGGGGGTGGACCGCTACGGCGTTGGCAGCGGCCAAGCAAAGCGTAGCGTCCAACATGCCCTGTGAAATGTCCATTGCCGTAACGTCGGCCCCTTGAAGCGCAAAATAGACACTGGCTTCTCCCAACCCACAACCAACATCGAGCAGTTTCTTTCCCCTTATATCTCCAAGCCGCTTGCGGATATAACGCATCTCAGGCGCGGTAGCAGCCTCATTAGTCTTGATGACATCGATGGAATGTACGTTGACACTTGCGGCCCACTGATCGTGGAACTGTTCTTCCAGGACCAATCGTTGCTTGTCCTCTTTTTCAAAAAGCCTTTCTTCGAACCCCGCTTGTCGCGCGATACGCGCTACCGTCTCTTGAAAGAATCTCCGATTCTGTTCACGAACCGGGTCATGCGGAGTATTCAATCCTAACTCCTGCTGTCTCTGCTGGTATTTTTCCGTGTCACCACGAACATATAGTTCGGCTTGGTCCAGTGGCGCAACGGCTGTACCAGCCGACGGTGATTTCCATGAGATTCGAGCCGTCCCTTTATCGTAAACAAACTGAAGCCCCTCAATAAATTTCTGCCAAGACCTTTGGGCTGCCGGCGACAATTTCTTTCCTGCATATGTCGCCTCACGCAGAAAATGATAAATAAAACTTTCAAATTTTATTTTCTTAGCCATTAGACACAGGAATCGTTGTTCTGACGGGTTGGAGCTGTGTGCGCTCGCGCGGCTCAGAGCGAATCTGCTCCGCGATACCGATGATATCATCATAGTCAATAGGCCAATTTTTTTTTGGAGGAGCGGCAAAAAAGGTGCGAACCCGTTGTAGTTTTGCAGCTAAGTACCGCATTGATATCGTTATTTCCGGATAGCTGCCATACATACAACCTTCGCATTCACTCGTAATGTCAAATACGCCCCTGCGAAATACTCGGTCGCGGTATTTTCTCGGAAAGTCAGGTGAATAGGTCAATATGGAAGCATCCGTTCGATAATCACAGCATGGCGCGAACTCCCCATTTGGCAGCACAGCGAAATACATGTTTGGACTATCGCACACTCCGTCGTTGCGGCTGCGCCAAGTCGTGGATTCTCCTCGAACGAAGCGCTTTATGTCGTCGAGATACTGGTCACTATCGTATAACAAAAAGCCTTCCTCTCTCATCTGGCGCACTCTCTCAACGGCGGCGTCTACAAATACGTACTCATCCAGACGGAATTTTTGATTCTGATCAAAAGTACGGAACCCCCTCGGGTGCGGATTGTCAGTCACATGCACTGGCACAAGCGATGTGAACCAACCAATGGCCGTTCCAAAACGTATAATGTCTTCTATTTCCCCAATGTTATCACGCTGCAGAACACAACCCAGCGATGCAAAGCTATCGTCCTTAGGCAAGTGTTTCGTGAACAATGATATCGCCTTTAATGCCTGGTACCAGGAGTCTTTAAAGCCCCCATTAATTTGATCTTGATTGGCTGGCCAAAGAGAGTCCAGTGATATCGAAATGTCCTTTCCGCCTGCTGCAATTGCCGCAACAATCTGTTCTTCACTTGCCAGACCATTTGTCTGCATGCGCACATGGACGCCCCTAGACTCGAACGCCTGGATAATCTTTGGCAGATCCTTTCTGACGAATGGCTCGCCACCTGTCAACAGCACAATCGCAACACCAAGCTCCGCAAAATTGTCTGCAATGCGATTGATCTCATCAATTGTACACTCTCGTAAATCCGAATTCGCATAGATCACATTGCATTGCTGACAGGTGAGATTGCAACGTGCCGTCACGTAAAACTGAACATAAACGGGGGCATCCTTGAACAAGGCCGCTTTCGTCAGCGTCTTTTTTGATAGGTGTGAAAACACGCTATTCTCCCGAGAAAAAATATACTCTCGTTAAGTAATTGAGTATAAATGTAATAGTACTGCCAAGTATCTTGGCCACAAAATGATTTATGAGCAACAATTCGACCATCGCCCAGAAAATCGCCAGACCCACTATGAACATCAGACCATTAGCCATTAAGGTGAGCGCAGTATCCGCGCCAAACGAAAACCGGCTGATACTAAAGACATACCTGCGCAACAGCATGACATTTACGGTTGCGCCAACGCAAAATGCCAGCACATTTGCTAAATAGATATTCATCCCAAGCGTCGTCGTTATGGCGTAGGATGTCAGATCCACACCGTAACCGATGGTGACGACGACACCATACAAAAAGGGCTGTCTAAAGATTTCTTGTCTGATCAATGATGTATAATGGTCGTCCCTTGACTTCCTCAAATATCCTCGCGATATATTCACCTACTAATCCTATCAAGAAAATCTGCATGCCACCAAAGATGACGATAGTAGTTAAAATGGCAGTGAGCCCTGGAACGGGGGTTCCAGTAAACAGTTTCAGGTAAAGCATATACAGGGCACCAACCAATCCGACCACAACGGTAATAACACCTATCCGTGTCGCAATAGTCAGGGGCTTCCTGGAGAACGATAAGATTGCCGTCGCGGCAAAACTGATCATCTTTCGCAGTGGATACTTTGTTTGACCAGCGTAGCGCTGGTCTCGATCGTACTCGAGTGCCACACTGTTAAAGCCGATCCAAGGTACCATACCACGCACAAATCGATGGCGCTCCCTCAGACTCCTGAACGCGCCCGCGACCTTTCTAGACATTAGCCGAAAATCCCCAGTGTCATAGGGAATATCGATGTCACACATATAGCTCAGCAACCGATAAAAGACGGTCGCAGAAATCTTCTTGAACCAGGTCTCACCACTTCGACTTCGACGCCTTCCATATACTAAGTCATAACCCTGCTGCGCGAGCTTATACATATCCTCTATTAATTCTGGTGGGTCTTGTAGATCACCGTCGATGATCGCGACATAATCCCCCTCAGCGTGATCGATGCCAGCCGTAATTGCAATCTGATGTCCAAAGTTGCGACTAAATGAAATAAGTTTTACAAACTCGTGCTTATTTGCTAGTCCCATTAGCATTGATTGCGACTCGTCTGTCGAACCATCATCTACAAAGATGAATTTCACATCAAGCTCAGGGGAAAGTCTTTTCCGCAAACCTTCAAGCCGCCTAATCAGTTCCGGAATAGATTCCTGTTCGTTAAAAATAGGAACAACTATGGATAAGATCATGACTTCTCAAAGCAAATAGTTAGGACACCCTGTCTAAGTGGAAACACGAGGTCTACCAGAGCCAGCATAACACCTATTGGCAAAACTAGTGGCAGCAGAACACTGTTAATACTATCTCTCCAATGGGACCGTTCCGCTGTCCTGCGTTTGGCTCTATAGTACAAGTAATTGTGCGATCGAGTTATGACGTTCAGAAGCCCTTGCACGTAGCCAAAAATATTGTAGGGCCAAGAAAATACTCTTTTTCTCTCCATGAAGCCATAGTGCCCCAACAGCATTCGCAATGATCTCGGCGTAAACTGGTGGATATGATTGGGGACATCATAAAAAGCATATGCCGTACGAAATAGTCTGTACTGTAACGAACTACCGTTGGGTACGGAGACAATAAGCCTTCCACCATCAAGCACTCTTTCCTGCAATTTACTAAGGAGATCACATAGCTGTGCCTCTGGTATGTGCTCCAACGAGTGCCAACACGTTACCACCGCAATGCTCTCGTCGATTTCGCTCATTTCCTTTCGGATATCGAGATTCAGGACCTGTCTCGCAAACTCAATCGCATCTGGTGTTACCTCGATACCAATTACGCGGTCAAATAAATTCTCATTTCTTTTTAAGAACTTACCAGATGCTGACCCAATATCGACCAGACAGGACCGACTTTCCTGTTTGAGAAATCGCCGCAGGACAGTGCGTTTAAAGTTGTCGAGTAAGCCGGCCTTTTCAACTTCATCGGCAGTCAATGGATCATTAATAATATAGCTTTGTTCACTCCCTGATTTTAGCGTTTCATGGCCACACTGCGTACAACGGCAGTAGTCTGTGGTGACCCCCACAAAGACATTGCCCCCGCATATAAAACAATGCTCAGCGTCGATCGGCACTAGCGCATCTTGGTCATCAGGTTTTTCCATAGCCTCACCGAGACGCTCCGGGGCAGCACACGAGCCAAAAGCGACATCGCAACAGCCCGGAAGGACACTATTAAGGAAAACTTATTACTTGAGAGCGCCTGGAGAATAGATTTGGCAACGGTATGAGGTGCCATCAGCTTCTCTCCAGCCAGCTCTTTGACGCCAGCAGTCTGCTGGAATGCGGTCTGCATACCACCAGGGCAAACCGTCAGTATATGCACGCCGCGGTCCTCTACCTCGGCCGCCCATCCTTCACCCAAAAACAGGATCCCGGCATTAGATGCGGAATAGACTGACATGCACGGTAGTGCCTGAAACGCCGAGGACGAGCTAATAAACACGACCCGACCGAGATGATGACGCATCATGCCCTGAATTGCCTCGTAGGCCAAGCCTAATCGTGCCAAGAGATTCACCTTGAAGACGTCCAGTTGTCGTGATAATGGAAGATCAGATACATTACCTCGAATACCAACTCCTGCGCATGCGAACAACTCCGTGATCGTATACTGTTGCCACTGAGCTGAGCCAGCGATCGCCGACAGTCCCGCCTCGTCAGTCAGATCTGCCTCCAGTACCCTACAGTTTTGATAACGTTTTCGGATGTCCTCAAGGCCATCAGCATCCTTATCGATTAATAACAACTGTTTGCGTTTATCAGCCAGCAATTCAATCAATGCGAGACCGAGTCCCGAAGCCGCGCCGGTCACGACGGTCTGTCCTCCTGGATCAGCCTGCGGATCCAATCGCGCACGCTCCCGAGCGACAAGCTCCGCCATAGCTTCACGCCATTCAGGCCTAGGCTTCCACCCAAGGCGTCGCAACGCCGAATCGTTTGCAACCAGGGCCGGCAACACCAATATTTTGATCGCAAACGGAATAACTACCCCGAACATCCGCGCTAAACCACTAGCCCACTTGAGCGGCACCCGCAAAACATTAGGCCTACAGAACTCAAAAAACTCGCCGATTGAAACGGGCTCACCGCCACACAAGAAAGTTTCTCCATCCGCCTGGGGATGCGTGGCGCAGAGAATAATAGCTTCAGCGAGGTCATCAACATCCACGACGGACAACCGACCAGGCCATCGAATGCGGCCAAACAAAGATCCATTAATTGCGTGTCGTGCAAATACCGCAAAGTGACTATTGTGCCGCATATCGTTCCCGATGACCATCGCCGGACGAACGACCGAGAATGAAAATCCCGAGGCACGGACAAGCTCCTCCGCCTCGAGCTTAGAACGGCCGTAATCCGAGCTCGGGACCAATCTTGAGCTTTCATCGATAGGCCGTGCACAGCTGTCTGTTCTTCGCCGGTCGACTACTCCAATAGTGCTGATGAATACCAGTCTAAGAAGTGAGTTGGCATTTTCCTGCAGAGCTGCTAATAAGTTTTTGGTCAAATCGACATTTGCTGCGAAGTACTGGGGGCCATTACCAAATGTCGGATCGCCTGCACAGTGGATAACGTAGCTGACACCATCAAGTACGCTGGCCCACGTACCGCAATCATTGAGATCTCCTACGTGCACTTTGACGCCCAGGCGCGTCAACCAGGGATCTGGACGCCGCACTAAGGCGCGAACCTCCAGATTCTTGCCTCGAAGCCGCTGACATACATGCCTCCCGACAAAGCCAGCCGCCCCGGTGACGAAGTAGACTTCCTTCTGCATATCAGCTAACCAGTGGACGGAACAAAAGTTGATTCCTTATGGCCGGCCTCGCGCGACCTAAGACTGGGTGAAGGATATGAATTGCACTGTGTGGACATCGATAAATCTCGCTATGGAAATTAGTCATAGATCACGAACCTAGCAGTTTCATAAATCGACTTTTTATCTCGCATGCGCTCGAAAAGGTTTGCATCCTGCATTTCCTTCCAAATTGATGGTGTTTTTTTGTAATGATGGGTATCGAAAAAATCATCTGATTGCCGGATTTTCTCTAATATTCGATCGTAGATCACAATATTATCGTCAATTTCCGCAACAACATCCTCCAGCTGCGCTTCCGTGAGATAGCGAGGCAGAATAACGTCGTACCGCGTTGGATTATCTATTCCAGCCAGACAATAAATCTCCGGCGACCTACCCACAACGATTGCGCGTTCGATGCCCATGCTGTAAATGACATCGATGATCTCGTTTATCGATTCCGCTTGTGGGCTACGGCGCACATCGCTGTTACGAATCTGCACAAGCTGTTGCTGCGTTCGCACATAGTCCTGGTAGTGTCTGACCGGGAAAGAAACGACCCGCAACACCTGAATGGAAGTACAGATAACTAACACATATAGAACCCACCGATTGCTTTCTTTGCACATGAATAAATATAAGGCTAGAAAAAACAAAATATAGTAGCTGACCGCATTATGCAACGTCTGCACGTGGCCAAGTCCAAATGCCAAAACGATTAGTCCGCCTAGACTCATGGCACGTCCCATGCTGTGGATATCTCTAACAACAAATAACCTGTAAAACAGGTACGCGGTCGAGGCAATTATTCCAATTTTCGTCAGAATAAGAAGAATCTGCTCCGCTGCGTTGTAATGATTCTGGAGAAAAAAGACGTTGTCCTCGAATGGGCCAAAGGCAAGGTTATTTTTATAACTAGTCAGATTCCACAATATTGCGTCCGAGAAGAATGCGCCGAAACTACCAGAAAGGACAAGAGCGCCAAAGAAGACACTATGTACAGCCACAATAGGCAAAACAAAACTTAACAGTTGCTGGGTAACGATCTTTCGGTCTTGGCCTGAAAAAAACACTAGGTAGAGAACAACTGCGGTGAAATAGTAAAACCCGTGTACCTGGTTGACGAGTGAATCCACGCCTACAGCAAGACCAAGCCACAATAGCCACCTCTTACTTTCATTTGCGTTCAATGCTATGTACAGAATTACGGCAAATAAAAAGTTGTCGATGTTGTGATGAGAAAAGTACGTCGCACTTGACGCAGTAACACTTACGTAAACAATGATGAGCAGAGAACGGAAGTGGGGCACTTTAACGTATTTGTTAGCAATCTTATATACTAAGATAATCGTCGCTAGTGCCATGAGCAACATCATGACTCTCAGAACGATTATCTTACCTCCGAACAAACTGAGCGCCATTCCACCCAATAGATAAGTGCCTGGGGTCACATATGAAAAGAAATCCTTGTAGGGCCACTGTGCGCCAGCAACACGATAGGCATTATAAATATGGATAGACTCATCCCCGGCAGGAATTTCCCATAGCCAATACCACGAAATTAATGTCTGTAGCACCAACGCAACCGCAAGTACTACGCGCTGGTCTGTTATTCGTATAAAGACCTTACTTATTACATTCACATTTATGGGTGTAAGCTGCTTTAACATCGGCACTTGACTTGATATCGCTTTATGCGAGATTCATCTAGTCCAGGAAACAGATAACCATCACCATGCCAACCCATGGTGATCGTGCTAGCATGCAAAAGTGCAGGTTTCGAAATTTCCATTTACATACCATCATGCATGGATGGCTGATTATAATAGGCAAAAATTGTTACCTATGAATCCGTATAATGTCATCGCAAATATAGAAAGATACTTCCGGTATCCGCTTTTTCACATAGTCTTTTAGCGCGTCTATCGTTGGATAATCATCCATACCTGTAAAGCAACGCGCATCATCAATCAAAGTGACGTGTTCAGAAGAATGATCAAGAATAGTTCCTAGTTCTCTCATGATTGGAGTATTAAGCGCTCCTTTTCCGGTGATTCCTTCCGAATAGTGCGCATCTAACCAAAATAAAGCTTTCCCTGTAACATTACGCAGCACCATACCTAACATATCACTGCTGTCGCCTTTCATGATTGTTACATGGGGATATTTGTCAAATTTCTTTGCTGCGGCTCTGTACAACGACTCATCGACCTCGATGGATACAATCTTCTGGAAATCTCGTAAAGCTGATTCAACCATAGCTCCAAGATACGTTCCCGTTTCAACGAGTGTATCAACAGAAAATCTTTTCGCGTATTCTTTGATAATTCCTTGCTTTGCAAGGTGAGGTGGCGGTAATGGTTTCCCATTTCTATACCACTTTATCAGTGCTCTATTATCCCTTATATCTGCATAAATCTTGAATGGATATGTCTTCTTTATGATTTCTTTAAGCACGCCACATCACTTCCCATTTCTATTGTCTAAGACACGCCTTGAAACAAGGCTCCTCCAGGTAACACTGGTCTTGTTTAGCGCTTATCGCGAGAATTCCTTATAGGCATAAAAAATTCCACGCCGGAGAGGCGTTCGTGGTGACCAGCCCAGGCTTCGCAAGCGATTAACGTCCAGCATTTTTTTTGGTGTCCCATCAGGTTTACCGGAGTCCCAAACGATTTCACCATTGAATTCAACGATTTCTTTTATGACCTGAGCGAGTTCATGAATAGTAAGATCTTGGCCACAACCGATGTTGATGAGCGGTGGCAAGTCAGAATCGGTAATGATGGCACGATACTGATCATCGGGTAAGTCCATGAGGTAACAGCAGGCATCGGCCATATCGTCGCTGTAGAGGAATTCCCGGCGCGGCTTGCCACTGCCCCAAACCACCATCTCGGTTCTTCCCTGCTCTTTGGCATCATGCGCCTTTCGTATTAGCGCCGGTATGACATGCGAGTTTTCCAGATCGTAGTTGTCTCCGGGGCCATATAAATTAGTCGGCATGACCGCCAGATATTGCGTGCCATACTGGCGATTGTATGACCAGCACATCTCGATGCCGGCAATCTTGGCCACCGCGTACGGCCGGTTGGTTGATTCCAAAGGGCCGGTGAGCAGGTATTCTTCTTTGATCGGCTGCGGGCAGTCGCGCGGGTAGATGCACGAGGATCCCAAGAACAATAGGCGCTTGACCCCTGTTTGCCAGGCGGCGTGGATCACATTGGTCTGGATGGCCAGGTTCTGGTAGAGAAACTCCGCGGGATAGGTGTTGTTGGCGTGGATACCGCCCACCTTCGCCGCGGCGAGAAACACGTATTCGGGTTGTTGCTCTTCAAAAAACCGCCGGGTGGCGGCCTGGTCCGTTAAATCCAGCTCGGCGTGGCTGCGCGTAATCAAGTTAGCGTAACCGTCGGCCTGCAGTCTTCTCATCAGGCTGGAGCCGACCAGTCCCCGATGGCCGGCGATGTAAATACCTGCGGACTTATTCATGGTAATCGAACGCCTTGAAGCCGTGACGCTTCACCAACTCATCGCGCTCGGCGGCCTTCAGGTCTTCGCGGACCATTTCCGCCACCAGCTCCTCGAAGGTCACCTTTGGCGACCAGCCCAATTTTTCTTTGGCCTTGGTAGGATCACCGAGCAGGGTCTCCACTTCGGTAGGACGGAAATAGCGCGGATCGACGGCGACAACGGTACGGCCCGATTCATTACGTCCTCTCTCCTTAACGCCGCTCCCCTCCCATTGGAGCTTCATACCCAACTCCCCGGCCGCGGCGTTGACGAAGTCGCGCACACTGTACTGCGAACCTGTAGCAATCACATAGTCTTCGGGCTCGTTCTGCTGCAGCATCAGCCATTGCATTTCGATATAATCCCGCGCGTGCCCCCAGTCGCGTTTGGCGTCCAGGTTGCCCAGGTACAGACAATCCTGCAGCCCGAGTTTGATGCGCGCCAGGGCGCGGGTGATCTTGCGCGTAACAAACGTCTCCCCCCGAATTGGCGATTCGTGGTTAAACAAAATACCGTTGCAGGCATACATCCCGTAGGCCTCGCGGTAGTTAACGGTGATCCAGTAGGCATACAGCTTTGCCGCGGCATAGGGCGAGCGCGGATAGAACGGCGTGGTTTCTTTCTGCGGGGTTTCCTGAACCTTGCCGTACAGCTCCGAGGTTGAGGCCTGGTAGTAGCGGGTTTTTTCGCTCAGACCCAATATTCTGATCGCCTCCAGCAGGCGCAGCGCACCGAGCGCATCTGAATTGGCCGTATACTCCGGCTCCTCAAAAGACACGGCAACATGACTCTGGGCGGCAAGATTATAGATTTCATCCGGTCGCACCTGCTGAATGACATGGATCAGACTGCTTGAGTCCGTCATGTCCCCATAATGCAGAATAAACTTCAGGCCCTTCTCATGCGGGTCCTGATAGAGGTGATCAATGCGGTCAGTATTGAACAACGAGGTGCGCCGTTTGATGCCGTGGACTTCGTAGCCTTTTTCCAGCAGGAACTCCGCCAGATAAGCGCCGTCCTGTCCGGTGATGCCGGTAATAAGCGCCTTTTTCTTCATTGCGTATTATCCCGGTTGTAGCGGTCTTCAAAGCGCACGATGTCATCCTCACCGAGGTAGCTGCCGGATTGGACCTCGATGATCTCAAGCGGAATGGTGCCGGGATTCTCCAGGCGGTGCTTCATGCCGATCGGAATATAGGTGGATTGGTTTTCCGATAGAATGATGATTTCATCGCCGCGGGTGACTTTGGCCGTGCCTGTGACCACGACCCAGTGCTCCGCCCGGTGGTGATGCATCTGCAACGATAACGCCGCGCCCGGCTTGACCGTGATGCGCTTGACCTGAAAGCGCGCGCCCGTATCCACCCCCTCATAACTGCCCCAGGGCCGGTGAACCCGCCGGTGCGTCTGATGTTCGCTTCTATTTTCCGTTTTTAACCGCTT
This sequence comes from Acidiferrobacterales bacterium, assembly GCA_947258385.1. GTDB lineage: Bacteria > Pseudomonadota > Gammaproteobacteria > Acidiferrobacterales > SZUA-150 > CAMYII01. Next base: position 17,408 of record CAMYII010000059.1, read on the forward strand.
GACGATATCCTTGACGTCCTGTGCCTTGTCCCGATCCACGACCAGCACCGCGTCGGGCGTTTCCACGATAATCACGTTCTTAACACCGATCGCCGCCAACAGGCGGTGCTGGGAAATAAGCAGCGAATTCTGCGTGTCATGGAGATAGACATCGCCCTCGATCACATTACCCTGTTCGTCATGCGGCGACACGTCCCAGAGCGACGACCAGGCCCCGACATCGGACCAGCCGGCGTCCAGGGGCACGACCGCCGCCCGGCTCGTCTTTTCCATTACCGCGTAATCGATGGAATCACTGGGGCATGTCGTGAATGCATCCTTGTCCACGCGGAAAAAATCGCCATCTCTTTTTCCCTGCCGCAGCGCCTGCTCGCAGGGCGGGATCATTGCTGGAGAGTAACTAGTGAGTTCCTCAACCCAGGATGAGGCCGACAGCATAAACATCCCGCTGTTCCACACATAGTCCCCGGAGGCCAGATACTGCTCAGCGGTGGCGGCGTCAGGCTTTTCAACAAAAGCGGTAACTGAATGCCCCTGCCCCTTCTTGATGTAGCCATAGCCGGTCTCAGGCGTTCGTGGGACAATGCCGAATGTCACCAGCTTCCCTTCCACTGCAAGCGAGGCCGCCTCCTTGACTGCCGCGCGGAAAGCCTTGTCGTCCTTGATCAGGTGATCGGCGGGCATCACCAGAACGATCGCGTCCTTGTCATCGTCCAGTATGCGCAGCGCCGCCAGGGTCAATGCCGGGGCGGTATTGCGTCCAACCGGCTCCAGGATAATGTCGAGCGGGTTTCGCCCCAACTGCCGGCACTGCTCCGCGACCAGGAACCGGTGCTCCTCGTTACACACGATCAACGGCTGCGCCACGTCATTCAGACCATCAACCCGGCATATGGTATCTTGCAAGAGCGTGCGGTCGTTAACCAGTGCGAGCAGCTGCTTGGGATAGTGTTCCCGCGACAGCGGCCACAGACGTGAACCTGAGCCCCCGGAGAGAATGACTGGATAAATTTTCACTGGATCAACAAGTCCGAGATATTTGGGCAGTTATATTCGACGATACCAAAGACCGCGATGTTAGCTGCGGGGCGTTCTATCATTCGCCCTGGTAAAATGTCTTGTACCACTCGACAAACCGGGCAATCCCCGTTTCCACCTGGGTCGCCGGCTTGAAACCGACCGCCTGCTCCAGGTCATCCGTATTGGCATAGGTCGCCGGCACATCGCCATCCTGCATGGGCAGCAGATCCATCTTCGCCTTTGCGCCGAGGCAATCTTCGAGCACCTGTATGTATTTCATCAACTCAACCGGCTGATTGTTGCCGATGTTATAGATCCGGTACGGCGCATAACTCGTGGCGGAATCCGGCGCATCACCCGACCACTCAGGGTCCGGCGCTGCCGGCTGGTCAATCGTTCGCACCACGCCCTCGACGATGTCGTCGATATAAGTGAAGTCACGCACCATCTGGCCACGATTGAAAACCGGAATCGAAGCACCTTCCAGGATCCCCTTGGTGAACTTAAAAAGCGCCATGTCCGGGCGTCCCCACGGCCCGTAAACGGTAAAAAAACGCAATCCGGTACAGGGCAGGCCATAGAGATGGGCGTAGCTGTGCGCCATCAACTCGTTGGCCTTTTTGCTCGCCGCATACAGCGAAACGGGATGATCCACGTTGTCGTGCTCGGAGAAGGGCAGTTTGGTGTTCGCGCCATAGACGGAACTGGAGGATGCGAACACGAGGTGACCCACGCCGCTATGACGGCAGCCTTCCAGGATATTACCAAATCCGACCAAATTGGCATCGATATAGGCCGACGGATTTTCAATCGAATACCGCACACCCGCCTGGGCCGCCAGATGCATGGTTGCATCGAAGCGGTTTTTTTTGAACAATTGTGTCATGGCCTCCCGGTCAACGATATCGAGTTTCTGGAAGGTAAACTTCTTATGATCGACAAAACGATCCAGGCGGGCCTGCTTCAGAGTCACATCATAATAATCATTCATGTTGTCGATACCGTAAACGGTATCGCCGCGCTGCAGCAATTTCATCGCCAGCGTTGAACCGATAAAACCGGCAACGCCGGTGATCAGGATGTGCTTGGCCACAATATGTCAGTCTCCTGAATCTTTCAAAGTTGAACGCTCGGGTCCAGGCACGCTACCGCCATGCAGAATACCGACGATTCCGCACAATATGCATTTCCTGGTTCCGTCGTGCGGTTGATCTTTTACCGCACACACAAACAATAGCGTCCGGCTTATTCCAGGCGCAGGATGTCCGGTACCAACACCAGTTCCTTGTCCACCAGGCGCGTTAACTGGTCATAACGCGCTGACGGCGCGTTGAGCTCGGTAATGACAAAGGCGTCGACCTCGCCCGCGGCGTCGAATTCCCGCCATACCGGCTTGCTCAGGAACTGGGTGTATTCACTGTCCGGGTCGAAAATCCCCACGACCTCGATATTCGATTCCATCGCCCGCAGCGCCGCGATCTCGGCAAGATCAGACAGGCCGCACAGCATGACGCGGTTCCAACCGTTGGCGGCACACCGTTGAAAAACGCCACGGCAGGAATTAGAGGCCTTGCGATAAAAGGAGAACGAAGAGGCCAGATACCGGGTCGTGAGCTGGCTTTTTTCGGCAAAACCCTTCGGGGTCAGATAATACAGATAACGGTTGGCCGGGGCTTCCTTGATCTTGACGAATCCCTTGCGCATGCACCGCTTCAGGTAGGAGTTGGCGAGCCCCAACGCCACGCCCAACTGCCGGGCAAGATGGCGCTGGCTCACATTACTGTCCCTGCCGATGGCCTCCAACAATTCGAGGGTAATCTCGTCCTCGCGATCGTCCTTAGTGTTCATAGATTGAACACTATAAGTATTGTGCCCGGTCGTCAAGGTGTTGTGCCAAAAACAAGGGAAGGGGGGGCTATTTCTCAAGTGGCTCGAGCGTATCCGGATCGAGGCTGATGCGCGACGGCTTGCCCATGATCTCCAGCAGAACCACGACCCGGTCACGGCCGCTGCGGGCGAGAAATATGCCCTCAAAGCCGCTCAGGGCGCCATCCACGATGCGTATTCTGTCACCCTCACGCAGGGGCTCGACGGGGATCTCGTGGACGCCTTGCCCGGTTTCATGCGCACGCAGCGCGGCGATGAGGTCATCGGGCACGCGTGCCGGACGCTGGCCAAACTGCACGAGCGCGCTGACCCCAATGGTCGAGCGGATAGGCCTCCAGTCGTCGGTCCCGGCGTCGAGATGAATGAACAGATAGCGGGGAAACAGCGGTTCGATGAACTCGACAAATTTGCCACCCCGACGACGGCGCTGCGCCACCATCGGTAGATAGACGTCATAGCCTTGCCGCTCAAGGTTGACCCGGGCCGCCGCCTCCTGCCTTGGCTTGCAGAATACCAAATACCATTTCCTTACGGCCGGCGGCATGCTTACACACGCCTGGCTTCGTGGGATTCGCCTGTTTCCATATCCACCGATCTCTTGGACATCCGTTGGATATAACGCCCGACCCCCTCCTCCACACTTAGAAAAGCGTCCGCATAACCGCTATCCCTTAGCGCGCTGATGTCTGCCTCCGTGAAACTCTGATATTTTCCTCTGAGCGCTTCCGGGAACGGGATATATTCGATAAGCCCCTGTTCCTGAATTTTCTTCAACATCAAGCCGGGCTGTGATTCCACTGTACGCAAGGTATTGATCACGGCAACCGCGACGTCGTTAAACGTCTGGCTCCGGCCGGTACCCACGTTAAAAATGCCGCCCTTATCCGGGTTATCGAAAAAAAAGAAATTGACCTTGACGACGTCCTCAATCGAGACAAAATCCCGGCGCTGCTCGCCGTTGCCGTAACCGTCATTTCCCTCGAATAACCTGACGCGACCGGATTCCCGATATTGATTGAAAAAATGATAGGCGACCGACGCCATTCGGTCCTTGTGTTGCTCCCGGTCACCATAGACGTTGAAATAACGAAAACCCACGATCTGCGCCGACCGTGTGGGCAGCATGCGGCGCACATATTGATCAAACAGAAACTTCGAGTAGCCGTAGACGTTCAGCGGCGATTCGTGATTGCGATCCTCCCGAAATACGCGTCCGCTACCGTAAACCGAGCCTGACGATGCATAGATAAAAGGAATTTCCCTTTTCTGGCAATAGTGCAGCAGGGATTTCGAATAGTCATAGTTGTTTTGCATCATGTAGAGGCCATTGCGCTCCATCGTATCGGAGCAGGCGCCCTGATGAAATATCGCCCTCACCGATTTCCCCAATTGTCCGGAATCCAGCAGCGCCAGGAAGTCGCGCTTATCGATGTAATCGGAGATCTCACAATCGACAAGATTGACGAATTTATCGGCACGCTCAAGATTATCAACCACCACGACATCGTTCAGGCCGCGTTCGTTGAGCGCCTTGACGAGATTGGAGCCGATGAAACCCGCCCCACCTGTGACAACGTACATTAGATTTCCTCTCTCGCGAGCTCTTTTCTGATTTCATCGGGATCGGCCGTCTCCGCACCCAGTTTCCCGACGACGATCCCGGCAGCGATATTGGCCAGGTGCAGGGCGTCTTCCGGCAGTCCGCCGACGGCGTAGGCAGAACCGATCACGCCGATGACGGTATCGCCCGCGCCGGTCACGTCGAAGACCTCGCGTGCCTGCGCCGGCATGTGCACGACATTGCCGGACCGCTCGATGAGACTCATACCGTCTTCCCCCCGCGTAATGAGAACGCCATCAAGCGCCAGATCCCGCACCATCCCCGAGGCGCGTCGCTCGAGGTCGGCATTATCGGTGAAACGCCCGGCGACCTGTTCGAATTCCTTGCGGTTGGGCGTGATGAGGGTCGCCCCTCGATAACCGCTGTAGTCACTACCCTTGGGATCCACCACCACGGGTTTGCCCTTCGCGCGGGCGGCCTCGATCATTTCCTGAATATGACCCAGTCCGCCTTTACCGTAATCGGAGACAATGACGACATCAAACTCAGGCAAGCGCTTCAGATAACTGTCCAGAAGCATGACCCGCGCATCCTTGCTCACCGGTGATTCAAAATCGATGCGAATAAGCTGCTGGTGCTGCGAGATGACGCGCAGCTTGACGGTGGTATTAATCAGCTTGTCGCGGAACAGGCGTCCCTCTATCCCCGCCTGGGCCAGGAGCCCCTGCAAGACTTCGGCCGCCGCATCGTCCCCGCTGATGGAGAAAAGCGAGCACTTCGCGCCCAGCGCCTTGACATTGCGCGCCACGTTGGCTGCGCCGCCGAGTCGCTCATCGCTGCCGTTCACCGAGACCACCGGCACCGGCGCCTCGGGCGAAATGCGGTCCACACCCCCATACCAGTAGCGATCCAGCATGGCATCGCCGACGACCAGTACGTTGGCGCTGGGTATCTTGTCGAGCAGGTTCAGTAACAACTTGAGATCAGTCCGGGAGCCGTTGGTCTCGGAACCCTAATAGCCGGTTACGATATGCCGTAAAAAACCCGTATTATCCGGTCTTTTTGGGCCGCTGTCGACCCGTTAAAATAAAAGGGCGCCCTCGCGGGCGCCCCATGGACAGGCACAATCATGGTTGACGGATAGTTACTTCTTTGCTTTGCCTACGTGCATATTGTTGCGGTTCTTCGCAACCGTCTTCTCGCCTATCCCCTTCACCTTTGCCAGATCGTCAACATTCTTGAATGGGCCATGCTTGGTCCGATACTCCACAACGGCCTGGGCGGTCTTGGGTCCAACCCCCTTTAATGCCATCGAGAGTGCCTTGGCATCCGCGGTGTTGATATCCACGGAATCGGCGAAAATATGAGTTGAAAAAAAAGTGAGAAAAAGGGATAAAAACAGTGCGTAGAATAGTTTCATTGCTGGGTCCTCCACTTAGTTTATTGTTGTGCGCCTATCCATTTGCTGCAGCAGCAAGCTCATCTTAATCAATTCCCTCCCGGTGTCAAGCCTGGCCGCCGTCAGACCCCGGTGACCTGCTCGTGAACGCGCTCGAGCACCTTGCCCGGATTGTCGGCACCGGTGACCGGCCGTCCAATGACCAGGTAGTCGGCCCCCTGGGCGACGGCCTCTGCCGGGGTCATTACCCGCCGCTGGTCATCGAGGGCGGCATCGGCGGGACGCACCCCGGGCGTGACGAGCAAGAATCCGGCACCAAACTCCCGCCGCAGTGCCGCGGCCTCCCGCGGCGAACAGACCACACCGTCCAGACCCGCCTGACGGGCCAGCCGTGCCAGCGACGCCACCTGTTCGGCCGGTGTGGCAGACAGCCCGATATCGGCGATATCCTGCTGTGAATGGCTCGTGAGAATAGTCACCCCCGTCAACAGCGGGCGCTGCTGCCCCCGGTCGACGGCTTCGCGGGCGGCCCGCAGCATACGGCTGCCGCCCAGTGTATGCACGTTCAGCATCCATACCCCCAGCCGCGCGGCCGCCTCGCACGCGCGTGCCACGGTGTTCGGAATATCGTGCAGTTTGAGATCGAGAAAGACGTCGTATCCCAGCGCGATAAGCCTGTCCACTACCCCGGGGCCCGCGGCGACAAACAGCTCCAGCCCGACCTTGAGCCGGCACAGATCAGGGGTCAATCGCCTCGCCATGGCCAGGGCCTGCTGCTCGGTCGCGCAGTCAAGGGCGACGATGATGCGCGGATCGGTCATTCACACCTCGACGGCGGGCTTGATGGTATTCCAGTCATTGCAGCCCGGGCACAGCCAATGCAAGGATTTCCCCTTGAATCCACAGTTATGGCAGATATACCCCTCATGCTCTTGTTTCAGTTGCTCGATAATACCGAGCAGCAGCACCAGGTCCCTGTTATTGCTGTTCGAGGGCTTGTTGGTATTAAGCTCGATCAGACGATGCAGTCCATGGACGGAAGGCTTGGCCCTCAGCCAGTCGACAACGAAACCTTCCGCGGCTTCGATGCCGTCCCGGTCTTTAATGATATCGGCAAGGGTCAACATCATTGAGGCGGTATTATGGCGCCGGGACACGGACAGAAAAAAGCGAAACAATCCGGTCTCGTCGTTCAGCGCCCGGAAGCTATCCGCGATCTTCTGTGCAACCTCTCCGAGAAACAATACGTCCTGTTCCTCGATCCGGCGCCAGGCCTTGATGGCTTCCCGGTCTTTATGCTGGGCCGCGGCGATATCGCCTAACAACAAGCTCGCCCTGACGCAGCGTCCATCGCTCGATAACGCCTGCCGGGCATATTGGCCTGACAACGCATAATTCTCCTGCTCGAGCGCCCGTTCGGCAAGCTCGCAATAATAGTGCGCGATGACGGCATCCATGGGCTTTCCGGAGATGCGCGCCAGTTTTCTGCAGATGACAATCGCATGATCCCATTCCTTTTCCTGTTGATAGATATGAAGAAGCTGTCGCAATGCCTGTTCGCTGTGCAGACGATTTTCCGCCAGCTCTATAAAGAGGTTTTCGGCGCGATCAAACAGGCCTGCCTTCAGATAATCCTGCCCGAGCTCCAGCAGCGCCAATGAGCGCTGTGCCTTATCCAGGCTTGGCCGTGCAATCAGGTTCTGGTGAATCCGTATGGCGCGCTCGACCTCACCGCGCCGCCGGAACAGATTGCCCAGCGCCAGATGCGTTTCAACAGTCTCCGAGTCCACCTCCAGGACCTGGGTGAATATCTCAATCGCCTTGTCAGGCTGCTCATTAAGAAGGTAATTAAGGCCCTGGAAGTAGGCCGATGGCAGTTTGAAGACCGTCTTATCGTCTTGACGTGTCTGTTCACGCCTGGCCACGATCCAGCCGGACGCCGCCGCCACAGGCAGCAGCAACCACAACAGATCCTGCGGATTAAAAGCCATGTACTATACGACGTCTTTGATCGGCAAGGAACGCAGATTGAGGACCTCCTGCTCAACCTGCCGGATATCTTTGCGCGCTTTGGCCAGCGCGCGACGCACCCGCCTGAGGGTCGCGAAATTCGCCACATACCCACACACGGCGCCCAGGGCAAAGGATATTAACAGCATCATGGATAGAGGAGCCGTCCAATGCAGCCCGAAATAATAAATCAAAGCGACGATTTGATTGTTCTTCAGGGCAAATGTCAGCCCGACAAATACCGCGATAAGTGCGATAAAGATATAAAAATACCGTTTCATTTCGCCTCCCGAAAATCCGATGCGCGATGCGGGATCAAACTGAGGCGTCCAGATATGCCCCCGGATAATAGTGTCCCGGACGTCAACTTTAGCAAGGCGGCTTGGACCTGTGCACCCCGCGTACATCGTCTCATATCCGCCTTTTCGAGCCAAAAAAAAACGGCACCGGATTACCCAATGCCGTCTGCTCCTTGTGCCACGTCGCCTAGACCTCTATGTTATTGGCGCGGTCCCTGAGTTCCTTACCCGGCTTGAAGTGTGGAACGTACTTGTCAGGCACGTGTACCGATTCGCCTGATTTTGGATTTCGCCCAACCCGCGGGGGCCGGTAATGAAGGGAAAAACTTCCGAACCCCCTTACCTCGATACGCTCACCCACCGCCAAGGCCGCAGACATCTGCTCCAATAGTTCCTTTACCGCCAATTCTACATCGCGGTATTCCAATTGAGGTTGCCTAGCGGCCAATTGCTCGATAAGTTCTGACTTGGTCATAGTCGTCCACCCGTCATTCAAGGTCTGCGTCTGCGCTAGCCCTCGCTCTCCTTCTCAGCATTTTCTTTACTGATCAACTGTTCTTTGAGCTTTTCGCCTAGGGTAGCCGAACCAGTCGCGGGTTTGCGCGTGTATTCCTGTACCGCCTGACTCTCCTCTTCGAGGTCCTTAGCCTTCACAGACAGCGATATCTTGCGATTCTTGCGATCAATCGTCGTGATCTTCGCCTCGACGCTATCACCTTCATTGAGTATGGCGCGCGCATCCTCGATGCGTTCGCGCGACAGATCGGACGCACGCAGATAACCTTCCACTTCATCGGTAAGCCTGATTACCGCCCCTTTCGGTTCGACACCCACCACCGTGCCGGTAACAACGCTTCCCTTGCCATGTTCTGAAACATAGCTGCTAAATGGGTCACCTTCAAGTTGCTTGATACCAAGTGAAATGCGTTCGCGTTCGGCATCCACCGCGAGGACCGTGGCTTGCACCTCGTCCCCTTTCTTGAAATTGCGAACGGCGTCCTCGCCAGCAAGGTTCCAGGACAGATCGCTCAAATGGATCAAGCCGTCAATACCGCCCTCAAGGCCGACAAATACGCCAAAATCCGTAATTGATTTGATGCTGCCCGCCACCTTGTCGCCCTTTTTGTGAAGCGCGGCGAACTCTTCCCAGGGATTCGCCTGGCATTGCTTCATACCAAGGGAGATGCGGCGGCGCTCCGGGTCGATATCAAGGACCATGACCTCCACTTCGTCGCCCACTTGAACCACCTTGTTGGGATGGATATTCTTGTTCGTCCAGTCCATTTCCGAGACATGCACAAGGCCTTCGATGCCTTCTTCAATTTCAACAAAGGCCCCGTAATCGGTAATGTTCGTCACCTTGCCGAACATCCGCGTATGCTCGGGATAGCGGCGTGCGATATCGATCCACGGGTCCTCGCCGAGCTGCTTCAACCCGAGCGAAACACGGTTGCGCTCGCGGTCGTAGCGCAGCACCTTGGCCTCGATTTCATCGCCGACGTTCAGCATTTCCGACGGGTGTTTGACCCGTTTCCAGGCGAGATCGGTGATGTGCAGCAGACCGTCGATACCGCCGAGATCGACAAAGGCCCCGTAATCGGTCAGGTTCTTGATCACACCCTTGACGACCTGTCCCTCTTCGAGATTGGCCAGCAACGTTTCACGCTCGGCCGACATCTCCGATTCAACCACCGCCCGCCGGGACACGACGACATTGTTGCGCCGGCGGTCGATCTTGATCACCTTGAATTCAAGATCCTTGCCTTCGAGATAGCTCGGATCGCGAATGGGACGCACATCGACCAGCGAGCCTGGCAGAAACGCGCGTACACCATCGATCGTCACCGTAAATCCACCTTTGACCTTGCCGCTCATCACACCGGTCACGATCGACTGTTCCTCATGGGCCTTCTCCAGCGTCTCCCAGGCCTTGGCGCGGCAGGCCTTCTCACGGGAAAGACGGGTCTCGCCGTAACCGTCTTCGATCTGCTCGACGACCACTTCAACCTGGTCGCCGACATGGACGGCGACCTCGCCGCTGCTGTCCTTGAATTCGCTGGCGGGAATCACGCCTTCGGACTTGAGGCCGGCATGCACGGTGACAAAATCATCATCCACATGGACCACCTCTCCGGTGATCAGTTGGCCGGCCTGCAGATTTTCGTTACTGAGACTTGCTTCAAATAATTCGGCGAAACTTTCACTCATAATCGTCGTTCAATCCTTCTGTTGCAGTCAGCCTGTCGGGCCGGCTATTGTAATATCTCAACCGTCAAAACGCGGTTAGCCTCGACGCAGGGGATTCACGATGAATCCCTCGAGATGCTTATGCCTGCTGGCCAAGCCTCTCATGCAGTAGCGCGAGTACGTGGTGCACCACCTCGGCAATGCTCATGTTCGATGTATCGAGGACACAGGCGTCGTCTGCGGGCATGAGCGGTGACGCCTCGCGTGCGGCATCACGTGCATCTCGTTCCTCAATTTCCCCCACGAGGCGCGCAAGGTTAACATCGAATCCCTTTTCCTTCAACTGCTTATAGCGCCTTTGCGCCCGCATTGCAGGGCTGGCGGTGAGAAAAATCTTCAGTACCGCGCCGGGAAAAACAGTGGTGCCCATATCCCGCCCGTCGGCCACCAGACCCGGCGACTGGCGGAAATCGCGCTGTTTTTGCAACAGGGCCCGACGCACGGCCGGCAGCGCGGCCACCCTGGAGGCCCATTCACCGCTTTCCTCGGTGCGGATCTCCGGACCGATCTGCTCACCGTTGGCAATCACCCCGGCTAACGCACCATGTTGGGGCGCAAAGCGGATATCTGTCCTGGCAGCCAAATCGGCCACCGTCTCGGCATCACCCGCGTCGATACCGTGGCGGCGGGCCAGATAACCGACCGCCCGGTACAAGGCACCGCTGTCAAGAAAATGCCACCCGAGACGCCCGGCCAGCAACTGGCCGATGGTACCCTTGCCCGAGCCGCTGGGCCCATCCAGGGTCAGCACCGGTGGTGGGGCGGAATCAGGCATTGCCATCGGCGCTCGCCGAAATAGGCAAGCCGGCGTCCCGCGCGAGCGCGACAAAGCCCGGGAACGAGGTGTTGACGTTGCGGCAATCGCGCACCTGGACCGGACCGCCAGCGCGCAGCCCCGCCATGGCGAAGGCCATGGCAATGCGATGGTCGCCGGCGCTGTCGACGATGCCGCCGCGAAGCTGGCCGCCCTGAATGACGATGCCGTCTTCCGTCTCCTGCGCCGCGATGCCGAGCGCCTGCAGGCCGTTCGCCATCGCCGCGATGCGGTCACTTTCCTTGACCCGTAACTCCGCCGCCCCGGTCAGCACTGTCTCGCCTTCGGCGCAGGCCGCGGCGATGAACAGCACGGGGAACTCGTCGATCGCGAGCGGGATCTGCTCCTGGGGGATGCGGATGCCGTGCAGCGCGCGGCTGCGCACCCGGATATCGGCGACCGGCTCCCCGCCCACTTGCCGCGGGCGTTCGATCTCAAGCTCGGCGCCCATCTGGCGCAGGATATTGATGACCCCGATCCGGGTCGGATTGATGCCGACGTGCTCCAGCAGCAGGTCCGAGCCGGGCGCGATGCTGGCCCCCACGAGAAGAAATGCCGCCGACGAAATATCCGCCGGCACCTCGATGCTGCAGGCCTGCAGGCGGCCGTCGCCGGCGAGGCTCACGCCCGCGCCGGCGCTCTGCACCCGATAGCCGAAGCCGCGCAACATGCGCTCAGTGTGGTCACGGGTCGGCGCCGGTTCGGTGACGCGGGTCGTACCGGCGGCATACAATCCCGCCAGCAGCAGCGCCGATTTCACCTGGGCGCTGGCGACAGGCATGGCGTAATCGATGCCGTGCAGCGACCGACCGCCGTGGATTTTCAATGGCGGCCTTGCGCCTGCTGCTGTCGTGATTGCAGCCCCCATCGCGGCCAACGGGTCCACCACACGGCCCATGGGCCGCTGACTCAGCGAGGCATCGCCGGTCAGCTCCGAATCGAAGGCCTGACCGGCGAGAATGCCTGCCATCAAGCGCATCGCCGTGCCCGAATTACCCATATTCAGCGGCGCCGCCGCGGGCTTCAGCCCGTGCAGCCCCACACCCTGAATCCGCATGCCGCCCCGCTCGGGCCCATCCATGGCGACCCCCATGGCGCGAAAGGCGGCCACCGTGGCCAGCACGTCCTCGCCTTCGAGCAGTCCGCTGACCTCGGTCGTCCCTTCCGCGAGCGAACCCAACATCACCGCCCGGTGGGACATCGACTTGTCGCCGGGCACCCGCAGACGGCCCTGCAAGCGGCCGCCCGGCTCAATCCGGTAATCGATGCGCTTATCCATGTATGGCGGCCCGGCTAAACGATGTGGCTGTCACGGGCATGCTTGGCACGACGAAAGGTCTCCAACAACCACTGCCCATCACCGTTTTCAATCGCAGCAAGCATCTCACCGAGCTCGTCGCGGTATTGCCGCAAGGCGTTGAGCACGGCATCGCGATTGGCGAGACAGACATCGCGCCACATGACCGGATCACTGGAAGCGATGCGGGTGAAATCCCGGAAGCCCCCGGCGGCGAATTCGAATACCGTACGGTGATCGTCCTGGCGCACCAGCATGTCCACCAGGCAGTAGGCCAGCAGATGTGGCAGATGGCTGCAGTCGGCCAACACCTTATCGTGCTCGGCCGCGGTCATGCTCACCACGATGGCGCCGGCCGCCTCCCACATGGCCTCGACACGGGCAACGGCGACCGGATCGGTCTCCACGACCGGTGTCAAGATCACGCGGTGATCCTGAAACAGATCGCCGGTCGACGCGCCGACGCCCGAATGTTCGGTCCCGGCTATGGGGTGACCCGGCACGAACACGGGAAAATCATCCCGCAGGCGCGCGCGCGCGGCGGTGATCACCGCCTCTTTGACGCTCCCAACATCGGTGAGCACGGCCGATCGCGGTACGCGGTCGGCGAGCTGCGCAAAGACCTCCGGCATTCTGCCGACCGGCACCGCCACGACGATCATATCGGCCTGCTCCACCGCCTCACTGATGGAGGCGGCGGCACGGTCGATCACGCCCAGTTCAACCGCCTGCTGCAGAGACTCCACGCTGCGCCCGAACCCCACGATCTCATCGACATATTGCGCCTTACGCAGCGCCCGCGCCAGCGACCCGCCGATGAGCCCGACACCGATGATGGCTAATCTATTGATCATGCATTCTCGTTAAGTTACAAGTTAGAAGTAACAAGATACAAGTTACAAGATACAAGATACAAGTAACGAAACGGATCTGGCTAACTCACGTCCGTATTCATTCCCAGCATCCACGATCACGTTAAGCTAACTCGCAGACGTGCCCTTCGCCAGCACCTTTTTGAGCGCCTCGATGAAACGGCTGTTTTCCGCCTCGGTGCCGACCGTCACCCGCAAGTGCCGCGGCATGCCGTAATTGGCGACCGGGCGTACGATCACGCCCTCGTGCAGCAACGCCTCATAGACCTGCGCCGCCGAACGCCCCAGCTCGAGACTCACGAAATTGGCTACTGAGGGAATATACGCCAACCCCAGCTCGGAGAAGGCCTGCGTTAATTGTCTCATGCCCTCGCGGTTCGCCGCGACGCTTTCGCGCAAGTGCGCCTCGTCCCCGAGCGCCGCCTCGGCGGCCCGCAGGGCCAGGCCGTTCACGTTGAACGGCTGGCGCACGCGGTTCAACAGCTCGGCGATGGCCGAACTCGACAGCGCATAGCCCATGCGCAGGCCGGCCAGGCCATACACCTTTGAAAAGGTTCGCGTCACGATTAAATTGGGGTGCTCGGCCAGCCAGCGGGAGCAGTCCGGGTAGTCGGGTTCCGTTACATATTCGAAGTAGGCCTCATCGACCACGACCAATACCTGCTCGGGCAGTCCGGCGATAAACGCCTTGAGGTCCCCGGCGGTGAGCCAGGTCCCGGTGGGATTATTGGGATTGGCGATAAAGATGAGCCGTGTGCGCGCATTGACCGCCGCCGCCATGGCCTCGAGGTCGTGGCCCCACGCGCGCGCCGGGGTGGCGACCGCGCGCGCGCCGATCGCCTGGGTCACGAGCGCGTAGACCACAAAGGCATGCTCCGAGAAGATCACTTCATTGGCCGGGCCGACAAATGCGCGCGCCACCAGTTCCAGTACCTCGTTCGAGCCGTTGCCCAGCGTGATCTGCTCGCCGGCGACCCCTGTGTTGGCAACCAACGCCTGCTTCAAGGCGTAACCGTTGCCCTCGGGATAGCGCGCCAGCTCAGCCAAACCCGCACGCACGGCTTCCAGCGCCATCGGGCTCGGCCCCAGGGGGTTTTCATTGGACGCCAGCTTCACCGCGTCGCGGATACCGTATTCGCGGGCGAGCGCTTCCAGGGGCTTGCCGGGCTCGTAGGGGCGCAGGCCGCGCACGCCCGGGTTGACAATGGCGAGGGGGTCCAATCTCATCGGCTAGCCCCTAACGTTGCATCGTGATCCGGTTGTTGGCGGAGGGCTGAGCAGACCAGGTTGGACGAACGGCCGAAAAGCGCCGCTCTTGCCCTTCCATGGGCGTCGCGGCATTGGTACTTCCCTGTCCGGCACGCCGCTCTTGCCCTTCCATGGGCGTCGCGGCATTGGTGCCTCCCTGTCCGGCACATAGCCGTCGCTATGGTGACAGGCCGTTCGTTCAAGATGGGCGCTCAGAACCCGCCAAAAACCGGATAAACTTTTCTGGGACATGTCGCGAATCGCTAATCTACCCATCACTGTACTCAATACAACGATCATTTTTCCTGTTTCCCGCTGGCCTGGTGCAATATTGGGGCTATAACACGGCCCTCGGATAGGATCCCAACAACTTCAGGAACGCCGACCCGTTTTCAAGCTCCCTGAGCGCCGCCTGGACCTTGGCGTCTTTGACGTGCCCGTCGATATCCACGAAAAACACATATTGCCAGGTGCCCTTGCGCGAGGGCCGCGACTCGATGCGGGTCATATTGATCTGGTGCCGGTGGAAGGGCGCGAGCAGGTCGTGCAGGGCCCCCGCGCGGTTGTTGCCGGAGACAATCAGACTGGTCTTGTCTTTGCCGCTGGGTTCGGTTTCGAGCTTGCCGATGACCAGGAAACGCGTGGTGTTATCCGGTTCATCCTCGATATTGGCGGCCAGCACATTGAGCCCGTAGAGCTTGGCCGCGGACTCGCCGGCGATCGCGACAATGTCGTTATTCCTCACCGCCTGGCGGGCGGCCTCGGCATTGCTGCTGGCCGCCACACGCTCAACGCCGGGCAGATGAGCGTCAAGCCAACCGCGGCACTGGGCGAGCGACTGCTGGTGCGAGAGCACACGCTCGGCACCCTTCGGGTCATCACCCTTGCCCAGTAAATGATGGTGGATACGCAGCTCCACCTCGCCACAGATCTTGAGCGGCGATCTCAAGAAGATATCCAGCGTATGACTGATTACCCCTTCGGTGGAGTTCTCGATCGGCACCACACCGAAATGGGCGTTACCCGATTCCACCTCGCGGAAGACCTCATCGATGGCACCCAGCGGCAACGTCTTTACCGAATGCCCGAAATGTTTCAGCGCGGCCTCCTGGGTAAAGGTTCCCTCGGGGCCCAGAAAGGCGATGGTCATGGATGATTCCAACGCAAGACAGGCGGACATGATCTCGCGGAACAGGCGCGCCATCTCTTCATCGGCCAGCGGCCCTTCGTTGCGCTGCTGCACCCGGCGCAGTATTTCGGCCTCCCGCTCCGGGCGGTAGAAATGATCGCTGCCGGAGCGTTCCTTGGTCTTGGCGATCTCCTCGGCGCAGCGCGCACGCTCGGTGATCAACGACTGGATCTTTTCGTCCAGCCTGTCGATCTCATCGCGCAGGTTCTGCAATCGGTCCTCATCACTCACGGTCACCCGCTTTCCAATCTGCTTTGGTGATTTAATCAATCGGTTTGATGTTAGCTAAGAATTATGCGCACCATGGTCACGCCCTCGATCGCCGCGATCTTTTGCCTGGCTTCCTCGGGCACCGGGCTGTCCACGTCAACGATAGAATACGCCAGCTCTCCCCGGGATTTATTGACCATATCATGGATATTCAATCCGGCGTCGGCCATCGTGGTCGAAATCTGGCCCAACATATTGGGCACGTTGGCATTGGCCACCACCACGCGATGAGCGGTCTCCTGCGGCACCACGACATCCGGGAAATTCACGGAGTTACGGATATTGCCGTTTTCCAGAAAGCCCCTGATCTGGTCGACCACCATGACGGCACAGTTCTCCTCCGCCTCGAGGGTGGAGGCGCCCAGATGCGGCAAGGCGATCACGCGTTCATGGGTCTTTAGCAGGTTGGTGGGAAAATCGCACACATAGGCATGCACCTTGCCGGCGTCGATGGCAGCGCACACCGCCTCGTCGTCGACGATCCCCTGGCGGGAAAAATTCAGAATCGCGACCCCATCGCGCATCTGCTTGAGGCGCTCGGCGTTGATCATGCTGCGCGTGGCCTCCATGAGCGGGACATGGAAGGTCACGAAATCGACATTGCGCAACAGCTCCTCGATACTCGCCGCCTTCCGCACGGCGGCCGACAGCTGCCAGGCGCCCTCCACGGTGATACCGGGATCGTAGCCGATAACCTTCATGCCAAGCTCTATCGCGGCGTTGGCCACATAGCGCCCGATGGAACCGAGCCCGACCACCCCGAGCGTGCGACCGGGCAATTCGAAGCCGGAGAATTGCTTCTTGCCCGCCTCCACCGCCTTGCCGATCTCCTGGTCCGTCCCTTGGAGATTACGTGCATAGTCCCAGGCCTGGCAGATATTGCGCGCCGCCAGCAGCAGGCCGGTGATCACCAGTTCCTTGACGGCGTTGGCATTGGCCCCGGGCGCATTGAACACCGGGATGCCGAGCGCGCTCATCTTGTCGACCGGAATGTTGTTGACGCCGGCGCCGGCACGCCCCACCGCCTTCAGCGCCTTCGGCAGCGCCATGTCATGCATCTTGGCCGAACGCACCAGTACCGCGTCGACCTCATGGCTGTCCTCCACGATCTCGTAACGGCTTGCAGGCAGGCGTTCCAGGCCCTTGGGCGCGATGTGATTCAATGTCAGGATCTTGAACACGGGCTACCCTTTCTGCTGTTGGAAACCTTGCATGAAATCGATCAACGCGTCGATGCCTTCCTCGGGCATGGCGTTGTAGATGCTGGCGCGCATGCCGCCAACGGAGCGATGCCCCTTCAACTGCACCAGCCCGGCGCCCTTGGCCTCGGCGAGAAAGGCCTCGTCCAGGGCAGCGTCGGCCAGAACAAATGGCACGTTCATCCACGAGCGGCAGGCGGGATCGACCGGGTTGCGGTAGAACCCGCCGGAGCCGTCGATGGCGGCATAGAGCTTATCGGCCTTGCGCTGGTTGCGCTCTGCCATCGCCGCCAGGCCGCCCTTCTGTTTAAGCCACTGGAATACCAGCCCCGCCATATACCAGGCGTACGCCGGCGGAGTGTTGTACATCGAACCGTTGTCCGCGTGGACTTTATAGTTGAACATGCTCGGCACCTGCTCACCCGCATGCCCCAGCAGGTCCTCGCGAATGATCACGATCGTGAGCCCCGCCGGGCCGATATTCTTCTGCGCGCCGGCATAGATCACGCCAAACCGGCTGACGTCGATCGGGCGCGACAGCAGGGTCGATGACATGTCCACCACCAGCGGCACGTCCCCGGCCTCCGGCGCCCAGTGAAACTCCACCCCGGCAATGGTCTCATTGGGCACGTAATGCAGATAGGCCGCCTCGGGGTCGAGCCGCCATTCGCGCTGCGGCGGGATGCCGGTGAACTTGAACTCCTCCGTATTGGCGACGATATTGACCGTGCCAAAGCGCTTGCCCTCGGCAATGGCCTTCTTCGACCAGTGGCCGGTGCATACATAATCGGCCTTGGTTTTGCCGCCGAGCAGGTTCAGCGGCACCATGGCGAACTGCGACGAGGCCCCGCCCTGCAGGAACAGCGCCTTATAGTTTGGCGGGATGCCGAGCAGCTCGCGCAGGTCGCTTTCCGCCTGCTCGGCAATCGAGAGAAATTCCTTGCCGCGGTGACTCATTTCCATGACCGACATGCCCGCCCCGCGCCAGTCGAGCAGCTCGGCCTGGGCCTGTTCCAGGACCGGCTGCGGAAGGACAGCCGGTCCGGCACTAAAGTTGAATACTCTCGCCATTGATTGATCTCAGGTGGTGTTGGTTGGTGTAAAAAGCGTTGAGCGCGCCGTCTAATCGCCGTCGCCCGCGGTGTCGACCTCCACCCCGTTTTCGGCCTCGGCAACCATATCCATACCCACGAGCTTTTCGTCCTCATCCAGATCGATCAGACACACGCCCTGGGTGTTGCGGCTCATGACGGAGATCTCATCGACCCGCGTGCGAATCAGCGTCCCGCCGCTGGTGATCAGCATGACCTGATCGTCAGAGCCGGTCAGATGCGCGCTCACCACCAGGCCCCGCCGTTCGCTCACCTGAATGGAGATCACGCCCTGCCCGCCGCGCTTGTGCACCGGGTAATCCGAGAGCAATGAGCGCTTGCCAAAACCGTTGGCCGTCGCCGTCAGTACCGCGGCCGTGCTGTCCTCATCCGGGCAGGCAATGATCTGCGAAATCACGTTTTGCTTCGCCTTCAAGGCGATCCCGCGCACACCGCGCGCGTTGCGTCCCATGGGACGCACATCCTGCTCGTTGAAACGCACGACCTTGCCGGCATCGCTGAAAATCAGAATATCGCACCGTCCCGCGGTGAGCCCGACACCGACCAGGCGGTTGCCCTCGGCAAGATCGATCGCGATAATACCGCTCGCGCGCGGGCGCGAGAACTCGGTCAGTGCGGTCTTCTTCACCGTGCCGTCGGAGGTGGCCATGACTACGAACTTGTCTTCTTCGTAACCGCGGATCGGCAGGATGGCGTTGACCTGCTCGTCCGGCCCGAGCGGCAGCAGATTGACCACCGGCTTGCCGCGGGCCCCGCGGCCGGCGACCGGGATCTCGTAGACCTTGAGCCAGTAGACCTTGCCCCGGCTGCTGAAACACAGAATCGTGTCGTGGGTGTTGGCGACGAACAGCTTGTCGATGAAATCCGCCTCCCTCATGCGGGTCGCCGATTTGCCCTTCCCGCCCCGACGCTGGGCGCGGTATTCACCCAATGCCTGCGCCTTGACGTAGCCGGCGTGCGAGAGCGTCACGACCAGGTCCTCTTCGGCGATGAGATCCTCCATGCTGAGGTCGATGTGCCCCTTTACGATCTCGGTACGGCGCTTGTCGCCGTACTGTTCGCGCACGGCCACCAGCTCTTCGCGGATCACCTTCATCAGCCGGTCGGGGCTCTGCAGAATGTCGAGCAGGTCCTCGATCCTTTTCAGTATCTCGCGATACTCCCCGTGCAGCTTTTCCTGCTCCAGTCCGGTCAGGCGATGCAGGCGTAAATCCAGGATCGCCTGCGCCTGGGCGTCGGACAGCTGATAGCCCTTCTTGCCCAGACCGTAGATGGCGTCCAGGCCCTCCGGGCGTGACAGGCTGGTGTCGCTTTCCGCCAACAGCCTGGCAATGATCTTCGCCGGCCACATGTGCTTCATGAGCTTGACCTTGGCCTCGGCTGCGTCTTTGGCCGCACGGATCAGGGCCACGATCTCGTCGATGTTCTCCAACGCGACCGTGAGGCCTTCTAGGATATGGGCACGCTCGCGTGACTTGCGAAGATCATACAGCGTGCGGCGGGTCACCACCTCGCGGCGGTGACGCACAAACGCCTCCAGGATCTCCTTGAGATGGCACAGCCGCGGCTGGCCGTGGTCCAGGGCCACCATGTTGATGCCGAACACGGTCTGCATGGCGGTGTGCTGGTAGAGGTTGTTCAGCACCACGTCCGCGACCTCGCCGCGCTTGAGCTCGACCACCATGCGCATGCCCCGCTTATCGGACTCATCGCGCAGCCCCGAGATGCCCTCAAGCCGTCCCTCCTTCACCAGATGCGCGATCTTCTCGAGCAGCCGCGCCTTGTTGACCTGGTAGGGCAGCTCGCTGACGACGATGCGCTGATGGCCCTTGGCTCCGGTCTCAATCTCCACCCGGGCGCGCACGTAGACGCGGCCGCGCCCGGTGCGGTAGGCATCGTGGATCCCTCGGGTCCCGTGGATAATGCCGGCGGTGGGAAAATCCGGCCCCGGCAGGTGCTGCATCAGCTCCTCGACGCCGAGGCTCTCGTCATCGATCAAGGCCATGCAGGCGTTGATGACCTCGATTAGATTGTGCGGCGGAATGTTGGTCGCCATGCCGACCGCGATCCCTGCAGAGCCGTTGACCAGCAGATTCGGCAGCTTGGTCGGCAGCACATCCGGAATCTGCTCGTTGTTGTCATAGTTGGGTGAGAAATCGACGGTCTCCTTGTCGAGATCCGCCAGCATCTCATGGGCGATGCGGGCCATGCGGATCTCGGTATAACGCATGGCCGCCGGCGAATCGCCGTCCACGGACCCGAAGTTGCCCTGCCCATCGATGAGCGGATAGCGCATGGAGAACTCCTGCGCCATGCGCACGATGGTATCGTAGGCGGCGGTATCGCCGTGGGGATGATATTTACCGATCACGTCACCGACGACGCGGGCGGATTTCTTATAGGACTTGTTCCAGTCGTTGCTCAGCTCGTGCATCGCGAACAGCACCCGTCGATGCACGGGCTTCAGGCCGTCGCGCACGTCCGGCAGCGCACGGCCGACAATGACGCTCATGGCGTAGTCCAGGTAGGACTGCCGCATCTCGTCCTCGAGGTTGACCGGGATGGTTTCTTTCGCGAATTCTTCTGCCATAATTTATTGTCTGATCAGCTTCAATTGAGTCTTGCGTCCCGCGGGCGGCCGCCACACACAGCCATCCCCGCCAACGGCATTCCGCAACCCGCTGGAAAACGCCTCATACGACCGGGAATCCGTTTGCCCGGGGGGGAAATAGAACACCGGGGGAAGCAGTAAAACCGCACTATTCTACCATGGAGGCGCGCCCCACTGCACGCCCGCGAGGGGTTTCATCGGGCGCCGGTAACGGGTCTGGGGCCTGCGGCAGGCAACGCGCGCTAGGCGGCCATCATGGCCGCAATCTTGTCCCGGTCCGGGGTGCTGACCACGCCCTTTTCGGTGACGATGGCGTCGATTAATGCCGCCGGGGTGATGTCGAAGGCGGGATTCCAGGCCCCCGCGCCCTCGGGCGCGATACGTCGAGCGCCGCAGCCCAGAACTTCGTCCGCATCACGATTCTCAATCGGTACGTCGGCCCCCGACGCGGTCTCAAGGTCGACGGTGCTGGTCGGGGCCACGACCATGAATTTGACGCCGTGATGGCGGGCCGCGACCGCCACGGCGTAGGTGCCGATCTTGTTGGCGACATCGCCGTTGGCGGCGATACGGTCCGACCCGACGATGACCCATTGCACCCGCCCCTGCCGCATCAAGTGGGCGGCGGCCCCGTCGGCGATCAGGGTCACGGGAATGCCGTCCTCAACCAGCTCCCAGGCCGTCAGACGCGCGCCCTGAAGCCAGGGCCGGGTCTCGTCGGCGTAGACCGATTTGATGCGCCCGCCGGCGACCCCGGCCCGCACCACGCCGAGCGCCGTGCCGTAACCCCCTGTGGCCAGCGCCCCGGTGTTGCAATGGGTCAACACGCCGCTGCCCGGCTCGATCAGCGCCGAGCCCAGCTCGCCCATGCGGTGATTGGCGGCGATGTCCTCGGCGTGGATGCGCCGCGCCTCTTGCAGCAGCGCTGGCGCCGGATCGCCGCTCACGCCATCGAGCAACCCCCGCATGCGGTCCACCGCCCAGCGCAGGTTCACCGCGGTCGGCCGCGCCGCGGCCAGCTGCTGCAGGTCTTGTTCAATGGCGGTCTTCCATGCCGCCGGGTCTTCCCGGTAACGCGACCTTGCCGCGAGCACCACGCCGTAGGCCGCTGTCACGCCGATGGCCGGCGCCCCGCGCACCACCATGTCGGTAATGGCGCGGGCGACATCGGCGACGCTCTCCAGGCGCAGGTGTTCATAGCTCGCGGGCAGTTTGCGCTGATCGATCAGCTTGACAGCGCCGTTGTTCCACTCGACGGCACGGATGCGATCATAGGCAATGGGGGTTTCAGCGGGATCTGACATCGACACAAGTCTATCACCGATCGCGCCTGAGGAACCAGACGATGAGGGTCGGCATCAGCGGCCGCTTTTGGATACGTCTTCAAGCACACGCGCGCCTATCGATAGACGCGTATGGTGTCCACATCGGCGATACGCACCGGCAGGGTCACGGACCCCGCACGCATGCGCTGCTTGACCTTGATCGCCGTGCTCGTAACCTCCTGAATGGTCCCGGCAAACTCCCTGCCGTCCCGGGTCGTGATCTTGGCGTATTTGCCGAGATGATCCGGTAACTGCCTCACCGTCGCTGTGTGATAGCCTGCCTCTTCGCTGGACACCGTGTCCTGTTGTGCCGGTCCGGGTACCCGCCTGGACGGGCGCGGCCGCGTGGCATCCGGTGGCTGCGCCTGCTGGGCCGGCGTGCTGCCAACGGCATCGCGCGCGGCAAACTTGGAATGCAGCCCCAGGTCCTCGACCGGTTTACCATTGACCCGGAGGTCGAGGTTGAGCCAATCCATGAGATCGTTGACGTTATAATTCTTTAATGTTGTGATATCGAAGGGCTCGACGGGATTGACCGCGACGTGGATCTCGCCGGAGTTCACTAAAAAATCCCGATACCCGTCCAATAGCTCCTGCCCCGCGATATAGCCGTGGCGTCTGGCAAACGCCTCGGTGCGTGCAAGGTGCCGGTCAATAAATTGCTCGACGCTGACGCCCAAGAGCTTTGCGCAATAACTGTTCTTGCGCGAGTTATAAGAATGATCGGTATAAGCCAACGACATGCCCGTCAGGCCGGGCTTGGCGAATACCGCCTGGGCGACCGCGAGCGAAGGTGCGGTGAAGTGCAGCGTCTGTTCGAATTGGCCCGAGGCGACCTCATCGGCGCTGAAGTCGACCCTTGTTTCGGCATAGTTCTGCGCGAGATCGAAGCGAAAGCCGAACTTCATGTCGACATCAATCACGTTATATCCCATCGCGTGCAACTCGGCCGGCCCGAAGTGGGTCAGCTCACCGCAACCGAGCGCATCGATGGGCAGCCCGAAGAGATTGGTCTCATGCCGGTCCAGGAAGTCCAGGTAATGCGCGTTCATGTCGAGCTTGAAATCGTTGATGGCGATATCGAACTCCTCGGGAAACGTGCCCTCTTCGCGCAATCGCTTGAGCTTGACCAGGCCGGCCAGGCTTTTGGCGTCATAGAGGATCGATCCGATGCGGATTGTGTCCTGCAGCTGATAGGGCGCGATGGTGATGTCTTCCACACCGACGGTACCGCTTAAGGAGGTGTGTATCATGCCATATTTCACCGCCGCGATCGGCGACAACTGATTGACCACCTTGTCGAGCTGGTCTTTGACGGTGTACCACATGTAACCCTTGAGCAGGCCAAACACGACCAGGGGGATGCCAACGATGATGATAAACAATCTTTGCATGACAGGGTGTCCCAAAATGCGGGCAACGGCGTACGTTGCATCGGCACTGACCGAACCGCGAAACATCGTGTAATCCGCGCATCATCGCCGCGCTTATCGTTATTTAAAGATAGCAGAACATCTCGGCCGAAGATGCCTTGGGGGTGAATAATCGTGCAGTGATCAGAAACACACCGATATTTAGAAACATTATATAAACAATTGATTTATATATGATTTATGAGGTCGAGGAAACAACTATCAGCCCCTCTTGGGTATCTGAAGATCGCTGTCCGTCGTTTAACGCAAGTCGCTTGTTATTGCGATCGTACCAAGACCATTGTGGAACCCTGCCCTGTTGCTGTCGATAGACCGTGATCGCAACGGTTTTAACCCTACATTTTCTGTTCACCTGACTAAATCTGTCAGACGCCATTTCGCCTGGTTTTAGTGATACTGCGGCGACGCTGACAGCCCGCGCCGTTTACTGTCTATGCAACCCGATATCTGGGGACACGACCCGCACGGCCGGTCCCCGCTAACCGTTTTGGAATCCTCTGGGACCAACCGTATGCTTGCTGCCCAAAAAACTAATGCACTACCTCCACCACTACAGCCGGGCCGTATTATGCCCGAGGCTCTTCAATGCCAAGGTCTCTGAAGTGATCCGCGAGGCTTTTAATGAATCCATCGTCGTTTTTTATATCCTTTTTCTGCGTAGGTTCACGTCGCCTCGATCCGGTTGTTATGCAGCCGATACGTTTAGCTTTTTGACATCTCTCAAGTTGACCTTCTTGCGCGCATGCCAAAGATCATACTGATCCTGCATGGCAAGCCAACTCTCAGGAGAACGGCCCAGTGCTTTGGAGAGACGCAACGCCATCTCTGGCGAGATATTACTCTCACCATTTAACAGCCGATTCAGTGTCGAAGGCGACACGCCCAAGCTCTCCGCTACCTTTCGCACACTAATATCGAAGGGCTCAATATAAATCTCCCGGATAAATTCACCGGGATGGGGGGGATTATGCAGACTCATCAGTGGTAATCCTCATAGTTCACGACGTAAGCGTTGCCATCTCGAAACTCAAAAGTTATGCGCCAATTCCCGCTAACCAATATTGACCAGCGTCCTTTCTGGCCGCCTTTGAGCGGGTGCAGACGAAAGCCGGGGATATCCATATCCTCGATCGCAGCTGCAGTATCGAGCGCCGCCAACTGTAACCGAAGCCGTTTCTTATGCGCCGGCTGTATTCCCGCCGCGCTACCCGTTTCATAGAAACGGCGCAATCCCTTGTGCTTAAACGACTTGATCACGGAAAAAGTATAGCATGTTGCGCATCGCGCAACAACTCCAGTTGTAGGAGGCCGATTGAGGACCGAGCTGCCGCTCACCAGGTTCAAGGCCCGCCAGCGACGGCCCGGTCCTCGTGGATCAAACGACTAATGCACCATCCCCACCACCACCGGTCCATAGTACGCTCGCGGCTCTTCGATGCCGAGGTCTTTGAAGTGCTCGGCAAGGTCCGCCGGGCTGGGGGGGGGTGTTAATAGCCCGGGGACGGGGAGTTCGAAGGCGTCGGCGAGTTTCTCTAAATTATCCACGCTGACATGACGTTCACGGACGCCCTACAGGGAAGTAGTAGTGTCGCGAGAGGGTGCCGCACAG
>CAMYII010000060.1:0-6777 GCA_947258385.1 Acidiferrobacterales bacterium
TACCTGTTCAGCCTCGGTGCCACCTTCCTGTTCGAAGGCGTGCAGTTCTTCGAGGCGGTGGCGGTGCTGCTGGTGTTCATCCTGCTCGGTCACTGGCTGGAGATGCGCGCCCGCGCCGGCGCCTCCGACGCCATCCGCTCGCTCATGGACCTGGCCCCGCCTAAGGCCACGGTGCTGCGCGACGGCACGGAGGTGGAGGTCCCCACCGCCGAGGTCCTGAAAGATGACGTGGTGGTGATCCGCCCCGGCAACAAGATCCCGGTGGACGGGGAGGTACTGGTGGGCGAATCCCAGGTGGACGAGTCCATGCTCACCGGTGAATCCATGCCGGTGACGAAAAAACCGGGCGATACGGTGATCGGCGCGACTATCAATAAGAGCGGCAGTTTCAAGTACCGCGCCACCAAGGTCGGTGCCGACACGGCGCTGGCGCAGATCGTCAAGCTGGTGCAGGAGGCGCAGAACTCCAAGGCCCCGGCGCAGTTGCTCGCCGACAAGGCCTCGCAGTGGCTGGTGGTGATTGCCATCGTCATCGGCCTGGCCACCTTCGGCGTGTGGTTCTGGGGCCTGAGTGCGACGCTGCTGTTCGCCGTGACGCTGACCATCACCGTGTTCGTCATCGCCTGCCCGGACGCCCTGGGGCTCGCCACGCCGATGGCAGTGATGGTGGGCACCGGCCTGGGCGCACAAAACGGCATTCTGTTCAAGAACGCCTCGGCCCTGGAAGACGCCACCCGGCTCGATATCGTCGTCTTCGACAAGACCGGCACCCTGACCATGGGCGAGCCCCAGGTGGTGGAGGTCGGGGTGGCGTCGAATTCGGATCAGGATGCTGTGCTGGCCCTGGCCGCGACCGTGGAGCAGGGTTCGGATCATCCGCTGGCGCAAGCGATTCAACGGAAGGCGGAGGGCTTGCAGCTCGAGCCGTTGACCGGTTTCGCCAACATCGAGGGCAAGGGCGCCCGCGCCGAAGTGGCCGGAAAAACCGTGTTGCTGGGTAACCGCCGCCTGATGGACGAAGAGCAGGTCGACATGGCGGGGCTGGCGGATGAGGCCACCCGCCTGCAGGGTGCGGGCCAGACCGTGGTGCACGTGGCCCACGACGGCCACTTGGTGGGCCTCGTCGCGATAGCCGACGCACCGCGGCCGACGGCGGCGGCGATGGTGCGGAAGATGCGCGAACGCGGGGTGGAGGTGGCTATGCTCACCGGCGACAACCGGGCCACCGCCGAGCGCATCGCCGGCGAGCTCGGCATCGGTACCGTCATTGCCGACGTGCTGCCGGGGCAAAAGGCGGACAAGGTGAAGGAGTTGCAGGCGAAGGGCAAGAAGGTGGGGATGGTGGGTGATGGCGTGAATGACGCCCCGGCGCTGACCCAGGCAGACGTAGGTTTCGCCATCGGCGCTGGCACCGATGTCGCCATGGAGAGCGCCGACGTGGTGCTGATGAAGAGCGACCCCTATGATGTACTGGGCGCCATCGAACTGTCGCGCGCCACGCTGCGCAAGATGCACCAGAACCTGTTCTGGGCGGTGGCCTACAATGTCGTCGCCTTTCCGGCGGCGGCGGGGGTGTTCTACCCGCTGGTGATCAGCCCCGAGGTGGCGGCGCTGGCCATGTCCGGCAGCTCGGCGCTGGTGGCGGTCAATGCCCTGTTACTCAAGCGTACGCGGTTGGAGGGCATTCACACGTCGAAGGTCCCAGCCGGTCAATCCGCCGTAGCGGCGACGCCTGCGTGATGTCGCGTGGGCGGGCCGATGGCATATACGGTGAGCACAACGCGCTGTTCGCCACGGCGGCGAGCACCTGACGGCGAGGATGGTGGGTACTTGTCATGAGCTTCAAAAATCTGTCGCGCTCGCAACACTTGGCCGGCCTGACCACCGTGGCCGCCATGCTGCTGGCGTTCGCCCTGGCCAATTCGCCCTCAAGCGAATGGTACCAGGTGGTCCATCACCTGCCCGTTATAGTGCAGGTGGGCACGCTCGCCATCGACAAACCGCTCATCCTCTGGATCAACGACGGGCTGATGGTGTTTTTCTTTCTGCTCATCGCTCTGGAGCTGAAACGCGAGATTCTGGAAGGACAGTTGTCCACGTTACGGGCGATTGCCACCCCCGGCTTTGCCGCGCTGGGTGGCATGGCGGCGCCGGCGCTGATCTATATCGTGTTCAACATCGGCGATCCGGTGGCTATGCGCGGCTGGGCGATCCCCACTGCGACGGACACCGTACTGGCCCTGACGGTGCTCGTGCTGCTCGGCGCGCGGGTGCCGGCCTCGCTCAAGGTATTTCTGACCGCAGTGGCGATCTTCGACGACCTCGGGGCAATCCTGGTCATCGCGCTGTTCTATACCGAGCGGCTCGCCACGCTGTCGCTGGTGATGGCGGCCTTCGGGATCGCGGCGCTCGTCGGGCTGAACGTCTTCAACGTCACGCGTACCGCGGCCTACGTCGTCATCGGCCTGTTTCTCTGGGTTGCCGTGCTCAAGTCCGGCGTGCATGCGACACTCGCCGGGGTGGCCATTGGTCTGGCGATTCCGATGAAGGTGACGCAGGATGGCCGATCTTTCTCGCCGTTGCGGGAGACCGAACACCAGCTCTACCCCTGGGTCACGCTCGGTGTGGTGCCGGTATTCGCGTTTTTCAACGCTGGCATCACGCTCTCAGCGCCCACCATCGACGCATTGGTTTCACCGGGTGCGCTGGGCATCGTGCTGGGGCTGTTTGTCGGCAAGCAACTGGGGATATTCGGCGCCGTGTGGCTCGCCGTGCGGGCCGGTGTGGCGAAGTTGCCGGCTGGAACCGGCTGGTGGCAGCTTTACGGCGTGGCGCTGCTGGCCGGGATCGGGTTCACCATGAGCCTGTTCATCGCCGGCCTCGCGTTCTCCGATCCGGAGGTGTTTCGCAGTGCGCGGTTGAGTGTTGTGGTCGGTTCGCTATTCTCGGCCGTTGGCGGGGCGGCCGTGTTGTGGCGGGCGGGGCGCAGGCCCGGTGCGGCGGGAAAACAGGAGGAGCCGTTTCCATGATGGCCGCACCGGTCAGAAAGGCGTCTTTTGGTAAGTTAAGGAGAGTTTATGAAAGTTATAGCAATTACGCTGGGTATCATCATTGCGCTAGCGGTACTCTCGGTGCTCACAGTGATATACACGGGCGCCTTCAATGTCGCTACGGCGTGGAAGGACCCGGCGTTGGTGCGCTGGGTGCTGGTCACTACCCGGGAGAGTTCAATCGCGCGCCGCGCGCAGGCCGTGCAAGCGCCGGTCCTCGACGTCGCGAATCGTATCGACAACGGTTTTCGCACCTACCGGGAGATGTGCGCTATCTGCCACACCTCCCCCGGCGGCGAAGTGTCGCCGCTGGCGAAAGGTCTCAATCCGGAACCGCCGGATCTCTCGAAAGATGAAGATCACATGTCCGTCGCCGAATTGTTCTGGGTGATCAAGAACGGCGTCCGCATGACCGGCATGCCCGCCTGGAGCCCATCCCTTAGTGACGAGGAGCTATGGGATATTGTGGCGTTCGTCAAAGTGTTGCCAAACATGAGCGCTGCGGATTACCGCGCACTGGACCACCGGTTATCGCCGGGACGGGAATAGGGACGATCGTCATAACATCAGGGCACTGCAATGAGCAGTGAGATAACGTTCAGCAGCGTAAACACACACGCCTTTAGCGACCAGCGGCCAGCCGCCTCGGAGGCGAGACTGCGCCCTCGGTGATCACATAAGTTCTATCGGCGCCCGTAAACACAAGCTGCGCAAAAACGGTAACGACTGCACTGGCCAATGGATGCCCCGGTTGTTCGCATGCCTGAGTACCCGCCAACGGAGGAGGAGCACGACATGAACACGCAAGCAGATGCATCGGGCTTGACGACGGCCGAAGCGCAGGCACAGCTGGCCCAGTATGGCGAAAACGCGATTCAAGAGGAGCGTGTCAGCCCCTGGCGTAAATTCCTCGCCTTTTTCTGGGGACCAATCCCGTGGATGATCGAAATAGCCGCCACCCTCTCGGCGTTGGCCGGACGCTGGGAAGACTTCACGGTCATCGCCGTATTACTGCTCATCAACGCCGGCGTCGGCTTTTGGGAAGAGTACAAGGCCGACAACGCCATCGAGGCGCTCAAGCAGCGCCTCGCGCCCGTGGCCCGCGTGTTGCGGGACGGGTCGTGGCGCGACATTCCGGCACGGGAGCTGGTGCCCGGTGACGTGGTGTTCCTGCGCCTTGGGGCCATCGTGCCCGCCGACGTTGAACTGGTGGGCGGCGATTATCTGAGCATCGACCAGTCGGCGCTCACCGGCGAGTCCCTGCCGGTGGACAAGCAGGCCGGCGATACCGCCTATTCGGGCTCGGTGGTGCGCCAGGGCGAGATGCAGGGCCTCGTGACCGCCACCGGCATGAATACCTACTTCGGCCGCACGGCGCGCCTGGTCGAGACCGCGCAGACCCGTTCGCACTTCCAGCAGGCCGTGCTGCGCATCGGCAATTTCCTGATCCTGACCACCCTCGGCCTGGTCACGCTGGTGATCCTGGTGGCTCTGTTCCGCGGCGATCCGTTCATCGATACTCTGTTGTTTGCGCTGATCCTGACCGTCGCGGCGATCCCCGTGGCGCTGCCCGCCGTGATGTCGGTGACGATGGCGGTAGGCGCCGCCACCCTGGCGCGGATGCAGGCCATCGTTTCGCGTCTGGTGGCGATCGAGGAAATGGCGGGCATGGACGTGCTGTGCTCCGACAAGACCGGCACGCTTACTAAGAACGCGTTGACCGTGGGCGATCCCGTCCCGATCGGCGCCGAGACCCCGCAGGAGGTCATGCTCGCGGCGGCGTTCGCCAGTGAGCGGGACAGTCCCGACGCGATCGACGCCGCGGTGCTCAAGGGTCTGCCCGACCAGCAGGCGCCGGCGGGCAGCGAGATCCTCGCCTTCCGCCCGTTCGACCCGGTGCGCAAGCGCGCCGAGGTCGAGGTGCGGCAGGGCGAACAGCAGTTCAAGGTCGCCAAGGGGGCGCCGCAGGTGATCGCCGCCCTGGTCAAGGCCGACGGTGAAATTGCCGAGCGCATACGCCGCGCCACGGACGCGCTGGCGGCGCATGGCTACCGCACCCTCGGCGTGGCGCGCACGGACGCCGACGGGCACTGGCGCTTTCTTGGGCTTGTGCCCTTGTTCGACCCGCCACGCGAGGATTCGGCCGCGACCATCGCCACCGTCGAAAGTATGGGTATCGACATCCGCATGGTGACCGGCGACCACGGCGCGATCGCCCGCGAGGTCTCGCGCGAGCTCGGTCTTGGCACCAACATCATATCGGCACGCGAGGTCTTCGAACACGAGGGCAGCGACGGTGACGGGGCGCGCATCGAGGTCGCCGACGGCTTTGCCGAGGTCTTTCCTGAGCACAAGTTCAAGATCGTGCGCACCCTGCAGCGCGCCGGCCACATCATCGGCATGACCGGCGACGGGGTGAACGACGCGCCGGCGCTCAAGCAGGCCGATATCGGCATCGCTGTCAGCGGCGCCACCGACGCCGCGCGCGCTGCGGCCGACCTGGTGCTGACGTCCCCGGGGCTGTCGGTAATCGCCACGGCGGTGGAAGAGGCGCGCAAGATCTTCGAACGCATGCGCAGCTATGCGGTGTTCCGCATCGCCGAAACCATCCGTGTCCTCGGTTTCGTCGCCTTGGCGATCATCTTCTTCGATTTCTACCCGGTGACGCCCATCATGCTGGTACTGCTGGCGGTGCTGAATGACTTCCCGATCATGATGATCGCCTATGACAACGTGCGCGTGGCGGAACGCCCCGTGCGATGGGTGATGTCGCGGGTGCTCGCGGTCGCCGTGGTGGCGGGCACGACAGGCGTCATTGCTTCCTTCGTGCTGTTCTGGATCGCACGGGACACCCTGCAGCTGCCGCCGGCGCAGATCCAGACGGTGATCTTCCTCAAGCTGCTGGTGGCGGGGCACCTGACCATCTACATCACCCGCAGCGAGCGCTGGTTCTGGCAACGCCCCTGGGCGGCCGCGCGCCTGTTCTGGACCACCGAGGCGACCCAGCTGGCCGGCACCCTGGCGGCCGTGTACGGCTGGTTGCTCGAGCCGATCGGCTGGACCTCCGCGCTGCTGGTGTGGGCCTATGCGCTGCTCTGGTTTCCCATTAACAATGCCGCGCGGGTGTGGGTGCTGGACCTTTTGGAGCACGGGCTCAACCGGCACGCGCGTCACCTGGATCGGGTGCATGCCTCGCTCCAGGCTTGCCCATGCCCGCCGGCGAGTTGTGCGTGTCCGTCAGCCTCGGAGGGGTGCAGGAGTATGCATAAGCTTGAGGCGCAGGCATGAAGAAAGAACCACACGGCAATCGGCTGGCCACGCTGCCGTTCTTCCTTCTCATGGCGGCGGTATTCGCCGTGTACGTCGGCTACGGCATCGTGCTTCCGGTGCTGCCATTCCTGCTGGAACGCGTGCTGGGAGACGGCGCGCGCTTTTCGGTCGCCTGGCATACCGGCATGATTGCCGGTATCTACATGCTTGCGCTGTTCGTGTGTGCGCCGCTGTGGGGACGCGTCTCGGACCGCATCGGGCGCCGGCCGGTGATCCTGCTGGGACTGGGCGGTTGTGTGGCGGCGCTGGCGTCCTTCGGTCTGGCGACGAACCTGTGGCTGGCCTATCTGGCACGTGGCCTGGGCGGGGCCCTGGTCTCCGCCGTGTTGCCGGTGGCCCTGGCATACGTGAGTGATGCCAGTGCGCGCGAGGCGCGAGCGCGCCGTTTTGCCTGGAT
>CAMYII010000060.1:6805-8260 GCA_947258385.1 Acidiferrobacterales bacterium
TGTCGTGATCTGGCTGGCGGTCTGGCGCTGGCTCCCCAGCATCCCGTCTTCACCCGGCGAGGCAACGAGACCGCAGGGTGCGCGCAACGCCAGTTCAGTGACGGTATTACTGTTGCTGGCGTTGTTGGGCATGTTCGGGCTGGGCGTCTTCGAAGTGGCGATCGCCTTGCAGGGAAAGCAGGTGCTGGGGCTCGATCCGTTGCAGATCGGGCTGATATTCATGGAGTGCAGCCTGGTGATGGTGGCGGTACAGGTGCTGGTTTTTTCACCGCTTGCCCGGCGTGTGGGTTTCCGGTTCATCATCGCGCCCGCATTTCTGATAATGGCAGTGGGCGTGGGGCTGCTGCCCGCAGTGGTTGATACGGATCGGATCATGCTGCTGGTCGGCCTGTTCGCCGCCGGATCGGGGGTTCTCATTCCGATGCTGGCCTACCGGGTGTCGTTGGACGCGGGTACCGCGCAGGGGGCGGAGCTCGGCAAGCAGACCGCGGCCGCCAGCCTGGGCCAGGGGCTCGGCTCGGCCGCGGCCGGTGGGCTGTACGGTATCGCGATCGAGGCACCGTTCTGGCTGACGGCGGCGTTGTTGCTGACCGGGGCGCTGATCGGTCTGGCGTTCGGCCGGCGCGTACCGGTAACGGCAGAATAACAGGGTCCGTTGAACGGGTGGTGGGGCACATCGCATGGCTGACACCGCTACTATTTTGAACACTTGCGTGAATCTTGCACTGTTCAATCGCCATTGTTCAATAATCCGGTACGAAGCCCCCGGATTCACTTGGCTGAACCCGATGTCGGTGGGTGAACGCTCGTCAATGTGGGGGTTGCTTTGAACGTGACGTGGGCTCGGGTGACTAAAGGCGCCCCGTTTAACCTCCGAAACACTCCTGCTTGCATTTTATTGCAGACAGTGACGTACAGTGTTGTAAGCCAGGCCGGTGCTTGCCAGTTCGTTTACTTCCCTTATTTAAGCTGTAAAATGATAGCATCTATCTGATTCAACTGTTTGTAAAAAGGCGAGAAATATGGATACCACATTAGTAGTCATTCTAGTTGTTATTGCACTGATCGTTTTTTATGCGATTGGAATATTTAATAAACTGGTTACGCTGAAGAATCGCTACAAAAACGCCTTTGCCCAGATCGAGGTGCAATTAAAACGGCGTTACGACCTGATACCCAATCTTATCGAGACCGCGAAGGGTTATATCAAGCATGAACGTGAAACCCTGGAGGCAGTGGTTGAGGCGCGTAATGCGGCGCAAACCATGCTGTCAACAGCGGCAGCCGATCCGGGTAATGCCGAGGCGATAAAGGGCCTGAGTGGTGCCGAAGGCAAACTGGCCGGCGCCCTGATGAACTTTAATATGGTGATGGAGGCCTATCCGGATCTCAAGGCCAATCAGAACATGATGCAGTTAAGTGAAGAACTCATCTCCACCGAGAATAAGGTCTCTT
>CAMYII010000061.1 GCA_947258385.1 Acidiferrobacterales bacterium
GCCGACAGTGGAGGTAACGAAATGTCCGCAGAAGACGTCTTAAGTCTGATCAGGGATAAAGAGGTCAAGTTCATTGACCTCCGATTCACAGACACCCGCGGCAAGGAAATGCACATGACCGTGCCCGCGAGCAAAATTGACGCCGAGTTTTTCGAAGACGGAAAGATGTTCGACGGCTCGTCCATCGCCGGATGGAAAGGGATCCAGGAATCCGACATGATTCTGATGCCGGACTCTACATCCGCTGTCATCGATCCGTTTTCCGACGAACCCGCCGTCAACTTGCGCTGCGATGTGGTCGAGCCCGCCACTGGCGAAGGCTACGGTCGCGATCCTCGATCGCTGGCCAAGCGCGCGGAGGCTTATCTCAAATCCACCGGCATCGCCGACACCGCTTACTTCGGGCCGGAGCCGGAGTTCTTCGTCTTCGACGACGTGCGCTGGAACGCGGAGATGAGGGGCGCATCGTATCGTATCGACTCCGAGGAAGCGGCGTGGAACACCGAGCGCGTTTATGACGACGGCAACATGGGTCACCGTCCGGGTCCCAAGGGCGGCTACTTCCCCGTGCCCCCGGTGGACTCCCAGCACGATATCCGCTCGGCCATGTGTCTGGCGATGGAGGAAATGGGACTCGCGGTAGAGGTGCACCACCATGAGGTGGCGACCGCTGGTCAGGCGGAGATCGGCACCGCGTTCAATACGCTTTTGCGCAAAGCCGACGAGCTGCAGATCCTTAAATACTGCGTGCACAACGTGGCCCACGCCTACGGCAAAACCGCCACTTTCATGCCCAAACCTCTGGTGGGTGACAACGGCAACGGCATGCACGTGCACCAATCGCTCAGCAAGGGAAAAAACAACGTGTTCGCCGGCGACAAGTACGCCGGTCTTTCGCAGGAGGCCCTGTGGTACATCGGCGGTATCTTCAAGCACGCTCGGGCGCTCAACGCCTTCTGCAACTCGGGCACCAACAGCTACAAGCGTCTGGTGCCGGGTTTCGAAGCCCCGACGCTGCTCGCCTACTCGGCCAAGAACCGTTCTGCCTCGGTGCGCATTCCCTATGTGGCGAATCCCAAGGCGCGGCGCATCGAGGTGCGGTTCCCGGATTCGGCGGGCAATCCGTATTTCACCTTCACGGCCATGCTGATGGCCGGGCTGGATGGCATCCTGAACAAGATCCATCCCGGCGAAGCGATGGACAAGGACCTGTACGACCTGCCGCCTGAGGAAGAAAGGGCCATTCCCACCGTCTGCTACTCGCTCGATCAGGCGCTGGAGTGGCTGGACAAGGATCGCGATTTTCTCAAGGCCGGCGAGGTCTTCACCGATGATACGATCGACGCCTATATCAATCTCAAGATGGAAGAGGTAACGCGCCTGCGCATGACGACCCATCCGGTTGAGTTCGATATGTATTACAGCCTCTAGCGAGGATGGGGCTCAGCGCATGGGGAGCCGATGTCTGCGCATTTGCCCGGGACAACCCGGGCAGATGCGGCCCGGGGCGTGACGCGGGCCGCCGAGGCAGAAAGTCGCCCCCGCTAGGGGGCTTTTTTCTGTGCCCGCAAGCAATGCACGGTTTTGGTGCAAATAACTTTCTGGTAACATGGGATCAAACCACAAGTCCCTTATTTTCAAGGAAAAGTTGTCAGCGTCATGGACAGGGACCGAGTGAACACAATAGCCACGGCAATGCGTAGTACAGTGGACCGACTGGGCGTGATTGAAAATCTCAACACGGCGGTGCTGACGTTCAACCACACCCTGCACCTGACCTCGCTCAATCCTGCGGCGGAAATGCTGCTGGACAAGAGCGCCAATCGGGCGCTGGGTGAGACGCTTTCCGCCCTGTTCCCCCGCAACCCGCAGCTGGAGCAAACCGTGAATACGGCGCTGGCAAATTATCAACTGCTGACGGCCCACGAGGAGCAATTGCACATCGACGGGCACGGAACGGTGACCGTGGATTACACCGTAACCCCGGTCAATGATGACGCCGGATGCACTGTGGTGGTCATGGAGATGGTACGCGTGGACCGCCTGCTGCGTCTGGCGCGTGAAGAAAGGATGCTGCGCCGCCACACCACCAATCGCGCCGTAATGCGCGGGATGGCGCACGAAATCAAGAACCCCCTGGGCGGCATCCGTGGCGCCGCGCAACTACTGGAGCGCGAGCTGACGGATCCGGCGCTCAAGGAATATACCCAGGTCATCATCCAGGAAACCGACCGCCTGCGGACACTGGTCGACAGGATGTTCGGCCCTAACAGGCCCCTCAAACAACAGGCGGTCAACATTCATGAACTGCTGGAGCGCGTACGCCGACTGGTGCTCGCGGAAGTCCAGGACGGTATTCATCTGAGCTGCGATTATGACCCCAGTCTGCCCGAGGTCCACGCAGATCCGGACCAGCTGATCCAGGCGATTCTGAATATTGCGCGCAATTCCATCCAAGCGATGAAACATCAGGGGACACTGCAATTTCGCACACGGGCCGAGCGGCAGTTCACCGTAAGGCAAAAACGCCACCGGCTGGTCGTTCGCCTGGATATCGAAGATGACGGTCCCGGTATCCCGGGTGAAATGCTGGACAATATCTTTTATCCCATGGTGACCGGGCGGCCGGACGGATCCGGGCTCGGGCTTTCCATTGCCCAGGACATCATCGCGAACCATGGCGGCCTTATCGAATGCAGCAGCCACCCGAAACAGACCGTGTTTTCGGTTTTTTTGCCGTTGGAGGAAATTGATGGCGCCACAAGATAAGGTCTGGATCGTCGATGACGACCGCGCCATTCGCTGGGTACTGGAAAAGGCGCTGCAAAAAGAAGGTATGGCCACGGAATGCTTTGACTCGGCTGATAATATCGTCACGACACTGGACCGCAAGACACCCGACGTGATCATTACCGATATCCGCATGCCGGGTATCAGCGGTCTCGAGCTCCTCGAGGCGATTCAGAATAAGGCGGCAGAAATACCGGTGATCGTCATGACGGCCCACACAGATCTGGACAGCGCCGTGGCTTCCTATCGTGGCGGCGCATTCGAGTATCTGCCCAAGCCGTTTGATGTGGACGACGCTGTCAAGCTCGTGCATCGCGCCATCGAGCACCGTCGCCACGAAAAACCCCTGACGTCTGTCGATCGCCAGCGCGAGATGGCGATCATCGGCGAGGCGCCGGCGATGCAGGAAGTCTTCCGTGCCATCGGCCGGCTGTCGAACTCACATCTGAATGTGTTGATCAACGGCGAATCAGGTACTGGCAAGGAACTCGTTGCCCGCGCCCTGCACAACCACAGCCCCCGGGCGGACCAACCCTTTGTCGCCATCAATATCGCCGCCATCCCGGGCGAACTGCTGGAATCCGAGCTGTTCGGCCACGAGCGCGGCGCGTTCACCGGTGCACAGAACCAGCGCAGGGGCCGCTTTGAGCAGGCCAATGGCGGCACCCTTTTTCTGGATGAAATCGGCGACATGTCGGCAAAACTGCAGACCCGCTTGTTGCGCGTGCTGTCGGATGGCCGGTTCTACCGCGTGGGAGGCCATGAACAGATCGAAACCGATGTACGCATCATCAGCGCCACCAATCAGAATCTGGAGCAGCGGGTGGGGGAAGGTAAGTTCCGCGAGGACCTGTTCCACAGACTGAATGTGATCCGCATTCATCTGCCGGCGCTGCGCGAGCGATGCGAGGACATCCCCGCGCTGGTGCGCTATTTTCTCGACAATTCCGCGAGCGAATTGCGTGTTGAACCAAAACAGATGGAACCGAAGGCAGAGGCCTATCTCTGCCAGCTGCCATGGCCCGGCAATGTCCGGCAGCTGCAGAACACCTGCCGCTGGCTCACCGTAATGGCCCCCGGGCAGACCATTCGCACCGAAGATCTTCCCCCAGAGCTTCAAGCCACGGATGCCGCCAAGGACGAACAACATGAATGGGAAGAGAGCCTGAAGCGCCTCGTCAATCAGCGTCTGTCTCGTGGCGAATCCGACGTTTTCAAACAGCTGAATTACAGTTTTGAGCGCATACTGCTTCAAGAAGCCCTCAAGCACACCGGGGGCAGAAAACAGGATGCCGCAAAGAAGCTCGGCTGGGGACGTAACACGCTGACCCGCAAGCTAAAGGAACTTGACCTATAGATACTTTTGCTGTTCCAGGCCTACGCGCGGCAGACGACGAACGTAATTTGATCGCCGACTGCCACGGCCTTTACCTTTCGCCCGAAAAAGCAGACACACCATCCTCGCGTGCGTATGTCTATCAAACCCTCGCGGCGTGAGTGGATTTCGCTGTGACCGGTTCCGATT
Source organism: Acidiferrobacterales bacterium (assembly GCA_947258385.1). Lineage (GTDB taxonomy): Bacteria > Pseudomonadota > Gammaproteobacteria > Acidiferrobacterales > SZUA-150 > CAMYII01. The sequence continues at coordinate 4,316 of CAMYII010000061.1, forward strand.
GCGACAGAGTGCAAGCGGCCAATGGGTAGCCTTCCTGGTTCCGCAACAACCGGCTCTTCACCATGTTGATATAATCGGCGCGGAACATACGCAGCTGATAATCGCGTGAATCCTTCACCTTGAGATCGTCCCATGCCTGCCGCTTGCGTTGCTCGCTGCGCGCTTTTGACGCGTCGACTGACCGCCGATTCACTTTCGCACGGCCGGCTGTCATCGTCTCATAGCCATAGTGCTGCATGTGATCGCCGGCCAGCGTCTCGATGATTTCGATCTCTTCTATACTCAGCTGCTGCTTGAACTTGTCGATATTGGCCGGGATGGGGGCGGAGCTGTTTGACTCCCACAAGGCGGAAAGCACCGAGATCTGTTGGGCCTCATCCGATCTGGCCACATCGAGCATTTCCGCGGAAAACCCTATTCCAAAAAAGGTGCAGACCTTGCGAAGCACACCTTCCTGGCTGGCCAGGAAGTCTTCGAACCTGATAGTTAAAACCCGATCAGGGTATGTTTTGGCGAGCCGCCTCGCGGCATCGTGGGCCTGTACCCAGGTCAACGTATTGAGGGGCGTATCAAAATCGTGAATGATTGCGCGGTTCATGCTACTGACCTGGGCGCGCGGGTCTCTCACCACATTCAAAAAAAGCATGTCGTCGAAGAGGTTTATCAATTCGGCCGCATAATGGACACTGTCCAATGACTTATCCATCACGACACTGGCGTCACGGTCATGCGCCGCCTGAAACAGCATCTCCCATATAATGCTGTGTACGCTTCGCGGCCTGTCTTCGGCTGCCTCAAAGATAGCGACAGGATCGAACACAACGCCGGCCCACTTGACCATGCTCGCGGTCTGCAGGCCAATGACATCCATGATGAGCTGGAAATAGGCCTCATCATTCGCCAGATCGCCATAGAGCTCGACCAGCGGCATGAAATCGACGATATGCAGGGGATAAGGCGCGTAGAACTCCGGGTTGAAGCCAAGCCTCAGGCGCAGGGCGTGGCTGCCACAACGCCGTACCGGGGTCATCAGTATCGGGCGCGGCCGAGACTGGCTATGCTGGGCCGTCCTTCTCGCTTCCATGATCTTTCTCCTGATAATTTCGGTTTGACATCACTACACCCCCCCACAGAAACTACCTGTGTGGATTCGGCTTCCGATTACTGGCTGCACACCCCCTGCGCAGATCAGGCGCCCCCCGGTGCTTAGGCACCGGTTCCACGGGCACACTCCGCCTCTCGCTAGAGCCCGATAAGGTCTTATGTCACGCGTGCGGCGCGCTCATGAACGGGACAACGCATATCTTGAGTAGCTGCTCACACGCGCCTGAATCGCCTGTATCAAGCTCGCCTGCCGCTCACGCCGCTGCAGGTCGTCACGATCCGTCTGGCTTTGGATTTCTTGTTTAAGACGCTGATTCTCTTCATCGAACCGCCGTATATCATCATCCCTGAACAACAACTCTTCGCCCGGGCTGACGTAACAGCGTTCATATCCCAGTTGATCCAATACCTCTCCGGCCACCGACTCGAAGATACAGATATCCTCCTTGCTGGCCTCCTTCAGGAACTTGCGAGTATTGCTGCTGAGCACCGGGTTGGTCACATTGCCCCATAGTGTGCTCGATTCCGCCGCACGCTTGGCCTCGGTCGACTTATAGAAATCAAGCATGGACTTGTCGTATGGCACTCCCAGGAAACGGCACATGCGCCGCATGACCTGCTCGGTCGAACCGGTGATGTCCTCATAGCTGATGCTAAAAAACCTATCAGGACCTATCCGTTCGCCCAGATCAAGGGCAAGTCTCTGGGCCTGCGTCCAGTCCCTGGCGATATGATAGAAATGCTTCTCGCCCACCACCGCCTTGCGGAACGAGACGGCGACATCCCGACCGTCGCGATACAAATAGATATACCTTGGGTTCTTGAAATGGGCCTCGATCTCCGGCAGGTAATTCACATTGGCAAGGCTCTTACAACACCATGTTCCGGCCCCGTTAACCCTGGCAATCTCATCATAGACGGCTTCGCATACCGCAAGCAGTGACCGCGTCTGACATCGCGCAGCTGTTGTTGTTCGCTCAAGATTCACCCCTTCCCAGGGCACCGGGTTGAGTTCTACCAGTGTACAAACGTCGTCAACGAGTACAGCGAAGTTGTCATCGTCTCTCAAGTCACCGTATTGCGGCATCAGTGCCATCAGCCGCTCAAGGATATGAGGCGGATGCGGGGCCACCACGTCCGGCAGTTGATTCAACATCAAGCGCAGGAGATTCGAACCTGAGCGCTGAGTGCCTATCATGAAAATTGCCATAGTTCTTTTATTCCCTGTGTGAATAGAAATCCTGTTCAGTTGCGCTGAACGACATAAGGCGAGGAGCCTTTTTTCTCAGCGAGGTACCGGTCAAAACGGGTCATCCGCAGCAGGCCCGCGCGCGCCATATCGCCGAGCAGCTGCCGTGCGCACTCGTCGATCGAGCGAGCGACGGTATTGACCCTCATATCAGGCGTCGGCGGCGGTTCGTAGGGTGAGGAGACACCGGTGAACTCCGGAATGATTCCTGCGCGGGCACGGCTGTACAGGCCTTTGGGGTCGCGTGATTCGCACACCTCCAGGCTCGCTTCCAGATAGACTTCAAAGAAACCCTTACCGATGATCTCCCTGACCATTTGCCGTTCTTCACGGAATGGGGAAATGAACGAGGCGATCACCAACGTTCCGGATTCAAGCATGATCTTGGCCACCTCGGCGGCACGCCGCAGGTTCTCCCGGCGCGCATCACGGGAAAAATCCAGATCACGGCACAGCCCATTGCGCAGCCCATCGCCATCCAGCACGAAGATGCGGTGACCTGACATCAGTAGTTCCTTCTCGACACGACGCGCGATCGTCGACTTGCCCGAACCGGACAAGCCGGTCATCCACAAGATCGCCGCCTTGTGCCCCGCGGCCGTCTGTCGAAACTCCTTGCTCACCTCGGCGGCGTGGGGAAAAATGTGGCGCCCGCGCTTGATGACCTTGTCGGCAAACAGTGAGGAAACCGCGCGCGAGAGCGCTCTGGCGATCTCAGGGCGCGCAACCTGCGATGGAAGGTGTTCCCCGGCAAGGAGCTTGTCGAAGACCGCCTCTTCTGACATGCGACTGCGCTGCTCCTCGTTATGGGGGCAGGACTTGCCGGTCGCGGCCCCTCCGCAGGCATCGCAATGAAAGGCGCTGCTCAACACCACCGGCGTGATCGCCGGACCCGCCTCGGGCCAACGCACCGCCGCGTGCCTGTCCTGAACCACACCGTGAGACTCGCTTATCGGATTATCGGGCAGCAGGATGAGATGCCCACAGCCGTAGTTCTGACTGACGATGGCCTGATGCAGGATTGCACGCCTGCCGCCATAGGCGGTCACGTCGGCTGCGAAGTGGGTCCAGAGCACGCGGTCGCGCGGAAAGAATCGGCGCAGCAGGATATCCCTTGCCTCGGCGACAACCTTGCTTGACAGCGCGCCTTCGTGCCGTGGCGGCTCTGTCGGGGTGTGGAACAACAGGGCGTCGGACGTCTCGAGCGCGGATTTCAGCAGATATTCATGGGCACGGTGCCAGAGATGGTTCGCGTGCACCGCCGCCACTCGCGTCCAATCACGTTCGACGAACAAACAGCGTGCATTCTTCGGCCACAGGTGTTCCTTTGCCAACAGCCGCGAGTCAGTGGCGACTACCAGGCGCACGGGACCGGCAAGCAGGTAGTGCTTCCTGGCCTTCGAACGTTCGGCCAATACCGGATGATCGATGTCATCCGCCGCGTAAACAGCCTTGGCCTCGGCCAGCGGATCCCAGGGAAATATCTCTTGCAGGCGCAGCAGCGCGACCGGCTCATCGTTGAAGTACAACGCCGCCTCTTGCCCCGCCTCCAAACGCGCGACAAGGCGCTTGGTGGCTGCGAGGGTAACCGGCAATCCCCAGGGCAGACCCGACGGCAACAGTTGTGCCTCACAGACTTCCCGATACGTTTGACGATCCATGAACCCGGTCAGCGGGCTGTAGGCACCGGACCCCAACATCATCAGATCGCGAAACTCGGAGCGAGTCAGCTGGACCCGGGGCAGCGATGACAGACGCTGCATCAGTTCCGGCCGTTCCGATGCCCGGGCAAAGGACTCCTCCAGCCGTCCGCCATAAGGTTGAATCAAGCGGCAACGATCGCCCATTGAACACGGACAATGGCTAAGACTGCTATCCTGCGCTTTCATGGATCCATCTCCTCAGTCCATTTCGCTCAAGCCGCGAAACACGCCTCCCGGTTCGAGCCCGCTACCCTGCGGTGACAAATCTCGCTCGGAACATTCCATGTCCGGCCACAGTGCCGCAAAGACGCCAGCCGCCCGCCTTTCGGCTCCTGATCGCCTCTTCAACACAACGATGAGGCTCGCTAACTGGATGTTGAAAAAGTCCGTCCATGGCCTTTTTGCATCCTTAGCTCCGCAGACGGTACATCCCTGTACCGCTTCTCAACTCGCTGCGCCGCGGTAGCCGCCCGCGGTAGCCGCTCCCGGCCAGTCGCTCCGGCCATCCTTGGCCTTCGCGGCACTAGGGCTTCCTTGTCCGTCGGCCGCTCGCGCCCATCCTTGGGCTTCCGCGGCACTAGGGCTTCCTTGTCCGTCGGCCGCTCGCGCCCTTCCTTGGGCTTCCGCGGCACTAGGACTTCCTTGTCCGTCGCACACCGCGGCTTGCTCCGAAAAACAAACACTTGCGTGTTTGATTTTCGATGCGGCGCATCCTTAGCGGCGCTTGGCAGGGTGTTTTTCAACACCCTGCTAATAAAGCAACAATCCCGCAATCCCAGCCGCAGGAATGATCCAGATCACCTGCACGCGCAGACGCAACAATGCAACCAGGGCGGCCGCGCAGATCAGCATGGACACCCATAAGGCACCGCCCTCGACCGATGCCGTCCTGCCCACCACGACCGCCGCGGCGAAGATCATGCCCACCACGGCCGGGCGTACGCCCCCAAGCGCGGCCCTGATCACGGGCGAATGTTTAATCCGCTCCATGGCATGGGTCCCGGACAACATCAGGAGAATGGGTGGCGAGAAGATGCCGACGGTAGCCACAACCGCACCGGCCAGGCCGGCGACCTTGTAGCCGATAAACGCGGCGCTGATCAAAATCGGTCCCGGGGTGATCTGGCCCATGGCGATCGCGTCGACGAATTCCTGTTGCGTGACCCAGCCCTGGCCGGCGACAACGATCTCCTGAATCAGTGGCACGAATACGTAGCCACCGCCAAACAACATCACGCTCATGCCGGCAAACGTCACGAACAACTTGCCGAGCATGCCGAGCTCAAAAGCGAAAAACTGGCTCATGAACAGAGGGGCGGCAACCAGCACAGAGGGTTTGGAGCCGCCCTTGTCGGATGGACCGTCCGCCTCCGGGGGCGGCGGTGGCTTTGTTTGCGGGTTGGTGTCGGCCTTTCGGAACAGCGCCCAGCCGATCACACCGGCGGAAAGGATAATGATCACAGTAATGAAGAAGCCGCCCACGCCAAGCAAAAGCCCGGCGGCCGCCAGCATGATCAAGCCCTCACGGATGCCGGTAACGGCCTTGCGGCTCATGGCCCATGCCGTGCTGACAATGATCGCGGTGACGGCGGGAATGAAACCCATGAAGAGCTTATCCACCACCGGCAGCTGTCCCCACGTAAGGTAGGCAATCGTCAGGGACACGATCAGCACGAAAGACGGCAGAATCACTGCCACCGCGCTGACACAGGCCCCCGAGGCGCCCCGCAGGCGATAGCCGACAAAAGCAACGACGTTGACCGCCACCGGGCCTGGGAGGATCGACGCCAGGGAGATACCGTCCAGCATGTCTTCGTGGCGGAGCAATTTGCGACGTTCCACGATCATCTGCTCGACCACCGAGATCAGTGCCATGAAGCCGCCAAAGGCGGTGCCGCCTATCTTGAGGAAGGTCCAGAAAAGTAAAAAAAGAGATACCTGTCCCGTCGGCGATTGTTGGGCTGCTGTCCCAGCATGCTTAGACATCCTGACTCCATTTAGAATGAGTGATGACTCACTTCCGTTTTAATCCTGGCCCGACGCGACCCGCCACACCCCGCGCGGCGGTGTTAATGAGCTGTAACCATACCCACTCTTAAGCATTGCCCCGAATCGGGCTTGCTGCACTACCGCTAGCCAAGTGCGCAGCGGCCGTTTGTCGGTTTTGCTGTACCACTAAACCCGGGCGGACCACCCCGTCGGCGTGCCCGTCGCCGGAGCGAGAACCTGTTTTGCCCTGGATCAGAGGCGGAGACGTTGCCCGGTCGGCTCCTCTTAGGATCGGCCATAAGGTGTTGCCACACTCAATAACCGAGTAATTTGGTAGGCTACATCGCCGTTTATCAGAGAACTATTGACCGCTCATCGTGAATCTGCATTCAACACGCGCCCCTGCGCTAGCTTTGATCGGCTGTTCGACTAGGATTGATTAAAGCAGAACCAGCTTTAGACAGGGACATTCCGTCTGCTATTCATTACCTGCCGCGTCTATGGAAGCCCGTAGCTGTGTGCACCGACGGAGTGCGTTTACTTATGGATGGGTATCAGCGCAACAGCTTATAGGTTGCCAGGAATCCAGGAGGGCATAATGAACAGGATCTTCCGCTATGTGGTGCTACCACTGCTGGTGGCCTTTAGCATCACGCCAGCAGTCAAGGCAGAAAACAGTCTCCTGAAATTTTTCACCAACACCACGTCCAGCGAACCGGAAACAGCCGCGGCACAGAAGGTCGCGTTCCAGCCGCAAGCGGCCGTGGACGACAATATCGCCCAGGACATTACCGACACCAATGCGATCATATTCAGCGCACCGCCGAGGGAGACGCCGGAGGTGGGCCGCGAACGCTATGATTCGGTGGCCGAATACCTGTCAAAGGTGCTCGGCAAAAAAGTGGTTTACAAGCACCCGGGGACCTGGGGCGTTTACCGTACCGAGATGTTGAAGGGCAACTATGACATCGTTTTCGACGGTCCGCACTTCAACAGCTACCGCATGGAGAACCTTGACCACAATATTCTGGCCAAGATGGAAATCAAACACCAGTTCGTGGTCATTATGCGCAAAGACGACAAGCGCTTCGGCAAGCTGAGCGAACTGGCCGGACGCACTTTCTGCACGCATGCGCCGCCGAACCTCGGAACGCTCACGCTGCTCAGCCAGTTCGAGAATCCAGCGCGCCAACCGGTGATTCGCAACACCAAAGGCTGGAAAAAAATCTATGACGGAGTCGTCGCGAGCAAGTGCGTCGCTGGCATACTGCCGGTCGCAAACCTGAACAAGTATGACCCGTCAAGGGCCAACAGCAGAACGATCTATACCCACCGGGCACTGCCGAACCAGGCGTTTTCGGCCGGACCGCGGCTGACGCGCGAGGAGCAGATCAAGATAAGCCGCGCCCTGGTCGCCCCGGAAGCCAAGGAGCCGACCGCCAAGCTGCGCGCGGCCTACCGGGTTGGCAACAGCTTCATCAGCGCCAGCAATGAGGAATATCTCGGTGTCTCCGAGTACCTGAAAAACGAGTGGGGATACTATTGATTGCCCGATAATGCTTCGCAACTCCTGGCCAGCTACCCGTAGCTGGCCTTTTTTTTGCCCGACCGCAGGTACCCCGCCATTAGCATTTGACGAGCCGCTGCTAGAACCCGCGTGCACCGCGGGCAAGACGAGGCAGGTCACCGTCCATCCCCGCCGCCACACGCATGATCTTGTTTTTCAATGGCTGAGCGGCATCGGTAAGATTCATGCCCAGATCCCGCAAATAAACGATCCCGGCATGCCGGGTACCGTACAACCGCTTGAAGCCGTCGGTGACCGCCAGCATGGCCGCGTTGTCGAACTTACGCCAGCGCTCGTAACGCCTTAACACGGCATATTGGCCGATGTCCTTTTGGGCGCCGTGGGCCTCGAGCAAAACCTCCGCGAGGACCGCGGCATCGGCGAATCCAAGATTGACCCCCTGCCCGGCAAGGGGGTGAACGCGGTGGGCGGCATCGCCAAGCAGTGCCACGCCCGGCTGCACATAGCCCTCGGCATGGGCAAGTGCCAGCGGAAACGCAGCCCGCGGGCCGACGGTCTCGACCAGCCCCAGTGCGTCGCCAAAGGCCTCCTGTAGCGCGGCCATAAAATCCCCGTCCTCGAGCGCCAGCAGTTGATCGGCGCGCGCCGTATCTGCGGACCAGACAATGGAACAACAATACTCATCATCCAGTGGCAGCATGGCCAGTGGTCCCGTCGGCAGAAAGCGCTGCCACGCGGTCTGCCGGTGCGGTTGACTCGTTTTGACGGTCGCAACAATCCCTTTCTGGTTGAATTCCCATCCGCGGCTGCGGATGCCGGCAAGCCGGCGCACGAGCGATTGCGCACCGTCGGCACCCACCAGCACGCGGGCGCTCAACCGCTCCCCGGTCCGGGTAGTGAGCGCGACATGTGACGGGGGCTGCTGCGGCAAATGGGCGCGCCTGCCCTGGGCGCTGCGCGCGGCCGGCGCGACACCCCCCAAGTCCCGCTCGATGCCCTGCAAGGCCATGGGACAGAGATAACGGATATTGGAGAAGTCCTGCATGCGCCTGTGCAAGGCCTGCACGATTACGCTGTTTTCGATGATGTAGCCCAGCTCCGGCTGACCGATGTCAGCGCTGTCAAAATGGATACTGCCGGCACCCGCGGCATCCCACACGCGCATCTCGCGGATGGGTGCGAGCCGCCGTTCTTCCATCGCCGGCCAGGCGCCGACGGCTTCAAAAATAGCACGTGTCGCCAGGGTGATGGCGCTGACGCGCAGGTCGTAGCCTTGTTCAGGGGGTGGTGAGGCCGGCAACGGTTCCAGGACGGCGACACGCAACGCGGTGTTACCCAAAGCGCAGGCAAGCGTCGAACCCACCATGCCGCCGCCTGCGATCACGACATCGTAGTCGATGTGCATAGCCTCTCGCATTGCCGCGCTACGGCGATAAAGGCAAACCGCGCGCCAGGCGCGGCAACCGTCCGTGCAAACCGCTGGTGCGACGGGTGAACGCCCGCTTCAACGACGGCAGTATATCGACGCCGAGCAGGCCGAGGTTGCGGGCGAGCATCAAGGGAGGGAACGCGTTGGAGAATACGCGCACCAGGCCGTCGGTGAACGCGGTGACAAGCAGATTGTCCCCCCGCCGCCAGCGCGCATACTCGCGCAGCACCGGCATGGTGCCGGGGTCGTCGCCCGCCGCCACCGCATCGGACAACACCTGGGCCAGCGTCGCCACGTCGCGCAGACCGAGATTGAAACCCTGCCCGGCGACCGGATGCACGGCGTGGGCCGCGTTACCGATGAGCACCACACGCGGACGGATATGTTCCCGCCGCTGTGTGAGGAGCAGCGGATAGGACTGCCGCTTGCCCACGCGCTTGAACTGACCCAAACGCTGACCAAAACGTGCCTGAAGCCGTGCGAGAAACTCCGCATCGCTCCAGCCAAGTATTGTGTCCGCCTCTTGCGGGCGCGCGCTCCAGACCACCGCACAGCGCGAGGGGTCCATGGGCAGAATCGCCAAGGGTCCGGTCTCGGTGAAGCGTTCGTAGGCGGTCGCCTCGTGGTCCCGGCCCGGCGTGACATTGGTGACGATGGCGCTCTGCTGATAATCGATGCGCCGCGCCGGCAGGCCAAGCGCGTCGGCAATCCCGGAGCGACCCCCGTCGGCCACCACCACCAGGCGGGTACGCAACCGCTGCGTGGTCTGATCGCGCCGGATCGTGCACAACGCGGCCTCGGGCCCCGGCTCGACCGATACCACTTCCGCCGGACAGAGCAGCGTCACCCGCGGCAGGGCATCGAGGGCCTGCAGCAGGGCCGTCCCGACGGCGCGGCTGGCCGCGACATATCCAAGCGCCTCGACCCCGGCATCGGCGGCCGCCAGGCGGGCGATGCCGAAATGCCCGCGGTCTGAGATGTGAATGCGGCGTATGGGGTAGGCACCGTTGGCCTCGATGTCATCCCACACCCCCATCGCCTCGAAGATACGGCGCGAGCCGTAGGCCAGCGCGATGGTGCGATCATCATAGCTGGGCTGCGCCGATGACCCCAGAGGGATCGCCTCCACCACGGCGACGCGCAGATCGCTGCCGCCGAGCGCACAGGCCAGGCTGGCGCCCACCAGACCACCACCGATGATCAAGACGTCGTGATCGAACTGTGTACCGTTTTCCTGCATGAGAGCAACATTAACCACGCCTTGCGCCGCCTACTGTTTGCGGCCCTCCCTCATCAAGGATTCGATTTCCTCAATGCCTTTCGGCACATCGTCACTCAGGACCTCACTGTCCTGACGCGTCACCAGCACATCGTCTTCGATGCGCACGCCGATGTTCCACCAACGCTCGTCGATGCCCTCGCTGCCGCTGCCAATATACAGTCCCGGCTCGACTGTCATCACCATGCCCGGTTCCAGCAGCCGCCAGGCCTCGGCGACCTTGTAATCACCGACGTCGTGCACATCCATGCCAAGCCAGTGGCCGGTACGGTGCATATAAAAGCGCTTGTAATCACCATTCTCTATCAAGCCATCGGTATCGCCGTTAAGCAGCTTGAGTGCCCTGAGTCCGTCCACCAATATCCTTACCGCCGTATCGTGCGGGTCATTCCAGTGATTGCCCGGCCTGACCTGGTCGATCGCCGCAAGCTGCGCCGCTAACACCAGTTCGTAAATGGCCTTCTGTTCGCCGCTGAACTTACCGTTGACCGGGAAGGTGCGCGTAATGTCGGCTGCGTAGCCGTCGATTTCAGCGCCGGCATCAATGAGGAGCACGTCACCATCGTTCAGTCTGGCATCATTTTGCGTATAGTGAAGAATGCAGCCATTGGCGCCACCGCCTACAATCGGAGGATAGGCAGGAAAGGGGCTCCCCCCTTTTCTGAATTCATAAAGCAATTCGGCCTCGATTTCGTATTCCATCATGCCCGGCTTGCACGTCTGCATCGCCCGTCTGTGGGCCCTGGCCGAGACCTTGGCAGCGCGCTTCATTAAGCGAATTTCCTCCGGGCGCTTGATCAACCGCATTTCATGCACGATGTGGTCGAGGTTGACATATTCGCCCGGATCGTGGACCCCGTTGCGGGACTTGGCGCGTACCTCATTGACCCACCCCATCAGCCGCCTGTCGAACTCGGGGTAACGCCCCATGCTGCAGAACACCTTGTCACGGTTTTCCAACAGCCCCGGCAGAATATCGTCGATGTCAGTGATCGGGAATGAGTCATCAGCGCCGTATTGCTCATCGGCGCCCTCCTGACCGGCGCGCAGTCCCTCCCAGATCTCCTTCTCCGGATTTTTTTCCCTACAAAACAGGATGTACTCGCCGTACTGGCGGCCGGGCACAAGTACCGCGACCGCGTCAGGTTCGGGGAAGTGGGTCAGGTAATAAAAGTCGCTGTCGGGCCGGAACGGAAAATCCACATCCCGGTTGCGATTGCGCACGGGCGCCGAGGGTATGATAGCGATGCCGCCGCCCATGTGTTGCATGACCTCACGACGCCGCCTGGCAAAGATTTCTGCGTCCATTTTCCCATTATGCCTGAACACGCTGACAGGTGCGAAGGCACCCGCAATGCAAAAACCGTGAAGCGAGGGTGCCTTTGGCCGGCCGACACACCGTCATGCCGCCACCGACTCATCGGACCGGCAGGTGGGGGGTTCAGGCCTTTGGCGGGGTCGTGCGCCGCTCATCGAATATGGCCTGCACACCCACTCGCACATATTCCCTGAGCTCCGTGAAATCGCGCTCTTGTTCTTCGGACTGGCCCTCACCCATCATGACATCGGAGATCTTGACCAGATCCCGGAAAACCTCGGCGGCATCACCATGCAGCCCGTGTTCAGTAGCGGCACCGCCGGCAACCAGCCCGAGAACATAACCGCGAACCCACTCCGCCAGCGCGTCGACGCGTTGCGAGAGCGCGCAATCGTCTGAAGGAAGCAGTAAATCGAACTCAAACCCCGGACCCATTAGCTGGCCTATGATGTGCTCATGCAGCACAAGGAGTGACTTCGACAACGACTTTGCCTCTTCTTTGCGCTCGCCGGCAATCTCACCCAGCAACAGCGGCACCCACGCCGTGGCCTGTTTCCCGCCGGCGGCGCATATCACTCCACAGACAATGCCGTGCGCCTCGGCAGCGTCCATCGATGCACCGGCGCGCCGCAGCGCCCGGCTGAGTACATCATATTCCATGGCCTGAGTCGGTCCGCCCAACGATTGAACCCCCAACACCGGCGCCCCGGAACCGCCCGGGACCCGGCCTGAATCGCCGCCGGTGGCGCGCACATGGCCGGCGCCCTTGAAAACCCGCAGCAACGCCGATAAACACGGTGGTAGGCGTTGACCCGCCCTCCGCACAGTCCTATATTGATACCAGGCAATTGCCACAAGCAGGTAGTGCTGTGTCCAACGATGATCTGAGAAATCTTGAAGACCGAATCGACGCCCTGATCGAGGCTTGCCAGCACCTTAAAAAAGAGAATAACAGTCTGAAGTCTGAAAAGGAAAATCTGATGGAGGAGCGCGCCAGACTGGTGGAAAAAACCCAGACCGCACGCGCCCGTATCGAGTCTATGATCGACCGTCTCAAGGCCCTGGAGCGCGCTTAGACCATGAAAACCTCGCCCGAGGGCGTCGTCGTCAAAATTATGGGCAAAGATCTCATGGTGGCTTGCCCGGAGGATGAGCGCGAGTCCTTGATTGTTGCCGCCAATTACCTCGACCGGAAGATGCGGGAAATCCACAACACCGGTAAAGTCATCGGCGCCGAGCGCTGCGCGATCATGGCCGCGCTTAACATCGCCAATGAATTACTGCAACTGCAAAAGTACAGCGGGCTGCCGCCGGAAACGAGCCAAAAATTGCGGGTATTGCAAAACAAGATCGATTCCGTGCTAAATCCATAGTGGCAAACGGTTGCAGGCCGCCTCGGTTTGCGGAGATAATTGTCCTTGCCCTCTGCCGTGTTCGTGTTGTCCTGGTAAATCCTTTGGACCTATAAGTTATGTTTCGGGAGCCAGAGAGCAGATACCGTTGAGCAAGTCCGTCGCGAGCGGAAAGCCTGAGGTATCTCCGAGGCACCCACTCTTGAACCTTCGGTTCAAGGCGAAGGGGCAGCACGGCACAGGCGGAGGGTCTTATTCCACCCCGATTCAGTGGCACCATGGATAAATCAAAGTTGCGCGCTGTGCTGCGCGCCAAACGATCGAATCTCCTGCCCGCACAACAGCAACTGGCATCGCGACAGCTCACCGTCAACGTGGCCGCGAGCAGGCTGTTTCGGACCAGCCGCCACATTGCCTGCTATCTGCCGCATGATAGCGAGATTGACCCCACACCCTTGATTGAACGCATCTGGCTGCAGGGCAAAACATGCTACTTACCAGTCATCTCGCACCTTTCCTGGGATTATTTATGGTTCGCACCACTCGAGCCGGACACTGAATTTACGGTCAACCGCTTCGGTATCCCCGAACCCACCGTGCATCGCCGGGAACTGGTGCGCGCACAACTCCTTGATCTCATTCTGGTACCGCTGGTCGGATTCGACCGTGCCGGCAACCGCCTGGGAATGGGTGGGGGATTTTACGACCGCAGTCTCGCTTTTCTGCGGTTCCGCCGTCATTGGAAGAAACCACACCTGGTCGGTCTTGCCTTTGAACTTCAGCAGGTCGATACAATCGAAGCCGATGAGTGGGATGTGCCGCTGCAGGGCATCGCAACAGAAAATGGGTTCTATCAGGCGACATCTCATCTTAGAGAGAAAGCATCTCCATGAATCTGTTGCGCATTGATGATATTGTTGTGCAACTCTGTGGAAACAGGGTCGTTGGAGGTGTCCGAACATTGCGAATATTGCCGGTCGACCGTAAGGAAAGACTGATACGGCGAGGCGCGTCAGGCGAATTCGCGTCGATAGCGTCTTCTTGGGTAATATAAACAGGAGCGATCCGGCGATGGACACCCATGCCTGCATACTGCGAAAATCCGACAACGCGGTCCTGGTCCGCGCCGATGCAGGTCAGGTCTTGCAATTGGGCGAGAGCGTGTATCTCCACCCCGAGTGCATCGATCATACGCGGTTTGAAATCAGCGACCGGATTTACACTTGTCCCGAAAAAGGGACATGCTTCTGGGTGGACCTGAAAACCGACAAAGGCTTCCTGAACGATGTTGCCTGGGTCTACCCGGAGACCAGACAGGGATTCGAGCATATCGCGGGATGGTACGGCTTTTACGCGCACCACAGATATTACTACTATGCGGAATGTGACTGAGCGATGGCGTACTGGTTGGTGAAATCCGAGCCTGATGAGTTCAGCATCAAGGACCTCAAAAACAGACCAGGCGAGACTGAACACTGGGATGGGGTACGCAATTATCAGGCGCGCAATTTCATGCGTGACCAGATGAAAAAAGGCGACACGGCCTTCTTTTATCACTCCAATTGTGATGAGCCGGGCATTGCGGGTGTCATCGAAATCGTCCGTGAAGGCTACCCTGACCACACGGCCTTCGACCCAAATGACCCGCACTACGACACCAAAAGCACCCCTGATAATCCGCGCTGGTACATGGTGGATGTACGATTCATCCGTGAATTCAAGCGCACCATCTCATTGAAAGAATTGAAATCCCAGCGGGCCCTAAAAGACATGCAACTGGTGCAACGGGGCAACCGCCTGTCCGTTATGCCGGTAACGCCCAGGGAGTGGAAAACGATCACTGAAATGGAGAATCAACCTCCTGTTGCAAAAAGCACTATGACAAAACGGAGTCCGTAATGAAAAGACCAGTTCGTATCTTATTGCTTGGCTGGCTGGCACTGGCCATTGTGCTGATTGATGGCATCGCGATCGCGGCGGAGCCAGGCACGAAAAAAATTGCTTACCCAATAGTCCGCATGACGACCAACAAGGGTGTGGTTGAGGTGGAGCTTTACCGCGACAAGGCGCCGATCACCGTCGACAACTTCCTCAAGTACGTCAAAAACGGCCACTACAACGGCATCATTTTCCACCGCGTGATCAAGGGCTTCATGATACAAAGCGGCGGTTTCGGGCCCGGGATGAAGCAAAGACCAACGGGCGCACCGATCAAGAATGAGGCCGATAAGGGTCTGAAGAATCTGGCCGGCACCATCGCCATGGCGCGCACGTCAGATCCTCATTCGGCTTCGGCCCAGTTCTTTATCAACACGGTTGACAACCATTCGCTCGATCACACGGGCAAGACACCCGCAGGCTGGGGTTACGCCGTATTCGGCAGGGTCGTCAAGGGCATGGATGTCGTAAAAAGAATCGAGGACATGCCAACGGGGGCTGCCGGTCGTTATCGAGACGTGCCGAGGCAGGACGTCATTATCCGCAATGTCGAGCTCGTCGCGACCAAAGGAAAAACAAAAAGCCGCTGAGGGTGCAAAACTCCTCGCAACACAGGCCGGTTACAGCGGCGCAACACCCGCGGCGTTAGGTGGGCTGCGGTATCGGATTTACGCAAACTCTAGCACCTATCTCAAAATACCTTCCACCCCCTGGTGCTGGGGAACGAACGCAGAGGCTGCGGAGGCGCAAAGGTCGCGAAGAAAGCAAAAACGCTTTATTTTGAAGTATTCTCTGCGTCCTCTGCACCTTGGCGTGCTTTGCGTGGCTTCCAGGGCGTGAAGGCTTGCTGAGCGTTTGATTTTGAGACGGGGTCTAGTCACGTCGCGGGCCCCTGCGGTCCAGGGACGCACCGCCTGCGAAACCGAGGATGTAATAAGTCCATGGGTGGACTTTTTCAGCGGTCGCTTAACTGAGAAATAGCTTATAGGCGGGGTTGTCCGTCTCCTCCGCATACCGATACCCCAGACTATCGAGAAAGCGTTGAAACGCCTTCTTATCTTGAGGCGGGACCTGCATCCCCGCCAGCACCCGGCCGAAATCCGCGCCATGGTTGCGGTAATGAAAGAGGCTGATATTCCAGTTGGTTCCCATCTTGTTCAGAAAATTCAACAGCGCGCCGGGGCGCTCGGGGAACTCAAAACGGTACAGGATTTCATGCTGCGCGTTGGGTGCCCGGCCGCCCACCAGATGACGGATATGCAGCTTGGCCATTTCGTTGTCCGTCATATCGAGCGTCTCGTAGCCATGTTCGCGCAAGGCGGCGACCAATTTTTCGATCTCCCCCGCGTCAGCGATCTGCACGCCGACAAACACATGGGCCTGTTCGGGGTCGGCGTAACGGTAATTGAACTCGGTAATACCGCGGTTGCCAATGACCGAGCAAAATTTGCGGAAACTTCCGGGGATCTCCGGAATGCTCACCGCCAGGATGGCCTCGCGGCGCTCGCCAACCTCGGCGCGCTCGGAAACATAGCGCAGCCGATCAAAATTGACGTTCGCGCCGGAGGCGATCGCCACCAGCTGCGCATCCTTGAGCCGCTCCCGTTGCACGTATGTCTTGAGACCGGCGAAGGCCAAGGCACCGGCCGGCTCCAGTATCGAGCGGCGGTCCTCGAAGATATCCTTCATGGCGGCACAGACCTCGTCGTTGGTCACGACGATGACCTCGTCGACGACCTTCCGGGCCAGACGCAAGGTCTCCTTACCCACCTGTCGGACCGCTACGCCGTCGACGAAGATTCCAACGTGGTCCAGCTTGACGCGCCGGCCGGCCGCCAGTGAACGCGCCATGGCATCGGCCTCCTCGGGCTCGACGCCAATGATCTTGACTTCGGGTCGCAGCGCCTTGATGTAGACCCCAATACCCGCGATGAGCCCGCCGCCGCCAACGGGCACAAACACGGCGTCGAGCCTGCCGCTGTGTTGCTTGAGGATCTCGAAGCCGATGGTGCCCTGCCCGGCGATAACATCGGGATCATCATAAGGATGGATGAACGTAAGGGCGCGTTTCTGACCCAGCCCAAGGGCGTGCTCGTAGGCCGCATCGTAGTTGTCACCGTGCAATACGACGCTGCCTCCCAGCCTGCGCACGGCATCAACCTTGATCTCAGGCGTTGTACGGGGCATCACAATGACCGCCCGCGTCCCGAGCTTGGCCGCCGCAAGCGCCACACCCTGGGCATGGTTTCCCGCCGATGCCGCCACCACGCCTTTTTGCAGCAGCGCCTTCGGCAGGCCTGCCATCTTGTTATAGGCGCCGCGCAGCTTGAACGAAAACACCGCTTGTTCGTCCTCGCGCTTGAGCCAGACGTCGCTGCCCAAACGCCGCGACAGCAGCGGCGCGTGGTCAAGCGGGGTTTCGCGGGCGACATCGTACACCCTGGAGGTGAGGATCCTCTTCAAATACTTCTGCGGCATGGCGTTAATCTGTCGGCAATGTTGCTTATATGCTAAGACAGTACCACAAATCGGCCATCGGGGCTGGCCGGCCACCGCCGTCACCGCGCCGCGCGCCTCGGCCGGCCCCCCAGTGAGTACCCGTGCGCTGTCTTGAGGCGGCACTTCTTTGCCCGCCCGATTAAGGGTATGCTCTCGGGCCTTCCAGTCAGATAAATTGGGAACGACTATGACCCCGGATGAAATGAAAAAGGCGGCCGCGCTGGCGGCCCTGGAATATGTCGAGTCGGATACCGTGGTCGGCGTTGGTACCGGCTCCACCGCCAACCACTTTATCGATGCCTTGGCGACGATCAAGGGCAAGCTCGATGGTGCTGTCGCGAGCTCCGACGCCACCGCCGCGCGGCTGCGCGGCCATGGCATACCGGTGCTCGACCTCAATGCGACCGGCGGGCTGCCGCTGTACGTCGACGGCGCCGACGAAGCCACCCGGCACCTGCACCTGATCAAGGGCGGCGGCGGCGCACTGACGCGGGAGAAAATCGTCGCCGCCGCAAGCGAAAAGTTTGTCTGCGTGGCCGATAGTTCCAAGCTTGTGGATGTGCTGGGTAAGTTCCCATTGCCGGTGGAAGTCATCCCCATGGCCCGCAGTTACGTCGCCCGGGAGATCGTCAAGCTCGGCGGAGATCCGGCGCTGCGCGAGGGCTTTACCACGGACAATGGCAATGTCATTCTCGATGTATACAACCTGCAGATCCTGAAACCCGTGGACCTCGAGGAAACCCTCAACCACATCGCCGGCGTGGTCACCAACGGCATCTTCGCCCGGCGTCCGGCCGATGTGCTGATTCTGGGAACCCCCGAAGGCGTTGACACGCTGACCTGATGCCCTCTGGCGCCGCGATGCGTCGGATTCTCAGTCGGGCGCATGCGTCGTTCAGGGACCTTTTTGGCTCCTTAGGGCCCGCTCATTGGCTGCTGAAATAGATATTACCGTAATGTGCGGTGGCGGCTAATCCGGAGTTATCGGTATCGGTCATAATCGCGATGGCGTCGGCCTTGGTGACGTCCTCGCCGAAATAACGCCGGAAATCTTCCCTGACGTTCCGCTTCTCTTTCAACGCTATGCCTACCTTCGCTGTGCCGGATCGTACTGCCACCATGTGGGTGTTAGCAGTAAAGGCGTTTGGCCAGGCACTGTTCGCGGGCTGGTTGCTGGACCATACATAATCCAGCGCCCGGGTTTTCCAGAACAGCAAACCACCCGAGAACACGACGTATATCCTCGCCGGATAGTCGTCACCCGCTTTGGTCCGTTCATCGACACCATCGAGCACATTGTCGACCTTCCAGGTCCAGTTCAGATACGGCGTTTTGGTCAGGTCAACGCTCTGTTTTTTGTACAGACCCGAGGCCGTAACCTTGCTCGTGGCCATCAGTAACCAGCCGTCGTCCTGCTTGACCAGTTGGTAAGCGGTCTTGCCGCTGAAAACCTTCTCCTTCCAACCTGAGAGATCACCATCGGTAAAGTTGCCGATTTCCAACTCCGCGGCCCACGCCGCGGTCGACCCGACTATGCCAAGCGCGATGATCGCGGTGGCCACTTGTCGATAGACCCCTTGATGCGCCGGACGGGCATCCCCCCCGCGCCTGTGATGAAAGACAAAAACACTGACTTGCATTACGCTAGCGACTACCAAATTCCGGGCCGCCCGATCTATACCAACCGTTATCGGACAGCACGGCGCACACAGACCCATGCCCGGTTAAGACCCTTGATATGCTAGAATCAGTCGCTCTGCGCACAAAAATGAATTGTCACAATTACAATGACCCTGTTTACGCGGTATTGCCTCGCCATGCATCCGCGCCGTTGCGCCCTGCAAGCTCGCGTTGAGATGATCGTTTAAGTGGCAGCGATTGGCAAGCTTATCTTATGGCTTATGGCCGCCCTGCCGTTAAGGGTGGTACATGGCATCGGCACGGCCGTTGGCTGGGGCCTGGTGGTGGTTCCCAACCGGCGGCGACGCACTACAGAGACCAACCTGTCGTTGTGTTACCCGGAAATATCACACGGCGAAAGCGTACGCCTGTCGCGCGAGAGCCTGATCGAAACCGGCAGGGGGCTGACGGAAACGAGCGCACTGTGGTTGCGCCAGGACGACAAAATCCTGCCTCTGGTCAGACGCACTAGCGGGGAAGAGCAACTTAGCGATGCCTTTGCCGAAAACAGGGGTGTGATCCTGGCCGTACCGCATCTGGGCGCGTGGGAAATGGTCGGATTGTACTGCTCTGCACACTATCCAATCACTAGCCTCTACCGCCCGCCCCCGATCGCCGCGATGGAACCGTTGATGCGGCAAGCGCGCGAGCGCCTCGGGGCACGCCTGGTACCGACCGATGCTAACGGCATACGCGCCCTCTATAAGGCGCTTTCAAAGGGCGAGATGGTAGGCATTCTTCCGGACCAGGACCCCGCCGCTGGCACTGGGGTTTTTGCGCCCTTCTTCGGCGTGGCCGCCAACACGATGGTGCTGCTATCGCGCCTGGCGTCGAAGACCCAGGCGCCCGTGATTTTCGCCTACGCCGAACGCCTGTCGAAGGGTCGTGGCTATCATTTGCATTTTCTGCGTGGCGCCGCCGGGATCAATGACCGAGACCTCGAACGCTCCGCCGCCGAGGTCAACGGCATGGTGGAGCAGTGTGTGCGGCGATTACCCCAGCAATACCTCTGGTGTTACAAACGATTTCGCACCCGCCCACCCGGCGAGCCCCGGCTCTACCTTAAATGAGCGCACACCGTTGCTTCGCGCGGCATCGGGCGTGCGACCGCGCGACTTCATTGCGACAGGCCTGTGACGCTGCTTAATAACATATTGTACTGCGGCTTTCGCTTCGACTGGTAAGTGATGCGCACGGGCAGATACCCCAATGAAGGCGCGCACCAGAACGCCGTGTTTCTTCTACGAGAGGAATTGTCCTTAACGCTTTCGATCTTAACGACGTCGAATGGCCCGGCGGGCGTTTCGATATGCCCATTGCCAACAATGTGAAACCTGTAGCTCCTCAGTCTGCTCTTGTCGAGAACAGTGTAATTCAGGCTCTCACGGTTGTGTTGCAAATCGAACATTACGGCAAGCTGAACAACAAACCTGTCCAACGTTCCATCTGGTATGTTCATCGTACTGGTGCTTTCTTGTCTGACGATCTTCACGGCATGACGGGTCCAATCAAAGACCGAGTGATAATTTCTGCTTTTATCGCCGTTAAGTAATTGATAGCGATATTCCAAAGGCACCACGGCATCATCACGCATGGTCCAACGGCTTACTTCCTGCGCCTGCACGTGTCGTGCCCATGACATGATGCCAGCGGGTCTGGCGAGGGACTCGTAGACGTAAGTCTGGTCTTTCTGGCGAGACAGCCTGACGCGGGTGCTTGCCAACTTGAACCCTGACCTTTTGACCACATACTCCGCCTCAAAGGGGTTTACTTGTACGGAAGGCTCAGCATACGCGTCTAGCCAAGCAATGCCGGTGATCGTGATACACGTCAATTGAACCATCCTAGGTGTAATCATCGGTGTTCAATGTTGTTCTATGGTTGGCCCTGAAAACTGATTTACGGCATTGCCACAGCGCATACCCCAAATATGCACTGGCAGCATCCATCATGCGCTTGCACCTCGACCCCAGTTTTCATGAGCGGTTCATTAAAACAGTCATGGCTCCAACCAACAGCGGCTATCGTCGGCATGCCTGTTTATACTATAGTAGACAATTCGATATGCAGCGGGCGGAAATGGCGCCGCTGACGATAGGCGTAATTGCCGTGCAAACTGCAGCTCTCAGACTTTGAGTCATAGATAACGGATATTGTCCATGGAGCTACTGCCGATACTCCTGCTCGCCATCCTGCAGGGACTGACCGAATTCCTACCGATTTCGAGCTCGGCCCACCTTATCCTGCTTCCGCGAATCGTGGGTTGGGTCGATCAGGGTCTGGCCTTCGACGTGGCAGTACACGTCGGCACATTGAGTGCCGTCATACTCTACCTGCGACACGAGATCGTCGCCATCGCCCGTGCCTGGTTTCGCTCGCTGCGGTCCGGCCAGCACACCGATAACAGCCGTCTTGCCTGGGCGGTGATCATCGGCACCTTGCCGGCCGGTTTCGCAGGCCTGATGTTAAATGAGATAGTCGAGACCTCGTTGCGCTCACCTGTCGTGATCGCGATCGCCACGATAGCCTTTGGCCTGCTACTTTGGTGGGCCGATGACCGCGGCAAGCGCGCACGCATCGAGCAAAGCCTGGGCTGGAAGGATGCCTTGATCATCGGCTTCGCACAGGCGCTAGCGCTCATCCCCGGCACCTCGCGTTCCGGTATCACCATTACCGCCGGACTCATGCGGGGCCTGACGCGTCCCGCCGCTGCCCGCTTTTCCTTTCTCCTGTCGATTCCGATTATTCTCGCTGCCGGCATGCTAAAAGGTGTGGAGCTCACGCAGCAGACGGCAGCGGTGGACTGGCGCGCGCTGATGTTGGGTGCCGTTATCTCCGGGCTCAGCGCCTATCTGTGTATTCATTTCTTCCTCAAGCTATTGGAGCGCATGGGCATGCTGCCTTTTGTGGTCTACCGCCTGTTGCTGGGCGGGGTGCTGCTGCTGTTTCTTTGAATAAAAGTTGACCGGTGGCGGCAATATCGGGCCTTTGCCGGTGTCATCGCCGCTAAACAGCTCAAGCTGCCCACTGGCATTACTCAGATCGGTAGCGCCGATCTGCAGATGGGTCACCACCTCACCGTGCCAGTGCGTTGCCAAAAAGCCGTCGGCAAGCGCGCGGAAATACCGGTGACTGTTCCTGCCGCGGACCAGGGGGAGCGATTGGCGGACCGCCGTGTGCGAACCGTGCAAGCGCATACGGATGGTCATTCGCCCGGCGTGCAGATCGAAACGACGAAGCTGTGCCGCCACCTTCCTGCTCAGCTGGCACAAGTAACCGACGATGGCGCGCCGGCCATGGCATTGCGGCGGTAGCACCGCTGCAAAAGTAACGGCTTGTCGATGCGCCGTTTCCGGGTCCTGGCCCTGGCAGGTCAGCCATAAATGCTCGGCCTCAAGGCCATAGCGCCGCACGAGAACGTTGAACGGGAGCGAGGCCACCTCGGCGCAGGTGGTGACACCGTGAAGTGACAAGAAGCGCTGCAGACCCGACCCGACGCCGTCGATTTTCCGTATCGGCAAGCGCTCGAGCCATGGCTTTGCCTCCCAAGGGCGGATGACAACCAGACCGCCCGGTGCGGCGCGTTGCGCGGCATACCGGGCCAAGGTCTTGAGACTACTCACGCCTACGCGCAACCGCGCCCCAGGATTTGCCTCGCACACGCGCTGCAGAACGCGTTGCGCGATCCGTTCGGGCGAACCCTGTGATTGCTGGCAATGGGTCACATCGATGATGGCCTCACCCGCGCCACGCACCTCCAGGTCCAGACCGAGCCCCGACAGGGCCTGCCGCATTCCTGCCTGATCCAGTACGAGCCCAAGTGGATCGGACTGCACGTGGATCACAGCGCGCGGCCAGTAACAGCTCAAGGGCGCCATCTTCAGCGATAAACGCGCAGCTGGCCCACCACGACACCCTGCACGCGCACCCGCTCGCCGGGGTAGCGCATCGGCGCCAGCAGCCGGTTGGCCGGACGCAGGGTAATGCTGCCGTCGCTGTTGCGCTGCAAGCGCTTGAGCGTGGCTTCTTCGTTATCGATCAAGGCAACGACGATCTCGCCGTCCTCGGCATGGTTGCGCTGTTCCACGACGACCATGTCACCGTCGAGGATCCCGTCTTCCACCATGGAGTCGCCCTGGACACGCAACACAAAGCGGTTTGGGCCGACAAGAAATTCACTCAAGTCAAACTGGTCCTGCCCGGCAATGGCCTCGATGGGCCGGCCGGCGGCGATACGACCCATCAGTGGCAGCATCAACGCCCGCGCGTTGTCCGGCATCCCGGGCTCCGCAGCCAGCCTGATGCCACGGGCGCGACCGGACTCCACAGTGATCAGCCCTTGCGCTTCGATGGCACGCAGATAACGGTGTATGCTGCCTCGGGAAGAAATCCCGAGGTGCTGGGCGACTTCCCGTAGTTTCGGCGTCACACCGTGACGGCGCGCGTAGGCGCGGATAAAGTCGTATGTTTGCTGCTGGCGGTCAGTGAGCACCAGATGTTCTCCTTTTGTTCTCGTCACCATAGCGCAGAACGCGCCGCCCGGCAATCCCCGGTGACGACCGGCCGGGGCGATTACCGCGAGGTAAAAGCGCCGCAAACCCGAGTACTATGCACCCAGCGGCTCATCGATCAATAGACAAGGTGACAGTCATGCTCCGAAGATGGTTGGCTTTCGCGGCGCTCGCCCTGATCAGCGGCTGCATGGGCTTACCGCAAGGTGAGGCCCCTGCCGCAGACCCGATGCAGCAATGCAGGATTTTTTTTCGCGACTTTGATGCCGCCGTCGCGCGCGCCGGCGTCGGCGACAGCGCGGCCGCCCGGATCGAGGGATTCCCGTACCTGCGTACCGACCGTTTTCTGGCAAGCTTCCGCGCCCAGGCGCTGGATACCGCGGGCCTGTCGGCATGGCTGGACCGCCTCCAGGCCCTGGACGAAGAGGGCCGCAGGATGGAGCTGCGCAACCTGCCAACGGCGGAACATGAGGCCTTGAGGCGGCGGGATCCCGGAGGCGCCGGCCACGGCGAGGGTCCGGCCGGAACGCTCAGGCGCTGCGGCGACCTGCTGCGTCGGCAGGACTTTGATCATCATGGGAGAATCGCGCAGCTGCGGCCGCGCCTCGCGGTCCCGGATGCCTATCAGACCTGGCGGCGGGCGCTGGGGCTCTACGCCATCGTCGTGCTGCCCATTGCCCGTGGCATCGACAACTGGCACGAGGAAACCCGGGGGCGCTATGCGCAACCCGTCTCCCGGCTCCCGGTCCAGGGAGAACTGCTGCGGCTCATCCCGCCGCGAACGCGCCGTGTCGAACCCGCGGCAGTCGCAGCCATTCTCAGGCGCGCGGCCGACAATCCGCTTGCGATCCCGGAGCCCTCCGAGTCCGACGCTGATCTATTGTTCGAGGCATTTGCCCCGGTGTGGGAGATCGATGTGGCCTCCGATGACGACCGTATCGGGATGCCGCATTGGCGCGCCGATGCCATCCGTATCGATACGACCCGAACGGTGGTATTTCGGCGGCTCTCCCATACCCGTTTCAAGGGACAAATGCTGCTGCAGCTCAACTATATCGTCTGGTTTCCGGCCCGTGCCCGGACATCGGCGTTTGACCTGCTCGGCGGTCATCTTGACGGCATCACCTGGCGTGTCACCCTGTCCCCGCGCGGCACGCCCTTGATGTACGACAGCATACACAATTGCGGCTGTTATCATATGTTCTATCCGGCCCCAGGCGTCCGTCCGCGGCCGCCAAGGCAGAATCTGCAGGAAATCGCCTTCATACCGCAGCCGGCTCCGCCGCTCTCGCCCGGACATCAGGTAATATTACGCATCGCCCACCACACGCACTATATTGACCGCGTAAGCGCGGGGCCGATCGGGCAGGGCACCGGCGTCCGGTATCAGTGGGCAGACTACTCGGCATTGCGCTCGCTCGCACGCGGAGACAACGCCCGGAAGAGCCTGTTTCGGTCCGACGGGCTCGTGCCCGGCACCGAGCGCCGGGAACGGTATCTTTTCTGGCCCATGGGAATACGGGCACCCGGCGCCATGCGGCAGTGGGGCCACCACGCGACCGCGTTTATCGGGCGGCGGCATTTTGACGATGCAGATCTCTTGGAACGGTATTTCAGGTAAATGTGCGACAGGCGCATTAATAATCAAAGACAAAGCGCGTATATATAAAGGCAAATCTCGCGACAAACGGGCCTTTCGCGGCAGTTGACCCTATTGCCGGTCTGCTAGACTTTGTGCATGGTCGTCATACAAACTGTACAATGTCCCTATTGCGGGAAATCATTTGAGAGCTCCATCGATGTATCTGGCGGGAGCCAGCAATATATTGAGGACTGTTATGTGTGCTGCCAACCGATCACGTTTCGCACCTCGGTGGACTATGACGGCAATCTACTGATGATCGAGATTTCGCGTGAAGACGACTGATTACATACCCATACCCTGCACCGAATATTCCCGCTACGAACTTGCTGTGATGCACCGCCAAACATTGCGCCTGGTTTGGACGGATAATGACATCCTGCGCTGTGAGTTGGTTACAGCGCTCGACCTTTTAACCTGGGACAGCGAGGAATTTCTGATCTGTCTCAATTTCGCCGACGAAAAAACACAAATCCGCCTGGACAAAATCAAAAGAATCCAGCTGGCATGATCGCTCGGGCATTTCTGTTGTATACGCTATGGTTTCTGCTTGGGCCCATTGTTCTGGCGCAGGAGTGCGATGGGCACGGGCTATCGGTGCAGGTGTTGGGTTCGGGCGGTCCGCAACTTGACGGGGGACGCGCCTCCAGCAGCTATCTAATCTGGATCGATGGGAAGGCACGCGTTCTGGTGGACGTGGGCACCGGCAGCACGCTGCGTTTCCGTAAGAGTGGTGCCCGTATTGCGGACCTGGATGTCGTGCTGCTAAGCCATTTGCACGTTGATCACTCGGGCGATTTGCCCGGACTGGTGGTGTCCTCCGGGGAGGGTGGTCGCAAACGTGCTCTGCCTATCTACGGTCCTGCTGGGAACCGATACATGCCGTCCTCGGTATCGTTCGTGCGCGCCTTGTTCGACAGCAAGCGCGGTGCCTTCCGCTATCTGGGTGATTTCCTCGGTCCGCTGAGTAGTCACACCTATAAGTTGCAGCCGCACAATGTGCATGCCCGCGTTAATCCCGTGAACTCGGTGCTTAAACAAGTCCAAACAGTCCAAGGGCCCGTGTTCGGTAACAAGAGATTGAGCGCCTCAGCGGCGTCAGTGATTCACGGCAATGTACCTGCCCTCGCCTGGCGGGTCGACGTTCAGGACAAGCGTATTGTGTTCACCGGGGATGCCCGTGGCGACACCGGCAATCTCGAGAGGCTCGCGCACGGCGCCGACCTGCTGGTTGCGCACCACGCCATCGCCGAGAACGATGCGGGGCCTTCCCGCCAGGTCCACATGCCCCCTTCTGTGATCGGTCGCATCGCCTATCTTGCCAAAACCAACCACCTGCTGCTGTCGCACCGGACCGCACAGACCCTGGGCAGGGAAAAGCAAAGTACCGAGTTCATTCGGACCCGATATTCCGGTCTCGTCAGTTTTGCCAATGACCTGGACTGCTTCGAGCCATGATAGTCAGCCCCGCCAGGACTCCGTGAGGCTTAAAAAAATGCGCGCGTTGGGCGATAATCGGGCCTTGCCAGCCAAGGCATTAAGGGCTACTAATGTATTTATCAGTTCTGCGAATTAGCCACTCTGCGTTCATGTTCAAAAAACGTGTATCCGGACCCGGAAGGCCAAAAACCCCGTGCAGAAAAAATCATCGACACGCCTGATACTGCCTCTGCTGCTTGTGCTCACGCTTGCCGTTGCAGGCTATTTCTACCTGGGAGGCGGCCTGGAACCCGGCGCCTTGAAGCCATACCTGGATTCCGTGCTCGAGATGGTCGGTCTGTCCGGTGGCTCCAAAAACAAGCCCCCACCGCAGGAGCCCGCCCCAACGGCGGGTCGCGCCGGCAGCGGCATACCGGCAAGGCCCGTGAGCGGACAGCTCAACGGACAGTCCTTCAGGCTCAATTACAGCGAGATCAGTGACGGCGTGCTGGCGCTCATTCAAGGCAGCCCTTCCAGCCCCACTAAAGAGGTGCGCGTTTACCTATTCACCCGCAAGGGAGAAGTTCCGGCCGGCCAGGTCTACACAGGAACCAGGTCCGCCGATGGTATCCAGCCTCATATCCACATCGGTTGGAAGGCCCCCGGCACCTCCGAACCGCTACGCAAATCGTTTACGGAAAACTACTCCCTGCATCTGGAATTCGGCAAGATCAAAGGAGACCGGCTGCCGGGCAAGATCTCGGTGCAGCTGCCGGGGGCCAAGAAAACCCAGGTCGCCGGCACCTTCAGCGCGACCATTAAAGGCTTCAGAATAATCGACGGTGTACCCGATCTCAGGGGTGACGCAAACGAGACCCTGGTCTACGTCGCGCTGACCCATCTTCTGAAGGATGATCCCGAGCTGCCCATCAGGGACATCGTCTACAAGAATGTGAAATACACGCCGCCCAAGTCCGGTTCGAAACAAAAAGGCAGTCTCGAGATGATATACCGGATCGGCGATGGTCAATTCGTCGCTGAGAGATTTTCGTTCATAAAGGAAAAAGACGGCTGGCAAATATCCGGCGCGCGATAGTCAGCGCGCAATAACATCTATTGTAACAGTCCCAGCGACAGCCACGGCCAATACGTAATAATCAACACGGCCGCTAAAAGAATGAAGAAAAACGGCAGCGTCGCGATGTACAACTGCATTACCGGCTTTTCAAAGCGGTAGCTGGCGATAAACAGGTTCATTCCCACCGGCGGCGTGAAATAGCCGAGCTGCATATTGGCCAGGAAGATCATCCCCAGGTGCACGGGTTCTATCCCATAACCCAGGGCCACTGGTACCAGTAGCGGAACCATGATCACCAGGGCCGAGAAGATATCCAGCATCGCCCCCAGAACGAGCAGGAAAATGTTCAACAGTATCAGGAAGGTCAATTTACTCGACACATATTGCTTGATCAACGCGAACAGCTTTTCCGGTACGCCGATATCAATGAGATAGTTAGTGGAGGCCAGCGAAACGCCGAGTATGATAAGTATCGCGCCTACCATGACCATCGACTCACGCATGACCTTGGGCAGTCGCTGCAACGATACCTCACGGTAGATAAAGACCTCGACTATCAGGACATAGAGCGCCGTCACTGCCGCGGCCTCTGAAACGGCAAAGTATCCCCCGTAGATTCCGCCCAATACGACAAACGGAATAGGCAGTTCCCAGATGGACGCGCGAACGGCCGAGACCACCTTGCGCAGCGAGAATGCCAATATCGGAGCACGGGCCCCGCGGTTGACCCAGAAACTCCAGGCAGTCAGCATGACCACCATGAGCAGCCCGGGGAGGATGCCGGCAATGAACAGATCGTCGATGGTAAGTTGTTTCGGGAGATTGAGCTGCTGGGCAATGACCCCGTACAGAATCAACGGCAGCGAGGGCGCGAATAACAACCCGAGGCTGCCCGATGTGGTCACCAGGCCAAGGCTAAAATTATCGGGATAACCGGCCTGTTTGAGCGCCGGATAGAGCAACGCCCCCAGCGCGATGATCGTCACACCGGACGCGCCCGTGAATGCGGTAAAAAAAGCGCAAGCGGTCAGTGACACCAAGGCCAGACCGCCTGGCATCCAGCCAAGCAGGGCGTCGGTTATCTGCACCAGTCGTTTGGGTGCCTGGCTTTCCCCCAGGAGATAACCGGCAAAGGTAAAAAGCGGAAGCGCCAGTAATGCCGGCATCTGCGCGATGCGGTATACCTCGATCGCCACCACCGAGAGATCGATATCGGCATAGTAAAACCCCAGCATGGCGCTGGCCGCGATAATCGCAAACAACGGTGCGCCGAGCAGCGCGAGGACGATCAGCAGCAGAACGATCAGGATCACGCCCGCCTCGTATAGGCAATGAACCGATTAACGGCCGCCACGCACAGGAAGATGTAGCGCAGCGCGATCACGCCAAAAGCGAAAGGCAGGATCAGCTCCACCATCCAGGCGGGAACATTGGCAAACGCCAGCGTTCCCGCCTCGTAATCAGAGGCGACGAGACGCCCGGCGTGGTACGCCAGCAACACGCAAACGACACTGACAAATAAATCGATGATAACCCGCACAGCAGCCTTTGCCTTGCTCGGCAACAATCGCGTCAAGACATCGATCGAGATATGTTTATCGGTGCGGCTCGCAACAATCGCACCCAGCATGCCGACCCAGAGCACAAGTAAGCGCAGCAGCGGCTCCCCGCTCACGAAGCCCCAATGAAACAGGTTGCGCATCAGGATCTGAAAGGCCGCCAGCGCGATCATGAGTGCGAGCAGCGCGACCAGGATGCCGTCCACAATACGCGCCATCAGGCGCAGGTGACGGCTTACCCCGGTATCATCGTCTTGACCCATAACGCTATTTTTTTTGTGCTGTCGCCGCCTTGTTTTCGTGCAAGGCCTCAAGGTGAGAATTCACAGTCTGCAACATTTCCGGCGTATAGACACGCTCCTTGGCAAGCGCCTTGATGGCTTTGGAAGACACTTGGCGCAATTCTTCCATGTCCTGCTCACTGGGATTGACGAGCTTGACCCCCTGCTTGAGCAGGGCCTGCTTTGCACTCTCGTTGTCTTTGCGCGTCTGCTGATTGAGTTTCTCGACAACGCGCCCGAGCACGTCCCGTACCACCGTCTGGTCCGCCCGGCTGATTTTGTTGAAGGCCTTGCGCTGAATCACGAACGTCCCATAGGCATAAAACAGCGGTGTTTCAGTTAGATATTTGATCTTGGTATGCCACTGCAGGGCGATCGCAAAACTCGTCGTCGATCCGATGGTGGTGATCAGGCCGGTCTGCAGGCCCGTCAGCACATCGGTCAGTGGCAGGGTCACAGGTGATATGCCGGCGACATCCATCAACGTGAGCGAGATGGTATCGCCTTCCGGGAGCCAGACCCGTTGATCCTTCAGATCACTGATACGGTGAACCGGTACCTGCGACATGATGTAAACGAATCCGCCTTCGCCCAGTCCGAAGGCGATAAATCCCCGTTCTTCCAGCCCTTTGATAATGCCCGCATCCATGCGCGCACGCACATAATCGACCTCTTCATAGGTCCCGAATTTCAGGGGCAGCCCGTAGATCTGGTTCTCCGGGTATATCCTCGCCAGCCCCAAGGTGGTCAACGCGGCGCCGTGCAATTGCCCGATACGGATTTTACGAAGCACGTTCTTCTCATCACCCATGATACCGCCGGGGTAGAATTTGAAGGTGACACGATTCTGCGTGCGCTCGGTGATCTCGCTGGCCCCCCGGCGCATTTCCTGCATCCAGCTACTGCCGTCCGGCGCCACGGTTGCAATCTTGAATTCCTTCGCCTGCACCGGCAACGAAGCCAGAAACAGAAACAACGCCATCAAGAAAATAAGCTGCTTTCGATCCATTTATGACTCCTAAAAATAATTCTCGGCACTTGCCAGTAGCTGCTGCGCCTGCTCTTTGGCCAGAGTGTTAAGTAGGGTGAGTCCCGGCTCGCTGGCATCCGCCTGCACGACCTCTTGCAACAAACGGTCGTGCAACTCACGATTGAAAACCAGCCTCGCATATCTTTCCGCGTATTGCACCTTGACCATCAAATCACGCCCGCGGGACAGGGCGAGCGCACGCTCGAAGTGATCGCGCCCCTGTTCCGGTTTGCCTCCCAAGGCCGGCGGGACCAGGGTGGAGAGTATGCCCAGATACAAATGGGCACCGCCTCGCTCATAAGCCTCATCGAGCTCCACGACACGGCGCATGCAGGCCTCGACTTTTGCCAGATCGGCAACCGCGTTCCAATCATTTCGGTTTGCCTGGACCCAGCCCGCCCACGTCGCCGCAAAGGTATAAAGCGCAGGTACGTCACGCTTATCGAGCTGCTCCAAGGCGGCAACAAACTCATCATAGGGCTGGTCGATCCGCTGGCATATCCCCTGACGCCGCGAACACAATGCCCGACGGCCGTAATCATGGGCCTTGCCGCTCAAGCGCCGACCGCGATCCTCGTCTTGGACAAACACAGAGGCATAGGCGCTATAGAGCCTGGCACCGGTGACAAGCAGGCGCTCGTTGTCCGGTTGGCCCTCAATCAAGCCATCGATCAACAGCAGGTAAGACGGCGCCCCGTCCTCGACGGTTTTGGGGTCATCCTGATTCAGGATCGCCGCCGACAGACTGTCGGTCAAACCCTCCATCGCCGAGACCACCATGCCGGCGCAACCGGTGAGCACGGACAGCAGGCCGGCCATGACCAGCATACGCACCCCATGGCGAATAGACATTGACACCCGCTCTACCGGGTGCCGGATTATCCCTGCGTTCACACTAGCCCCTTTCCTCGTGCTGTTCACTGATCAACGGTTCGGATTGTAAGTCTTTTTGCATTGCTCTTATCGCCATAATTCTCTGCTCACGGATCCGGGCCCCCAGCTCCGCACCTGTGCGGCCAGCTGCGATCAAATCCTGTACAACGGCACCTTGTTCCACAGCGGCCGCGGCTGCAAACGCCTGACGGAATATCCCAGCCTGGGGATACGGCTGGTCCTCGTATCCGGTGCGCCCCCTGGCGTCGGCCTCGCAGGCCAGCAAAAATTGTTCGAACCTACCCGGTTTGCGGAAGGCATCGACCCCCTCCAGGACCTTCAACAGCGTCGCGGGCCTCAACTCGGCGGCGCGATGGCAGTACCCGTGGTAGCGCGCGGTGACAAGCGCGAGATCGCGATAATCATTGGGTAAGCGCAGGCGCTCGCACAGATTCTTGATCAGACCGACACTGCGCTCCTCATGCCCGACATGCTGCGGCCAGTCTTCCTCAGGTGTCTCGCCTTTGCCGAGGTCGTGCAGCAACGCCGCAAAACGTACGCGCGGGTCCTTCGACAATCTGACCGCCTGGTCCAGCACCAGCATGGAATGAACACCCGTATCCACCTCGGGATGGTGCGCCTGGGGCTGCGGCACCCCGTACAGCGCGTCGATCTCCGGAAACAAGCGCGCCAGCGCCCCGCAGCCACGCAACACCTTGAAGAAAACCGACGGGCGATCCTCTTCCAGGGCCGCCTGCAACTCTGCCCACACCCGCTCCGCCACAAGGTGATCGACCTCGCCGCCTTCGACCATGCGCTTCATCAGCGCATGGGTGCCATGGGCTGTCCGGAATCCCCATTTGGCGTAACGGGCGGCAAAGCGCGCCACGCGCAGAACACGCACCGGATCTTCGGCAAACGCCGGGGATACATGGCGCAGAACCCCGTTGCTGAGATCCTCCTGTCCGCCGAAGGGGTCGATAATCGTACCATCCTCGCTCTGCGCCATGGCGTTGATCGTCAGGTCACGGCGCCTTAGGTCTTCTTCCAGCGTCACGTCGGGGGCAGCATAGATCGTAAAGCCCTTGTATCCATGTCCGCTCTTGCGTTCCGTTCGCGCCAGCGCGTACTCCTCCTTGGTCTGTGGATGCAGGAATACCGGAAAATCAGCGCCCACGGGTCTGAAGCCTTGGGTTGTCATCTCCTCGGGCGTGGCACCCACGACCACATAGTCGCGGTCCTTGACCTCCAGCCCGAGCAATCGGTCGCGCACCGCGCCGCCAACCA
This sequence comes from Acidiferrobacterales bacterium, assembly GCA_947258385.1. GTDB lineage: Bacteria > Pseudomonadota > Gammaproteobacteria > Acidiferrobacterales > SZUA-150 > CAMYII01. The sequence goes on from CAMYII010000061.1 coordinate 37,064, forward strand.
GATAGATTTCCATACCGCCATCCTAATGTGGCATAGTCATTCAGCCAAGCCCCAGACGCCGATAAATGGCCCTTTTCTGCAGAAAATTGACAATCATATTGTGTTGCGCACTGGGCACCGGGTGCAGCAATCTCGGCTATTACGCCCATTCCATCAGCGGTCAGGCAAAGATCCTGGCCAAACGCCAGCCAATCTCCGAGCTGCTCGAAGACCCGCAGACCCCCGCGGCGCTAACGGCCAGGCTCGACACGATTATACGCATCCGGGATTTCGCCAGTCATACCCTGGTATTGCCGGACAATGGCAGTTACCGCAGCTATGCGGAGCTAAACCGTCGATATGCCATCTGGAATGTCTTCGCCACACCGGAGCTCGCGATCGAGCCTGTCAAATGGTGCTTTCCGATTGCCGGCTGCGTTTCCTACCGGGGTTATTTTTCCGATGACAGGGCCAATCACTTCGCTGAAAAACTACGCGACCAAAATCACGATGTGTACGTGGCCGGCGTGGCCGCCTATTCAACGCTTGGCTGGTTTGAAGACCCCGTGCTCAATACCATCCTGGACCGGCCGGAACCGGACATCGCCGGGCTGATCTTCCACGAATTGGCCCATCAAAAGCTATACGTCAAAGACGACACCAGTTTCAACGAGTCCTTCGCCACAGCCGTGGAGCTGGAGGGCATACGACGCTGGCTGCAACACATCGGCGCCAGCGGCGATTATACCGGTTATATGCAGCGAAAACAGAGACGACAGGACTTCGTCGAGTTCCTCATGGGCTACCGCCATCGGCTCCGGGAAGTGTATGACTCACCTGCAACGGACGAGCAAAAACGCGGGGCCAAGGCGCGCCTGTTCAGCGAGCTGAAATCCAATTACCGCCAGCTCAGAGACCGCTGGGGGGGATACGGCGGGTACGATCGCTGGTTCGCACAGGATCTCAATAACGCGCACCTGGCCTCGATAGGGGCCTACCACCGATATGTCCCAGCGTTCCAAGCATTGCTCAAGAAACTCAACGGTGACCTGCCAGCGTTTTATCGCGAGGCCGGCAAGCTCGGGACATTACCACCGGAACAACGCGAGCTCGCGCTAAATGCCTTGGGGGGGCATCACACAGGTGGCGGTTCAGGTCCATAGCCGCGCTGCCGATCAAGATCCATGGGCCGGTCCAGCAGGATGTGTCGCGGCGACGCGAGCTCGAGAGCCGTACACCGACGTACCGCCTGCGAAGCTAAGGAGGCAAACAGCCCATGGGAGGATTTTTGCAGCATCCTACCAGGCGGGCCTAACGCCGTCTTGCCAGCGCGCGGTAGAGCGAATACCTCTGGCTGCGCCGCTCGCCTAGATAAACAGGCACGACACTTTCAAGGCTCGTTGGCCTGAAGCCGAAGATTCGCGGGAAATCACCATCACACACACTGTCTATCTGCAGCGATCGATAGTTGTCCATCGAAAAGGGCTTACCCGGCATGAATCCCAATACAGTCGCCTGCAGGCGTGACAGGCCGTTACCGAGGCCATAGATCCTGGTACCCAATCCGAGCTGCCGCCTGATATAACTCACCAACTCGTACAAGGTGTAGACCTTGGGGCCACAGAGCTCGTAACGCTGACCAAACGTGTGCCGGTCCCCGAGCGATCGGACGAACGCCTTGGCCACATCCTCGACATAGACCGGCTGGAAGCGGGCATCGGGGCAGGCGAGCGGAAATATGTACGGAGACAGCTGCAACAGATTTGCAAAGCGATTGATGAAGCTGTCTTTGGGTCCGAAGATAACGGACGCCCGGAAACTGGTCACATGGAGTCTGTCGCCGGCGGCATCATGCAGCAGATTCTCACCCCGTGCCTTGCTGCGCAGATAATGGCTCGGGGCATCCACAGTGGCCTTCAACGCGCTCATATGCAACAGGCGCTCCACACTGCTTTGTCGGCAAGCCTCGACGATCTTGGCCGGCAGCGTCACATGGGCGCGCTCAAAGCCTTTCCCACGGCGGCCTTTCTCATTGAGGATGCCGACAAGATTAATAACCGCATCCATATTCGCGAACTGCTTGCTGAGGAAGGCCGTATTGAATATATCTCCTTCCACAACTTGCACCGTGGGCAATACCAGCAGGTCGCGGCAGCGCTCACGGCGGCGGGAAAGAATCGTGACATTGCGGCGCTCAGCCGCCAGACGCGCAGCGATGCTATGGCCGACAAAACCGCTGCCGCCGAGAATGCAGATATTGCGCATGCAGTAGCCTGGACCTGTTAACGTGGAAAATGACCTTTCGGCCTACCGCCTCGATTGTGTACATTTCCCCGGTCAAGTCAAGCGACCCGGGAGGGGCCAAGCAGACCCCCGGGGGTACGGTACGCTCGGCTGCCAGCGGTCAAGACGAATTCGACGCACGGATAGCAGCTTGCTAAAAACTTGTTCTTCAGCAAGCCGCCAGACGCCACAGGATGTGCCGCATCGAGAATCAAACATGTCAGTGTTTGATTCCTGGGGCGAGCCGCAGGGAGGCGGCGAGCACAAATCCGCCGGGGGCGAGAAGCGGTACACGGACGTACTGAATGCGAACCTAAGGATGGAATTTGCACCTAAGCCCCTTCAAAGGGCAGGCCGCAGGGAGACGGCGAGCACATGCGCCGCGGCGCTCAGTCCCTGGGGACGACCTCGGGCATGCGCTCACTCAAACGCGTCAGTTCCCCGTCAAGGCGAAGGTCATAAATGGCGGTGTAGCCGAACACATTCTTGACGTAATGACGCGTCTCGTTGAAGGGGATGGTCTCCACCCAGATATCGGCAGGAAGCGTCTTGCCCTCCGGCAGCCAGCCCTTGACCCGGTGCGGGCCCGCATTATACGACGCGGTGGCCAGTGCCTGGTGACCCTGGTTCCGGTCGAGCACCCTTTTGAGGTAGCTTGTCCCGAGCAGCACGTTGTTCTCAACTTTCAGTATCGACGCCTTGCTCCGGATGTTGAGCTTAAGCCGGCGCCCGGTCTGCCGCCCGGTCTTCGGCATCAGCTGCATCAGCCCCAGGGCGCCCGCGCTCGACCGCGCATCGGCAACGAAGGCGCTCTCCTGGCGCATCACCCCGTAGATCCATCCGGTGTCAAGACCGGTTTTTGCCGCATTGGCCTCGACCATATCGCGATATAAGACGGGGAAACGCAGATCCAGATCATCCAAGTGATCGGATTTATTCACGGTAAATATGGCGCGATCGTACCAGCCCCAGTGCCTGGCGATGACCGCGGCGACTTGCAGCTCACGGTTATTCATCTGCCGTAAAATCCAGCTCCATTGCCGGCGTGCCGGCACGATCTCACCGATCTCGTAGAGCTCCTGCGCGACTTGAATACCCGGGCGCGCCAGCATGGCACTGACCTCTTCCGGGCTCGCCTCGATACTCACGTGCTGCATCGAGTAGTCCCGCCCGAGCTTGTCCGCCGCCAGGAACCCGTAGTAATTTCTCTCCTGGGCCAACTGGGTGAAGAGGCGTTTGGCGACCCGCGTGTCGTCGTTCTCCTCCAGAATCCGGGCGCGCCAATAACGCCACTGGGCGCTCTGCTGTTCTTCCTCGGTGAGGGCGGCGCGAAACTGTTTGGCAAGGCCCCAGTCGCCCTGACGCAGCGCGGCCTTCACACGCCACACGCGCAGGGTCTCGTCATCGGCCTCAGCGGATACCGCCGACAGCCACTCGAGCGCCGAAGGCAGATGATGCTTGGCCGCCAGAATACCGACCGTGTGCAGGACGTAATTTTCGTCCTCGCCAAAGAACTGGTACTCCTGTTTCAACTGCTGCCAGCGCTGCATTGCCGCTTCCGGGTCACGATACGCCAGGCGCACCACACCGTGTTTGATGATCATGCGCGCCACCGGCGTCTCGATGGGATAGGAAATATTCTCCAGCTCCCGGTCCGGCCGGCGATACATCGCCTTCCAGCGCTTGACCCATACCCGATCCTTAACAGGGAGATAATTGCTTATGGAGCTGGCAAGACTGAGCCTTCCGCGTTCCATCGCCAACTTGATGCGGGCCCAGATGAGGTCGCGACTCATGTGACCGGCCTCGCGCCAGGCCTTGAACACCGCATTGCAGTTCGAGGGCAGGCGCTTGTAAGTCAGCCACAAGGCCTCGGCCTCGACCATCAACGGCGCCTGATTTTGGCTGGTCTCCATGAGATACCCCAGGCGGTAGCACGTCAGCCGGGCATCAGCATTAATATTCCCGTATTCGTCCATGAACGTCTTCCATTCACCGCGCCTTGCCAGATAGCGCAACCACTTGCGACGCAAGTACTCGGCGAGCGGCGTGTGTTGATTCTGGTCGATGAATGCCTTGAGGGTCTCCGGTGGCACCACGCCGATGCCTCTTTTGAGGTATTCATATTCCAGGTAATTCTGCAGGATGTAACCGTCCAGCTTCTCGTACAGCTTGTTGAATTCGCTGTGCTTGCCGGCCTTGATGGCCCGTTTGGCGGCAAGGTAATCGCCGCGCTGCTGCTCGATGCTCTCCGGAAACAGGGCGAGAGCCGCCCCCGGCCAATGGCCGGTCAGAACTCCTGCGAGAATCAGCACTCCAAGTAACCGTCTGGACATAATTGCTAAGTATAGGCGAGTATTGCCGCAAGCGTGCACAAGACCCTTAAAGGAGCCGATAAATGGCCATGGCATCAGTAAATCCCACCACTGGAGACACGGTTCAACACTTTGAGACCTGGGACGGCGATCAGCTCAACGCCGCCCTGCAACAGGTGGCGGACGTGACGCCGGGCTGGCAGCGGACAAGCATTAGCGAACGCGGCAAGATGCTGAAAGCGGTCGCGACCGAGCTGCTTGACGACATCGACCACTACGCCGGTCTGATCACCCTGGAGATGGGCAAGGTCATCAAGGAATCCCGCACCGAAATCGAGAAATGCGCCTGGGTCTGCGATTACTATGCTGAACATGCCGTGGACTTTCTCACGGACGAGGTGATGGCATCAGACGCCGGCAGGAGCTATGTCGCCCACCTGCCACTTGGCACCGTGCTGGCGGTCATGCCGTGGAACTTTCCCTTCTGGCAGGTTTTCCGTTTCGCCGCGCCGGGGCTGATCGCAGGAAACACCGCAGTGCTCAAACATGCCTCCAACGTTCCGCAGTGTGCGCTTGCCATCGAGGCCTGCATGCGCAAGGCCGGCCTGCCCGAGGGCGTGTTCCGCACGCTCATGATCCCTGCCTCGGGCGTACAAACGGTGATCGAGGACCCCCGCATTCACGCGATCACCCTGACCGGCAGCGAACCGGCGGGGCGCAAGGTGGCGGCGGCGGCCGGTGCCAACCTGAAGAAATCGGTCCTCGAACTGGGCGGTTCCGACGCCTTTGCGGTCCTGGCCGATGCTGACCTGGCACAGGCCGCGAGCGCCGGCGTGGCCTCGCGTTACCTCAATAGCGGGCAGAGTTGTATCGCCGCCAAACGCTTTATCCTGGTCAAGGACATCGCCGAGGACTACCTCACGATCTTCAAGGAGAAGGCACAGGCACTCGTGCAAGGGGACCCCACCCAGGAGCAAACCCAGATCGGCCCCATGGCGCGTGCCGACCTGCGCGAGGAACTGCATCAACAAGTGACCGACTCCATCGGTCAGGGCGCCGTGGCCGCGCTTGGCTGTGAGCCGGTAGACGGCCCGGGGTTCCATTACAAGGTCTCGATTCTGGATAAGGTCAAACCCGGCATGCGCGCCTATGACGAAGAACTGTTCGGGCCGGTGGCCATCGTCATTCGCGCCGAAGACGACGAGGACGCGCTGCGCATCGCCAACGACAGCCGCTACGGGCTGGGCGGCGCGGTCTGGACGCAAGATCCAGTGCGGGGCGAGGCCTTCGCGCGGGATATGCAATCCGGGGCCACGTTCGTCAACGGATTGGTGAAAAGCGACCCCCGCCTGCCGTTTGGCGGCATCAAGGCCTCCGGCTATGGCCGCGAACTGTCCATCCATGGAATCCGTGAGTTCGTCAACGCCAAAACGGTCTGGATAAAATAGACACGTGGAGCCGGTTCATCCGGCACACTGTCAGCTTTCAGATCTTGCCCGGCTGATGCCGCGTGCCACCCTGAACCGCATCGGGGAACGGGGCGCCCGCCCGCCGCCAGTTGGCCGAGCTCAGGCGGCCTGTGCACGCTGCCCGTAATAAGACCAGCCGATAAGCGCCAGCCCGCCGATGATCATCGGCAGCGACAGGAGCTGGCCCATGGTGAACCAGCCGAGGGCCAGATAACCGATATGCGCATCGGGCTCGCGCACGAACTCGACGGCGAACCGGAAGACCCCGTAGAGCAGCAGAAACAGCCCCGACACCGCCCCGACCGGACGCGGGCGCGCGGAGAACAGCCACAGCGCCACAAACAAGACGATGCCTTCCAGCAACGCCTCGTAGAGCTGCGAGGGATGGCGCGGCAGCGGACCGCCGGTGCGAAACACCACGCCCCATGGCACATCAGTGACCCGGCCCCACAACTCCTGGTTGATAAAATTCCCGACTCTGCCCGTGAACAGCCCCACCGGCGCCAACGGCACGAAAAAATCGGCGACCGCCAGAAAGGGGCGTCGTGTATGACGGCCGAACAACCACAACGCCAGCATCACGCCGAGCAGACCGCCGTGGAACGACATGCCTCCGGTCCAGATGAAAAAGATCTCCAGGGGGTGACGCAAGTAGTAACCGAAGTTATAGAACAGCACATAACCCAGGCGCCCACCGGCGATGACACCGATGGCGAGGTAAAAAACGAGGTCGAGCACCTCGTGGCGGCTCCAGCCCGAATCCGGTTTCATTGCACGGTAGCGGCCCAGCCACCATCCGCCGACAAAGCCGGCGACGTACATCAGCCCATACCAGTGGACCTTCACCGGGCCGAGACTGATGGCGACGGGATCAATATCAGGGGCGATAAGCATACGGGCGATTATGAAGTAGCCAGCGGCGCAAGACCAGCCTCGCACGCATGCCCCCGTTATGCGGATCAACCGTTAACGAACCACGCCTTCCATACAAGGATTTTGCTGCCGCGATGAGCAGTTTCGAAGATCGGTTGATCGCGCCCCCCGGTATACGGCTGCCAGCCGTCCCCATACGTCACGATCAGACCATCGCGGTTGCCTGCGGCCCACGCCGCCACTTCCTCTTCACTGACGACCGCGAGCGGGGAAAACAATCTGCCGGCAAAGTGGAACTGACCCTGATAGGGACCAACATGGGCGATGGGACGCTCTTGTTCCTGCGCCTTGGCCAGTATCCGGGAAATTTTATCAACCTCGAACCAAGAGTTATATTGCCAGGCAAGCGCAGAGACCGCGAAAACGGCCAGCATGACATTGGTAACGGCGATATTCATCACTCGCCGTTTGATGCGGGTCGGCGGAAACCCGGCCAGGATGATGCCGGCAAACGCGATTCCGACTCCGACCAGCGGCGGCAATTCCCACAGCAATGCCGGAAGAAAACCGACCTGCGGCAAACCGGGCAGCAAGGCGAGCAAACCCCCCAAAACGATGACCGGAAAGCTCATGCTGGCGAAGGCGCGATCCTGCCCGTAATCGGCCAGCCCATCGTCCAGCAACAGATAGGTCATAAGCAGAGAAAGGGCCGGTACCAGCGGCAACAGGAATTGGGGTTGCCGCGAAGGCGTGAATGTCAGAGCGATAATGGCCGGTACCATCCAGACCATGCAGAACCGGAACCCGCTGTTGACCGGCGCTTGCCTGATCGACCACAGCCGCATCCACGGTAGCGGCCAGATGGACCAGGGGATCAACACCAGTGGGACTAACAACAGATACCACCACCAGGGATGGTGTTGCGGAAACAAATCCATGGCATGCGGCTGCACGTACCTGGCAAGCATGTCCAGTCCCAGCCCAACGCCGTAGCGGTCCATTATGGGCCACAACCAGGCGCCGAAGACCGCCGCCGCCACCAGCAAGGCCTTAAAAACATTGCCGTACCATCGGCCGGCATCGACCGGCGGGTCACCGTCGACCCAGAATGCCGCCAGTACCGCCACCGGCAAGACAAAGAGATAAATCACGAACCCGCCGGCGAGCGAACCGAGGCCCAGGGCCAGCCCCAGCACCATCCAGTTCCAGGCCCGTTGTTGCCGCCACATCAGCAGCAGCGCGAGCATGGCCAGCAACGTAAAACAGGCCAGCACGAGATCGGGCAGGGCCAGGGTGGAGTACAACGCCCAGGCCGGCGTCCCCACCAACACCAGCGGCGCGTAACGGACGATGTTTGGCTGCCCGGGCCACAAATTGCGCGCGATCGCCCCAACCAGCATTAGACTGAAAAAAGCAAACAGCGCAGGAACCAGGCGCGGCCACCACTCGCTCACACCCCAGATTTTCCAGCCCACGTGGATTAACCAAGAAAGCAGGGGGGGATCGCCGGTATACAGCTCGCCATTCAGATACGGGAGCAGGATATCGCCATGGACCCACATCTCCCACGCGACGGCCAGTTGCCGCGTCTCATCCGTGGGCCAGGCGTTGCGCAAAAACAACGATGCCAGACACAGGATCAACCACAGACCGACCGAAGCGAAGCTTATCTTTAACCCGGGCACCTGCCGGCTCAGCCGGGTGGTCGTGCCGCGGTGCGGTCGCGGCTGCTGCTCAAGCGGCAGACCGACACCGCTCACCTCGATCTCTTCGACAACGAGCTTCTCCAGCCGGGAAATACTGGGATCGCGCTCGCGCCGACGTGATCCGCGCCGGCGTTTCTTTCGCTTTTTCTTTTCCGGTTTTTTCTTCTCCCAGAACATTAACGGAAACTCACGCGCGTTGGTGGTGGCCGGACAATTTAAAGAAGATAGCCACTATTTCAGGATAAGCGCTGGTTAATGGAACGCAAGCGGCTGCGGACCGCCGACGACGGTCTGCGATCAGGCGAAAGCGCCCTGTCGTCAATCCGCGGCAGGCGTCCCTGGTGCTTATCAGGGAGCGGTGACGGCCCCGGTGCACCTCGCACGGACGACATCCAAAAACGGCACAAGTCCGATGGGTGGCCCGGCGCATCCCGACCCGGGCCAGGTAAGACAAAGCCCAGGGAATCGGCTATAGTTGACTTCTTTACTCAGGATAGAGTCGGACATGACCCACAACAATCGGCTGGCGGCGGAGACAAGCCCCTACCTGCTGCAACATGCGCACAACCCGGTGGACTGGTATCCGTGGAACGAGGAGGCGCTGGACAGGGCCCGCCGCGAAGACAAACCGATCCTGATATCGATCGGCTATTCCGCCTGTCATTGGTGCCACGTGATGGAACAGGAGTCGTTCGAGGACCAAGAGACCGCAAGCGTGATGAACGAGCTGTTCGTCAATGTAAAAGTCGACCGCGAGGAACGGCCCGATCTGGACAAGATTTACCAGACGGCGCACCAGATGCTGGTGCAGCGCCCCGGTGGCTGGCCGCTCAACATGTTCCTCACGCCGCAGGAACACCTGCCGATCTTCGGTGGCACCTATTTCCCCAGGGAGGCGCGCCACGGCCTACCGCCGTTCAAGGAAATCCTGCGTCGTGTCGCCGAGTATTACCGGCAATACAAAAACGAGGTCGAAAAACAAAATAACGCGCTGACCACGGCGTTCAGCCAGATGCAGGCCCCGCATCGCGGCCCCGGCCTGTCGATCAGCGCCGACATGCTGTTGCGCGCGCGCGAGGACATCGAGCGCCAGTTCGACGCCCGTCACGGCGGCTTTGGCCGCGCGCCAAAGTTTTTTCATCCCACCACCCTCACACGCTGCCTGCGCCACTGGGCCGCCGGCGCCATCGGCGGCAATCCCGACGCCCAGGCCCTGCACATGGCCCGCTACACGCTGCATGCCATGGCCTCGGGCGGGGTTTACGATCAGCTCGGCGGCGGTTTCTGCCGCTACTCGGTGGACGAGGCGTGGATGATCCCGCATTTCGAGAAGATGTTGTACGACAACGGCCAGTTGCTGGCGCTGTACGCCCAGGCCGCGCTCGCGACCGGCGACGACACCTTCGCCCGCATCGCCGGGCAGACCGGCGATTGGGTGATGCGAGAGATGCAATCGCCGCACGGCGGATATTACTCCACGCTGGACGCCGATTCGGAAGGCGAGGAGGGCAAATTCTACGTCTGGACCTCCGAGGCGCTACAGGGCCTGCTTGACGCCGACGAGTGGTCCGCCATGGCATTGCGCTACGGCCTCGACGGCAACCCGAATTTCGAAGGCAAGTGGAACCTGCATGTGTCCGCGGGCGTGGATGCGATCGCCGAGCGACTGGGACGTCCGGCCGAGGAGGTCCGCGCGAGGCTGGCCGGCGCCCAGCAAAAACTCTTCGCGGCACGCGAAAAACGCGTGCGACCGGGACGCGATGAAAAGATCCTGACCTCGTGGAATGCCCTGATGATCAAGGGCATGGCATGCGCGGGGCGCCTGTTGCAGCGGCCCGACTTCATAGACTCCGCCGAAAAGGCGCTCGACTACCTCCGCGGCAACCTGTGGACGCATGGCCGCCTGCTCGCGACCGCGAAAGATGGCAAGGCCCATCTCAACGCCTACCTGGACGACTACGCTTTTTTGATCGACGGCACCTTGGAGTTGCTGCAGGCACGCTGGCGCGACGGCGAGCTGCAGTTCGTCATCGCGCTGGCCGAGGTGCTGCTTGAGCACTTTGAAGACGGGGACCGAGGCGCGTTTTTCTTCACCGCCGACGATCACGAATCGCTGGTCTATCGGCCGAAGCCGGATGCCGACGAGGCCATGCCGTCGGGCAACGGCATCGCCGCCTACGCGCTGCAACGGCTCGGGCACCTGTTGGGCGAGCGCCGTTACCTTGAGGCCGCCGAGCGGACCATACGGGCCTTGTATCCAGTCATAGAGCACTACCGTCCCGGCTTCGGCTCACTTTTGGACGCGGTGGAAGAATCCCTGGAACCGCCCCAGACCGTTATCCTTCGCGGTCGACCCGAGTCCATGCAGGCCTGGCAGCAACGCTGTCAGCGAGCTTACGCGCCCCGCCGCCTGACCCTGGCGATCCCCGATGATGCAAAGGGCCTGCCGGCAATGCTGGTCGAGCGGACCAACAAAGACACCGTTACGGCCTACGTCTGCACGGGCCATGCGTGTTCGGCGCCCATCACCAAGCTAACGCAGCTTGAGGCGGAGCTGGTCCAGGAAGAAGTGGAAGGATAAGGCGCTACGAACGACTACGCACCGAGATAGAGCGCATAGGCGTAAAGCGCAGCGTAGGCCGCCAGCACCGCGAGCAGGTTCCAGTGGCCGTTGTTGCTAACCATTACATGCCAGTCAAAAAACCAAACCGACTTCTCGCGCAGGCGGCTCAAGGTGGGGAGGAAGCGGTGCACCGTCAGGCAATAGCTTTCGTACGGCTCACCGAGCAAACGCCGCAGGCGCTGCTCCTCGCGCTTCACCCGGTTAACCATGTAAAAGTAATAAAACACACAGTACGCCGCCGTCACGTAGGGACTACTGAGCAGTAAAACAAAGCCCAGCAGCAGCAGGAATCGCCCCAGATACATCGGGTTTCTCACCAGCACATAAGGGCCGCGCGCGGTCAGTTCCTCGTTCTTGACCAATGAGGCGAATGACCAGAGCTGGATAAATTCTCCGAGCATGGAAACGATAAACCCCGCCAGCAACCATTCGGGTTGAAGATACAACGCGAGGAGCACGACGAAGACAACGGCAACGGCGTATCTGAGCTTCAGAAAGAGCTTTCTGAGCATCGCGTTGTTGAACAAACTGTGGATGACATTGATCACGATGGTGTTCCTGAGAGTTACAACGCTGATTGCGGCGGCGATTATACTGACCCGCGATGGGGATGACTAATATAGCTGTCTCGACAGGCGGTACACCCCATATTCTAGCGAATTCAGGGTATGTGCGGCCACAAAATCAGCCCCCATGTAAGCACGGCAGCGAGAATGGACAGCAGCACAGCCGCCGAACCGATGTCCTTGGCCTCGGCGGACAGCCTGTGGCGCTCGTTGCCAATGCGATCGACGGTCGCCTCGACCGCGGTGTTCAACAGCTCCACAATGAGCACCAGCAGCAGACTGCCGATTAACAGCGCGCGCTCGATCCCGTTGTCGCCAAGCCAGGCCCCGAGCGGCGCGAGCACAACGAAAAGTATGAGCTCCTGACGAAACGCGGCCTCGCCGCGCGCCGCGGCCCTGAAGCCCGCCGCCGAATAGCCGGCGGCCCGCCACACGCGCGTAAAATCAAGACTGCTGTTGCGGGGATCTTTCATGAGGCCCCTGTTTACCTGTGCGTGCCGGACAAATCAAGCGCTATCTGGCCCAGCGAGGGCACGCCGTCTCATGCCGGTAAGGCAACACACGCAAAAACCGATTGATCGCTGTACAATCCCTGCGTGCCTTTGCCGAAGACAGGCCGGAACAAAGACATCTGCTCATCGAAGGCAGCAGCACCAACTTCATCGACATCGCCGGCGCGGAAATGCCGATCCGACAGGCGCAGCAGACCGGCGGCGGATTGTCCCTGGCGAAGACCAAAGACGGCGTCTACAGGGTATTGAAGCGTGGCGGCGATATGAAGCAACCCGGCGCAGACGATACCTTCAGGTCAAAGGCCGATGCAATCCACGCGATTTTTCAGCGCCTGGACCGCGAACGTTGCGCCGTATGCGACCAGCGCATCTTCACCGAATGCACCGGCGTCGCTTACCGCGGCGAGTCGCCGGCCGGATCACGGTGCCGAAGCGATTCCAAAGAAGCGGACCTGGAGGTATCGCGTGTGCAGCCGTGGATGCAACACGCCCAAGGATGGGCTGACGCAGAGGCTCCTTAATCTACTCCCCTTCCTCGTAGACCTCATCGTAACCGGTGATCATGCTCTTGACGTGAGACAAGGTAAACACCGTCTTCTTCCCAAGCAGCGCCAGATAGACATGGACGATGAAGAAAAACAGCATGGCAAAGGCGGCGGCCGTGTGAGTCAAGGCAACGACACCGAGCGGCACATCTGCCAGGCCCCATTCCGGCCAGAACTTGTAGTAGAGGTATAACAGCCCCGACACCCAGATCACCGGCGAGATAATGACCTTGAAAAACAGATAGGCCAGGCGTTGCAGCGGATTGTGCTTCGCCCATTGGGTCTTGCGGTAGGGATGGACCTCGCCGCGAAAAATGCCCACGGCATAGAATTTCGCCACAGCGAACAACTTGTCCTGCGTGGGCAGATATTGCCGCCATTCCCCGGTGGTAAAGTGCCAAAAGATGGCGAAGGCCCACAGACCGATCAGGGTCCAGGCCAGGGCGATGTGCAGGTCCACTGCCTGCTCGAAAGTAAACAGGTGATAGGACCCATGGATATTGAATCCGGTGATCAGCATCACGATGACCAACGCCGCCTGGGTCCAATGCCAGAAACGCTCAAACCCCTTGAATATCTTGACCCTTTCCATCACCGCCCCCCTCTGTTCGCATTCACAGCAGTGGCCTGCCGGATACTATGCACCACCGCGCCCGCGATGGCCAGCAGCGCTGGCGTAAGGCATTGCTGCGTTGCGAAAAACGAATCAGCGTGACGGCAGCGCCCGTTTCACCGCCGCGCCCATGTCCGCGGGCGAATCCACGGTGTGCACGCCGGCGGCCTGTAAGGCGGCGAACTTCTCCGCCGCCGTGCCCTTGCCGCCGGCGATGATGGCGCCGGCATGGCCCATGCGCTTGCCCTTGGGCGCGGTGACACCGGCGATATAGGCCACCACCGGCTTGGAGACCTTGTGCTTGATGTACTCCGCGACCTCTTCCTCGGCCGTGCCGCCGATCTCCCCCACCATGAGGATGGCCTGCGTCTGCGGATCGCCCTCAAACAACGCCAGACAATCGATGAAGCTCATCCCGGGAATGGGGTCGCCTCCGATACCGATGCAGGTGCTCTGGCCAAGGCCGCAATCGGTGGTCTGCTTGACGGCCTCGTAAGTCAGCGTGCCGGAGCGCGAGACGACCCCGACGCTACCGGGCCTGTGGATCACGCCGGGCATGATGCCGATCTTGCACTCCCCC
>CAMYII010000062.1 GCA_947258385.1 Acidiferrobacterales bacterium
AACAGCTCGCCGCCGCCAGTGCCGCTGAAGGCAAGCAGATGCAGCTGCTGCGCAATTCGGTCACCGAGAACGAGGTCGCGGAGGTCGTCTCGCGCTGGACCGGCATACCGGTGTCCAAGATGATGGAAGGCGAGCGCGACAAGCTTTTGCGGATGGAAGAGGCGCTGCACCGGCGAGTGGTGGGGCAGCAAGAGGCGGTCAGCGCAGTATCCAACGCGATCCGGCGCTCGCGGGCGGGACTCTCCGATCCGAACCGGCCCTATGGGTCGTTCCTGTTTCTCGGCCCGACCGGTGTCGGCAAGACCGAGCTGACCAAGGCATTGGCGGCGTTCCTGTTCGATGCCGAGGACGCGATGGTGCGCATCGATATGTCGGAGTTCATGGAGAAGCACTCGGTGGCACGGCTCATCGGCGCACCGCCGGGCTATGTCGGATACGAGGAAGGCGGCTATCTGACCGAGGCGGTACGCCGCCGGCCGTATTGCGTGATCCTGCTCGACGAAGTGGAAAAGGCCCATCCGGATGTCTTTAATGTGCTCCTGCAGGTGCTCGATGACGGCCGGCTGACCGATGGCCAGGGGCGTACCGTGGATTTCCGCAATACCGTGATCGTGATGACCTCCAACCTGGGTTCGCAGGTGATCCAGGAGCTGGCCGGTGAAGAGAATTATGACAAGATGAAATCAGCAGTCTTGGAGATCGTGGGCGGTCATTTCCGTCCCGAGTTCATCAACCGGGTCGATGAGCTCGTCGTGTTTCATCCGTTGGTACACGAACAACTGCATCGCATCGCCGGTATCCAGGTGCAATACCTGCGTGACCGGCTGGCCGCGCGTGACATCGGCTTGGAACTTTCCGAGTCGGCGCTGGACAAACTGGCAGAAGCGGGGTTCGATCCGGTCTACGGCGCGCGACCCCTGAAGCGGGCCATACAACATTCGATTGAGAATCCGCTGGCGCAGGAGATCCTGACCGGCCGATTCGGCTCGGGTGATGTGATCCGGGTAGACGTCAAAGATAACGCCTTTGTGTTTACCAAGGGCGCCGCGCTTGAGACACGCACCGAGGTGGCCTGACGACTCATGACGCTGCGGCAAGTCATAGATCGGAGCCGTTCCGGTGGCTGTCGTTTCGCGGTCTACGGGTAAAGCTAATCCTGTTATACTGGCACCCTTGTCTGGATACTGTTGTTTTTTGGAGGTTTTTTGATGGCTATTGAACGCCGCTCATTTCGCCTTGGCCTGGTGGCCGGGTTGTTTCTTGTCAGCGGGATTATCGTCGGCATCATGCTGGCGGCCCGCATGCAGTGGATGCCGTTGGCGGAAAGCGGTATCAGCGCATCAACACCGGCAGCGGCGGCGGTCGCCTTGAATGCGCCGCAATCCAACTTCGTCCCGGTCGTGAAGGCCGCCGCCCCGGCGGTGGTGAATATCTCGACCACTCGCGTCGTGCAGAGATCCGGGGGGCAGTTTCAGTCTCCCTTTATGGATGATCCCTTCTTCCGGCATTTCTTTGGGGACGAGTTTTCTCGTCGCTTCAACGGTCCCCGCAAGCGCGAGGAGAGCAGTCTCGGCTCCGGGGTGATCGTTGACTCAGCCGGCTATATCGTGACGAACAATCATGTCATTGCCCAGGCCGATGAGATCAAGGTCCTGCTGAGTGACGAGCGCGAATTCACCGGTAAGGTCGTGGGCACGGATCCGAAGACTGATCTTGCGGTCATCAAGATCGACGCCAAGAACCTCCCGACCGTGCCCTGGGGTAATTCCAATGGTCTTGAGGTCGGCGAATACGTGCTCGCCGTCGGCAACCCCTTCGGTCTGAACCAGACCATTACCATGGGCATCGTCAGCGCCGTGGGCCGTGCCAATGTCGGTATCGCCGACTATGAGGACTTTATCCAGACCGATGCAGCCATTAATCCAGGCAACTCGGGCGGAGCGCTGGTGAACACGCGCGGCGAACTGGTAGGTATCAACACCGCTATTTTTAGCCGCAGCGGCGGCTATATGGGTATCGGTTTCGCTGTGCCGTCCAACATGGCCCGTTCGGTGATGGAAAGTCTCATCAAGACCGGCAAGGTCGTGCGTGGCTGGCTCGGGGTCTCGATCCAGAAGGTGACCCAGGACCTCGCCAAGCAGTTCGGCCTTATCGATGCCAGGGGCGCGTTGGTCAGCGAAGTCATCGACGACAGCCCGGCGGCCAAATACGGGATCAAATCCGGTGATGTTATCGTCGCCTTCGACGGCAAGCCCGTCGATAATCCGACGGTGCTGCGGAATATTGTCGCCGCCACCGAGGTAGGCAAAAAGGTGAAAGTGAATGTTGTCCGGGACGGCAAGCAAAAGACCTTGACCATCAAAATCGCCGAGCAGCCGAAGGACCTGGCGCGACTCGATGAGGAGGAGGGCCCTAAAAGCGAAGGGGTGAATTCCTCGCTTGCCGGCCTCGAAGTCAGCAATATCACCCCGGAGCTGGCCCGCCGGTTAAACGTGCCGAAGGACACCACCGGTGTGGTTGTGACGAGTGTCGAGCCGGGCACGGCCGCGCATTCGGCCGGCGTCAAGCGCGGTGATGTCATTATCGAGGTCAATCGTCAGCGGGTCGGCTCGGTCAAGGATTTTCGCGACGTCGCCGGCAAGCTCAAGAAGAAAGAGAGCATATTGTTGAGGATCAACCGGCAGGGCGGGAAGATCTTTATCGTCATCAAACCCTGATCGACGCCGCCGTTGCGTTTCCGTCCCTGATGGGATGGATCGCCCCTGCGCCGGTTGAAACGCTACGACCGGCCTGAACCGGTGCAGAAGGCGAGGATGGAATAGGGCTCATGCGTTCACCTTTTTCCCCGGCCGAGCTGCTGCTGCTCGTCTTCGCGGTGGCGCTGGTTCTGGTTTTTATCCACGTCGGTATACTCAGCGTCGCCTTTGAAAAGTTGGGCCTGTCGCAGTCGTCCGTGTTTTTGCTGCTGTTCAGCTCGCTGTTCGGCAGCGCGATCAATGTCCCCTTGTTCATGATCAATGCCGAGCGGCCGCCCGCCGATGTGCTGCAGCAGAGGGTGCGCGGCCTGCTGCGGCTGCCGGTGGCCGAATTCACCGGCAAGACCATCGTCGCCGTCAATGTCGGCGGTTGTCTGGTGCCGCTGGGCTTTTCGCTCTATCTCATGGGAGCAAGGCCGCTGCCCTTCGCCCATGTCGTGATGGGCGTGGCGACGGTCGCGCTCGTCGCCAGGATTATGAGTCGGCCCATCGCCGGGCTGGGCATCGGCATGCCGATTCTTGTCGCGCCGCTGACGGCCGCGGTGGTCTCGTTGCTGCTGAATTTCGAGCAGAGCGCCCCCTTGGCCTATATATCCGGCACGCTGGGGGTGCTGATCGGAGCCGACCTGCTGCGCCTTGGCGACATCAGGAAACTGGGTGCGCCGTTTGCTTCCATAGGCGGTGCCGGCACCTTTGATGGGATTTTTATAACCGGTATAGTTGCCGTGCTGCTGGCGTAGATGCCGGATTGGGTGCCGAATGCCGGTCGGGGGTCAAGGCAGCCAGGTGCTTACACGAGCAGTTGCCTGATAGCTTACTACGAGGTTAAAACGAAGACCGCGCTTATGATTGATATTCTCAACGGTTGGATTAAGAAGTATTTCTCCGATCCCCAGGCCGTGTACCTGGCACTGCTGCTGCTGCTCGGTTTTTCCGTCATTATCTTCATGGGCAAGATGCTGCTGCCGGTCTTCGCCAGTATCGTCATCGCCTACCTTCTGGAGAGCTCGGTTCAATTCCTGGAACAGCGGTCGGTCAAGCGACCCTATGCCGTCATCGTGGTGTTTGTCTTGTTTATGGCCTTTCTGGTGATTGTGATGTTCGGTCTCATCCCGCTGTTGGTGAGACAGGTCGGCGAGTTCATCCGTCAGCTGCCGGCGATGATCACCAGCGGCCAGCAGGCGCTGCTGCGCCTGCCCGACATTTATTCATTCATCTCCCAGGATCAGGTGCGGGAACTGATGGCCGCCATCAACTCAGAAATCGGTTCGATGAGCCAGAAGGTCCTCTCCCAGTCACTGGCTTCGCTGACCAGCGTGATCACACTGATCGTGTATGTCGTGCTCATGCCGCTGCTGGTGTTCTTTTTCCTCAAGGACAAGGACGCGATCCTCGGCTGGTTCGAGCGTTTTCTGCCGCAGAAACGCAGTCTCATGGCGCAGGTGTGGCAGGAAATGGACGGTCAGCTTGGCAACTATGTGCGCGGCAAGGTATGGGAAATCCTCATCGTCGGCGTCACCTGCGGGGTGGTCTTCAGCGCCCTGGGACTGCAGTACGCGGTGCTGTTGGCCGCGCTGGTCGGCCTGTCCGTGGTGGTGCCCTATATCGGAGCGGTCGCGGTCACCTTTCCGGTGATGCTGGTGGCCTTCTTCCAGTGGGGCTGGAGCGCGGAGTTTGCTTACCTGGTCGCGGCGTATCTGGTGATCCAGGCGATCGACGCCAGTATCCTCGTGCCGATCCTGTTTTCCGAAGTGGTCAACCTGCATCCGATTGCCATTATCGTCGCCGTCCTCGTCTTCGGCGGTTTATGGGGCTTCTGGGGCGTGTTTTTTGCCATTCCGCTGGCGACGCTGGTCCAGGCCCTGTTGACCGCCTGGCCGCGAACGCTGAGCGAACCCGAGATGCCGGCCCCGGGTTAGCTTGCTGATCATTTAAGGAACTGCTGAGAGCTTCCTCAACAGATCCGCGGCAGCGGATCGTCTTCCAGTTCCTCCAGCACCCGTTCGCCACCGAGCTCGGTCTGTATCACGACGTGGGCGAGCGCGTCGGTGACGCCTCCGATGATCGAGGCCCCCGCGCCCGCGGGCAAGGCCCGCCACGCCGCGAGTGCCTCGTCGGCCCGTTCGCGGGCGATCACCGCAACCACCCGGCCTTCGCAGGCGAGGTACAGCGGATCGTAGCCCAGCATGTCGCAGACGGTCTGCACGGGTTCCCGGATCGGGATCTCGCGCTGCTCAAGGCGTATCCCGAAGCCGGTGTTCCGTTGGATTTCGTGCATCACGGTGGCGAGTCCGCCGCGTGTCGGGTCGCGCATGAAACGCAGCCCCGGCAGCGGCGTCAAGGCCAGTGCCAGCGGCAGCACGCTGGTGGCGTCCGAGGGCAGCTTACCGTGCAGGCCGAACTGCTCGCGGGCGAGCATCACCGCGACGCCGTGGTCGCCGATCGGCCCGCTGACGAGGATGGCATCGCCGCTTTTTATCCTGGGCAGCCCCAAGCGCAGCGTCCTGCCCTTGATCCCGATACCGGTGGTCGCTAAATACAGACCCCCGCCCTCACCGCGGCGGACCACTTTGGTGTCACCCGCCACGACCTGGACGCCGCAATCCCTGGCTGTCTTTGCCAGATTCTCGATAATGCGTTTTAGCTGGACGACCTCGAGTCCTTCTTCAATAAAAACATTCAGGCTCAGGTAAAGCGGGACGGCACCGGCGACCGCAAGATCGTTGACGGTGCCGTGCACGGCGAGTGAACCGATGTCGCCGCCGGGGAACTCGAGTGGCTGTACGGTGAAGCCGTCGGTCGTGAACATGAGCTCGCCGTCGATGGCCGGCAGCGCCACGGCATCGGCCTGTACGTCCAGCAGCGGGTTGCTCAGGTGGCGTGCGAAGATTTCTTCGATGAGCTCGCGCATGAAGCGCCCGCCGTTTCCGTGCGCTAAGGTAATATGTGTGTCTTGCATGGCTTGCCTGTTCTGCGTGTTGTGGATTCCGCGGTCAGCGGCGGGTCGCCTCATGCGAGCGCAACGCCGGCCTCGATGATCTGGCCATACGAGAGCCCGGCGTCGTTGCAGGGGATGGCCTGGGGCAGGTAGACCCTGAAGCCGGCTTCTCGCAGCACCGTGATGGCATGCTCGGTCAATACCTTATTCTGGAACACGCCGCCACTTAGACCCACCGCCAGCTCACCATGCTCTTTGCGTATGAACTCCGCCTGGTCCAACAGCGCCTGGGCGAGGCTGGCATGAAAACAGGCGGCACGCCGGCCGATCTCAACAGTTTGCTCGCACAGCATCGGCACTAGCGGCGCCCAGTCGCTTTCCCACACGCCGCCGGCATTCTTATGCAGGGCAAGCGCGATTGCCTCCGCCGTCCCGTCGACCGCCGCTTCCAGGTGCATGGGTCCCTGGCCTTCGTAGCTCGCCGCGCGGACCAGATCCGTCAACGCGGCGGCGGCGTCAAACAGCCGCCCCACGGCGGTCGTCGCAGGGCAGTTCAAGCGCCGCTGCCAGGCCTGAAACAACAGGTCGATCTCCGGCGGCCCGCCGCGCCATGGCCGTCCGATTTCCCAGCACAGCGCCGCCGCGCTGCGCCAGGGTTCGCGCGCCGCCTTGTCGCCGCCCGGCAGATAAAACGGCCGAAAGCTGGCGGCACGCCGCCATTGACCCGGTCGCCCGAGCAAGGCCTCCCCGCCCCAAAGGCCGCCGTCCACGCCGTAACCCACCCCGTCCCAGGTGAAGACCAGCCACCGGCCTTCCTGGGGGAACTCGCCGGCGACGGCCGAGGCATGGGCGTAATGGTGATAGACCGGGGTCACCGGGAGCCCCGAGCGTTTGGCCCAGCGCGTGCTGGCATACCCGGGATGGGCATCGCACAAGACCCGTTGTGGCTTGACGTCGTAAAGCGTTTGCAGGTCATCGATGAGCTGCGCGAACACAGCGAGGCTGCGCGGCGCGTCCAGGTCACCGATGTGCGGGGAGATCACGATACGGTCGTCCCAGGCGAGTGCAATGGTGTTTTTCATGTGTCCGCCCACCGCCAGCAGCGGCTGGCCGAGGCGGCGCGGCAGCGCCAGCTCCACCGGGGCCCCGCCGCGGCCGAGGCGCAGCGGCCGGGGGCGGCCGCCGATAACGCGAAACACCGCGTCATCGGCGGGTCGTTCGATAGGCCGGTCATGATGCAAGAAGGCGTCGGCGACGTGTGCCAGTCGCGCCCGGGCCTCGCTGTTATCGGTGATAACCGGCTCGCCGCTGAGGTTGGCGGAGGTGGCGACCACCGGGGCGCCGAGATCCGAAAGGATCAGATGGTGCAGCGGGCTGTAGGGCAGGAAGGCGCCGATCTGGTTCAGGCCCGGGGCGAGCTGCGCGGAGAGACTCGCGCCGGGACGGGTTTTCACCAGCACGATCGGCCGCATTGGCTCGAGCAGACATTTTGCTTCGATCGCCTCGGGCGCCGTGGCCCGGCGTACTGCCGCCAGCCCGTCGTGCCCGGTGACGGGAAACATGACCGCCAGCGGCTTGTGCGGTCGCGGCTTGTGGCGGCGCAGACGTTCAATGGCCGTGTCGTCATTCGCGCTGCAAAGCAGATGGTAACCGCCGACGCCCTTGACCGCGACGATCGCGCCGCGGCGCAGCGCCTCCACACAAGCGGCGAACGCCGCGGCCGTGTCATGAATAAGCGGGTGTTGGCTTGTTTCGAATTGCAGCCGCGGTCCGCACACCGGGCAGGCGATGGGCTCGGCATGAAAACGGCGGTCCCCGGGGTCCTCATATTCCCGGCGGCACGTGCGGCACATGGCAAATCCGGCCATGGTGGTGTTGGCCCGGTCATAAGGCAGACGCGTGATCAGGGTGTAACGGGGTCCACATTGTGTGCAGTTGATGAACGGATAGCGGTGGCGCCGGTCCTTCGCATCGTGCAGCTCTTTCAGGCAATCGGGGCAGGTAAAATAATCGGGCGGAACGTAGATCCTGGCGGGTCCGGCGGCGTTGCTCGGCAGGATCGCGAAGGCCTGCACATCGTTTGCTTCCGCGGGGTTGCGGGCGAGCAGCTCAGGCCTGGCCAGCGGCGGCGCCTCGCGGATCAGGGTGCGCACGAATTGTTCCAGAATCCGGGCAGGCGCCTGGGCCAGGATATGCACTACGCCCAGCTCATTTCTCACCCAACCGCGGATGCCATAACGGTGGGCATGGCGGTAGACGAACGGGCGAAATCCGACACCCTGGACATGGCCGCCGAGCACGATGCACTCGGTCCGTGCGGCCGGCACGCGTTGCTCAGCAGCGGGAGAGTTGTCGGCGGCGCGCATCGCTGGACTGCTGGTTGTCGCCGCAAGACTCAGGCGGCTGTTTCGGCGCCGGGAGTGGCGGGTTCGCGGATGCCGCTGGCCCACCAGATGCGGCAGGCGCCTTCATCGGAAACCATGCACGGTCCGATGGGTTTGCGCGGCGTGCAGGCAGTCCCGTATAAGCGGCAGGCGTTGGGATAGATCTTGCCGAGCACGACGCGCGCGCAATCGCAGCCGGGCGGCATCTCCCCGACGCGTTTGCGCGAGGCGTCGGCGTAAGAGGAAAACTGGATACGCGCATTATGCGCGGCGAGCCCGGGTTTCAGCCCGAACCCCGAGGCCGGGATGGTGCCGATGCCGCGCCAGTTGGCGTCCACGACATCCATGACCTCGTTCAACTGCCGCCTGGCAACGGTATTGCCCTCGGGTTTGACGACCTCTTGATAGCAATTATCGAGAAAATAGTGGTGCTCGGCCAGTTGCCGTAGCGTCGAGTACATGGCGGCGAGTAGGGTCTCGGCCGTAAACCCGGCAATGGCCGCCGGCAGGTGGTATTTCTCGACCACAAATTCCCACTCCTGCGGTCCCATCACGGTCGACACATGGCCGGGGGCGATCAGGGCATCGAACCCCGGTGCCTCAGCGGCGAGCAGCATCTCGACCGCCGGCCAGGTGCGCCGCCCCGACAGCAGCACGGACAGGTTGGCGGGGACGCCCTGGGCCAGCATGGCGGCGACCGGGGCCGTCGTGGTCTCAAAGCCGGCGGCGAAAAAGACCACCGGCCGCCCAGGATTTTTCTCCGCGATGCCGACCGCTTCCGCCGGCGAGGCGATGGGGCGGATGTCGCCCCCCCGGGCCCTGGCCTGCTCCAGGGAGCGCGCCTCTTTCCTGGGCCCATTGACCGGCACCCGCAGCATGTCGCCGAAGGCCAGCAGGGTGATGTCTTCATGCAGCGCCAGCTGGATGGCCTGAAATACGTCTTCTTCCGGGCAGATGCAGACCGGGCAGCCGGGACCGGGGATGAGCTCGATAGCGGCCGGCAGCGCCGCACGCATCCCCGCCATGGAAATGGCGCGTTCGTGCCCGCCGCAGACGTTCATGATCTTGACCTTGGGGGGTAGGGGCAGGGCGCGGATGCGTCGCAGCCAGTCGGCAGCCGAACCACTCACGAGCTAGGCATCCTTCGCGGTATGGTGAGTGTGGCGATGGCCGTGTTGCGCGGGTTCCTCTGTCAGCGCGTGTAAGCGACTGCCATCGGGTTGAATGGCGGGACGCAAGGTCTCGCCTTGGGCGAGCCTGTGCCGATGTGCATCGCGCTCAGCGCGCAGCCAGGCTAGCCAGCCGTCGAGCCCCGTGTCCTTGCGCGCGGAGGCCCGCAAGACCGGGACCTGGCTGGCGAGCGCCCGCAGGTGGCGTTCCGCCTTGTCGGGATCAAAGTCATTCAAGACGGGCAATAAGTCTGTTTTGGTCAACACCAAGACGTCGGCCGCGCGGAATATCACCGGATATTTTGCCGGTTTGTCGTCGCCTTCAGGGATGGACAGCAGCGTGACATTACGGTGCTGGCCAAGATCGAAGCTCGCGGGGCAGACGAGATTGCCTACGTTTTCTATAAATAGGATATCGAGGCCGTCGAGCGATAACTGATGCAACGCCTCATGGACCATATGGGCATCGAGATGACAAGCGTTCCCGGTCGTGATCTGCACCGCCGGGATGCCCCGGGCGCGGATGCGCTCGGCGTCGTTTTCGGTTTCGAGATCGCCCTCGATGACGGCGAATTTGTAGTCACCGCCGAGCGCGTCGATGGTGGCCTCGAGCAGGGTGGTCTTGCCCGCGCCCGGTGAGGACATGAGATTGATGGCCAACACACCTTGTCGGTCCAGGTGCTCGCGGTTGTGGGCCGCCTGGTGATCGTTTTCCGACAGGAGGCTTTTCAGTACGGTAACCGCGGTTTTGCCATCTTGCGTGCGGGCGAGCTTGCCATCGGTCTGCACCAGATGTTTGTTTCCGGGCGTGATGTTACAACCGCAGGTATCGCACATGCTACCCTCCGTCGGCGTTCGCCGGTTGGATGCTTCGCATTCGCCGGTCGGTCGAAGACAGGCTTTGCAAAATACCGTAAAACCCCAGATACAAAACTAGGTCGTCAGCTCCATGCTCGCCAGGAGCATTTCATCCCCGCTCAAAAGCTGTGTCTGATAATCGCCGCATTGGCCGCACAGCAGGCGGTTGGGTGTGCTCTCGCTTTCGGCGCCGCAGCTCCGGCAGCGGACCCTGACGGGCAGCGATTCGACAATGAGCGCGGCCTTTTCCGCGACCGTGCCCGCACTGGCCAGAGGAAAGGCCTGTGCCAGCAACTCGGGCTCGATGCCCGACAACGGGCCCACCCTGACCGTAATGCTCTCCACCCCGGATGCCTGGTGCTCACTGGCGATGGCGGCCACCTGCCGCAACATGCCCTGGCAGACCGACAGCTCATGCATCCCGGTGCTCCCGCTCGGCCGCCAGCGCCTGATCATACAATTCCCAGGCCGAGCGCGCGTCCTGTTCCGTGACCTTTTGTATGGCGTAACCGACATGGACCATCACGAAGTCGCCGCGGACAAGCGTCTCATCCTGCAGCATGAAAAGATTGACATCGCGTTCGATCCCCTTCGCCTCACAGCGCGCGATGAAGCCGTTGACGTCTTTGATCTGCATGGGAATGGCGAGGCACATGGATTCGCGTTCTCTCAATGCCGACAGGGTCGCACAAATCGGCGCGGTTGAATGAGAATGAATATTAAATATACCAGAGGGTCGGGCACAAACCTTGATGTGCATCAACAAAAAAAGCGATCGCACCATTGAGCCGGCGTCGGTTTATGAGACCGCACAGGCGCCCGCGAACACGCATTGTCTGTGGGGTATGGTTGAGTGCTGCGTGTTGCGATAGCTCCTGGAATATGCACGGGCGCCGCTTTAGGCACAGGAATTGACCAAAATCAAAGCCCGGCAGCGGCAATACTGTATAAATCAAAACAGACCGTATGTCATGACTATACTTGTATTGGCGGTTCGTGGCTAAGTCAAACGTGCCGGATGTGATCGATAGCTTGCGGCGGGTGTGAGACGGGCCAGGATCAGTACTGCATCCGCCTCATTGCGATTAACAGGAATGAGAAGGAACTCAAGGGACGATGGCTCAGATGGCGGCGGCGGGTTTCTCTTTCCTTCAGCGCGGACGTTTCCAACAGTTGTTCGATGTCCTGCAAGAGGCGGGCTATCGCTGCGTGGGTCCGAGGGTCACAGACGGTGCGATCCTCTACGACACCGTGACCAAAGTTGAGGACTTGCCGCAAGCGGTGCGAGACCGGCAGGCCCCCGGACACTACCGTCTGGAATCCAGCAAAAGCGAACTGTACTTCGCCTGGGCGAACGGACCGCAGGCGCTGAAGCCGTTGGTGTTCAAGCCCAGGGAAACACTCTGGCAATGCCAGGCCCAGCCCAGCCGAGGTCTGCAGTTCGAAACCGTGCCTCCGGAGGCGCCGGCGACCGCGGTGATCGGGGTGCGCGCCTGTGACCTGGCGGCCCTGCGGCTGCAGGACCGCCATTTTATCCATGGGCCTGTGGTCGATCCGGCTTATCTGGCCAGACGCCGAAACCTGTTCCTGGTCGCGGTCAACTGCACCCATCCCGCGGATACCTGTTTCTGCCGTTCAACCGGCGACGGCCCGCAGGTGACCAACGGCTTCGATCTGCTGTTGAGCGAAATCGACGCCGGTTTTGTCATTGAGGCGAGGACCGATCAAGGGGTGGATGTGCTGGGACGCCTACCCACCGAAGGTGCCACCGCCAAACAGCTTGAGGCCGCCCGTCAGCCGATCGCTCGCGGCGCGCAGGCCCAGACTCGGCGTTTCCCCACACGCAATCTTCGCGATACGCTGCTGTCCAATCTTGATCACCCAAGGTGGCAGCAGGTGGCGGAGCGGTGTCTGTCCTGCGGGAACTGTACCGCGGTTTGCCCCACGTGCTTTTGCCACAGCGAGGGCGATGAGCCCACGCTGGATGGCAGCCGCAGCGAGCACTACCGGCAATGGGGCTCGTGTTTCACGCGCACCCACAGCTACATCCACGGGCTCGTGATACGCGGCGATACGCGCCTGCGCTACCGGCAGTGGCTGACGCACAAGCTTGGCACCTGGCACGAGCAATACGGTCGCAGCGGCTGTGTCGGTTGCGGGCGCTGCATCAGCTGGTGCCCGGTGGGCATCGATCTTACCGAAGAGATCGCCGCCATCTGTGCGAGCGCCGCCGATGCCTAGTTCCGAGACCTTTTATCAGGCCGAACCCTACACGCTTCATGAAGCGGAGATCGTCGAGCGCTTACAGGAGTCGCCGACGATATTCACCCTGCGTCTGCGGTTCACAGATCCCGGGATACGGTCCGCATACCGGTTTGCGCCGGGTCAGTTCAACATGGTGTATCTGTATGGCGTGGGCGAAATCCCGATCTCGATCGTCTCCGATCCCGAGGACCCGTTCCTGCTCGATCATACGATACGCACCGTGGGACGCGTGACCCGGGGCATGGACCGGCTGCAGGCCGGTGACCGGCTCGGTGTCCGCGGGCCTTATGGGCGGGGATGGCCGCTCGACAAGGCGGGCGGGCGTGACGTGATACTGGTTACCGGTGGCTTGGGCTGCGCCCCGCTGGTGTCGGTCATCAATTACATCATCCGGCGCCGCGAGCAGTACGGCAGGTTCGTGCTGATGCAGGGCGTCAAGCACTCCGATGAGCTGCTCTGGCGCGGCAAGTATGAACGCTGGAGCCGCATGCCGGACACGCAGGTGATGCTCGCCGCTGATGTCGCCGGCTCGAACTGGCCGTGGCTGGTGGGCCGTGTCACGGCGCTGCTGGAGCAGGTGAGCATTGATCCCATGAATTGCATTGTCATGATGTGCGGGCCCGAGATCATGATGCGTACCGCGATCGAGAACCTGCTGCAGCGCGGGGTCCCGGAGGAAGTGATCTGGCTCAGCATGGAGCGCAATATGCAGTGCGGGACCGGCCACTGCGGGCACTGCCAGCTGGCCGGTAAGTTCGTTTGCCGGGACGGCCCGGTGTTTTGCTACCAGGACGTCAAGGCGTTTCTGGGAAAGAAGGGGTTTTAATCAACAGTGAATATGCCGGTGGATTCGTGATGGAACATAGACCAGGCATGACCGGGCAGGAGACGAACACAGCCGCCGCCGAGGCAGTGTCGAAGCCGCGTATCGCCGTGCACAAGTTTGCCTCCTGCGACGGTTGCCAGCTGGCGTTCCTCAATCTGGGGGAAGACCTGCTGGCGCTGATGGAGATGGTCGATGTCGTGCATTTTGCCGAGGCCGGCCCGGTGGACCCCGATGCCGAGGTGGACTTCGCCTTTATCGAGGGCAGTATCTCGACGCCGGCGGACATCGAACGGGTAAAGCGTATCCGCGAACGCTCGCGTTATGTGATCGCCGTCGGCGCTTGCGCCACGGCGGGCGGATTGCAGGCGCTGCGTAACATGGCAGACGCCGGTCAATGGATGCGGGCGGTTTATGCCGAGCCCGGTAATATCAAGAGTCTGGATACCTCTACGCCCGTGGCGCAACACATCAAGGTGGATCTCGAGCTCTGGGGCTGCCCGGTCAACGGCCGCCAGGTGCTCGCGGCCGTGCGCGCGCTATTGTCGGGCGTGGCGCCGGCCGAAGAGCATGACAAAGTCTGTCTGGAGTGCAAGCGCCGACAGAGCGTGTGCGTGATGGTCGCCAAAGGCATGCCCTGCATGGGGCCAATGACGCGGACAGGCTGCGGCGCCCTGTGCCCGAGCTTCGGGCGCGACTGCTACGGCTGTTATGGCCCGGCGGAGAACAGCAATACGGATTCCCTGACGCGGCGTTTCGAAGGGCTCGGCCTGTTGCCGGACGCTGTCGCCCGGCGGTTTCTTTCTATCAACAACGGTGCGCCCGCTTTCAACGACGCCGGACGGAAGCTGCGGGAATGAGCGAGCGCCGCAATATAGACATCCATGTCCCGGTGCTGGCGCGGGTGGAGGGCGAGGGAGTTACTCGAAGGCCGCGATTACTTCGAAGTGCTGGAGTTGGTGGCGCGCATCTGTGGCATCTGCCCCGTGGCCTACCAGATGAGCGCGGTGCAGGCCATCGAGGCGATATTCAAGATTGACCCCGGGGATTGGGTGCGGGCCATGCGCCGGGTGTTCTATTGCGGCGAATGGATCCAGAGCCACAGCCTGCATATCCATTTGCTGGCGGCGCCGGATTTTCTGGGGTATGAGAACGTCGCGCAGGTGGCGCAGGCGTTCCCGGACGAGGTGCGCCGCGGCCTGCGCCTGCAGGCGCTGGGCAATTCTCTGATCCGGCTGTTCGGGGCGCGCTCGGTGCACCCGGTGGGCGCGCGTGTGGGCGGTTTTCATCAGGCGCCGGCGCTTGAGCAGGTGGCGCAGGTGGTCGGGCAGTTGCGCGCCGCCGTGGCCGATGCCGAGGCCCTGGTGCGCTGGACCGCGGCGTTGGAGTTGCCAGACGATGAGCAGCCTTTTACCA
The DNA here is from genome assembly GCA_947258385.1 of Acidiferrobacterales bacterium. Taxonomy (GTDB): domain Bacteria; phylum Pseudomonadota; class Gammaproteobacteria; order Acidiferrobacterales; family SZUA-150; genus CAMYII01. Next base: position 14,610 of record CAMYII010000062.1, read on the forward strand.
GTGTTGCGCTGCGGCACGCGAACGACTATCCCATGGAGGGGGGCCGGCTCGTCTCCAGCACCGGCCTCGACATCGGCATTGAAGACTACGAACAGCATTTCAGGGAATTTCAGGTCCCGCACTCGACGGCGCTGCATGCGCTGCACCATGACGAGCCCTACCTGGTCGGGCCGCTGGCGCGGCTCAATCTCAATCATGACCGCTTGCCGGATGCCGTCGCGGCACTGTTTCGGGAGACCGGGATCGGGTTTCCCAGCGGCAATATGTTCCACAGCATCGTGGCGCGGGCGGTGGAGATTCACCTCGCTGTGCTGGAAGCGTTACGGCTGCTGCAAGATTACGCCACGACTGATGCACCCTATGTCGAGGTCACGCCCACCGCCGGCATCGGCGTCGGCTGCACCGAGGCCCCGCGCGGTGTCCTGTGGCACCGTTACGAATTCGATCAGGCCGGGCGCGTGATCAAGGCGCGCATCGTACCGCCCACCAGCCAGAACCAGGCAAGGATCGAACAGGACCTCGGCCGGTCGCTGCAGGCCTTCGGCCTGGATCGCAGCGACGCGGAATTGCGGCATCGTGGCGAGACGGTAATTCGCAATTACGATCCCTGCATCTCCTGCGCCACCCATTTTCTGAGGCTGCACATCGACCGCGACTCAAGCTGATGGGCCCTGCCCCGGTTCGGAAGCGAATTGTTGCGCGCACCATTGTTCGATGGCCTCGCGTGTCTCTACCGGTTTTTCCGTGAGTGGCCAGTGAAACGCGTGGACATCGACCGCCGTCGCCCGCGGCATCCGGCCGATGATCCGCTTTGTGGTCGCCGTGTCGGTATAGGTCGGTGCGGCCGCCAGCAGCGCCAGTACCGGCACCTTGATGCCCGCAACCGGCGGCACCGGGCTGATCGTCGCGATCAGTTCCTGGATAAAGTTGCCGGTAGGAAAGTGCTGCAGGTCCGGCCACGGGGAGCCGTATTGGTCCACCATCTCTTCCAGCTTGCCGACGTCCAGCAGCCTCTTGCGCGTGTCCTCGTCGAGCACGCGTAAATCGCGGTCGGGGATCTGGCGGCGGCGCAGGCCCAGGCGATTCAGCAGCCAGACGATGGCGAACATGCACCAAAGCAGCGGCCGTAACCACGACAGCAGGCGCATGGTGCCGGTCAGTGCCTGGTGAAACACGGGATCGATCAACACCAGGCCGGAGATCCGATCGGGGTAACGGCTGGCGAAATTCAGCGCCACCTGCGCGCCCAGGCTGTGGCCGACGATCACGGCTTCGCCGCAGCCTTCGGCATCCAGGATCTCGACGAGATCCCGGCACCATACCTTCATGCCCAGGCGACCGCGGTAAAACGATTCTCCATGACCGCGAAGGTCCAACCGCAAGATGTCCCAGGCGTCCTTCAGGCTCGTATATTCGACGAACTCGGACCAGCGGGTCATGTTACTGGCCACGCCATGGATGAGCACAATGAGTCGCCGCGGGGCACCGGGGCGCCAGAGTCGGTAGGCGAGACGGGTCCCGTCCCGGGTCAAGAGCGAGTGTTGTTTTTCCACAGAGTTTCTGGCTGGTAAGTCATGCGCCGTTTCAGGTATGGTATCCCGCCATGGGGTCCGGCTTGGAGATGAGTGTGGCGGCTGGTTTTCGTATCCGTTGTTTTGCCACGGGAAGGATAACACGTAAGCGATGATGAAGTATCGGGAAGGGCCATGACACGCATCGTGGTCATCGGCGGTGTCGCCGCCGGTATGAGCGCCGCCAGCCAGGCCAAGCGCCGGCGGCCACAGGCCGAGGTCGTGGCATTGGAGCGAGGACCTTATGTGTCTTACGGCGCCTGCGGCATACCGTATAACCTCGAAGACCCGCGGCGCAATATCGAAGATTTGATCGTCATCTCCGAGGACCGGTTTCGTAACGAACGCGGGATCGATGTGCGCACGCGGCATGAGGTCCAGAGAATCGATGCCAAAAGTAGATGCGTGTACGTTCGCGACCTGGACCGACATAGCAACTACGCGCTCGCCTATGACAAGCTCATTATCGCCACCGGTGCCCGCGCGTTTCGCCCCCCTTTTCCGGGCATGGAATTGCCCGGTGTATTTCTGTTGCGCGAGCTGAGCGATGGCGCCGCGATCAAGCGCCACATCGAGCGGGAGCATCCCGCAAGCGCCGTTATTATCGGCGGCGGTTACATCGGCATGGAGATGGCCGATGTGCTGCGCGGGCGCGGCCTGGTGGTGACGGTACTGGAGCGGCTGGAGCAGTTGACACCGGGTTTTGACCCGGAGATCGCCGAGCGCGTCCGGCAGGAAGTGGAGGCGCACGGGGTGACGGTCAGCACCGGTGTGGACGTAGGGGCGATCGTCAATTCAGACGGCCGCCTGGCGGTCCAGGCCGACAACGGGCTTTTGCACGCCGACATGGTGCTGGTCTCGGTCGGCGTGCGACCGAATGTCGCCTTGGCCGATGAGGCAGGCATCAAGCTTGGGGCCAGCGGCGCGATCGCCGTCGACGAGGGCATGCGCACCAGCGTGGAGGACATTTTTGCCGCCGGGGATTGCGCCGAGGCCTATCACCGGGTGCTCAAACGGCCGGTGTACATTCCGTTGGGGACGACCGCCAATAAACAGGGCAAGGTGGCCGGTGCCAACGCCGCGGGAGGCGATCAGCGTTTTGCCGGCATTGTCGGCACCGCCGCCTTCAAGGTCTTCGGCCTGGAAGTCGGTCGCACCGGGCTAGGGAGAAGCGACATCGAGCATGAGGGCCTGGATGCCGTGGCCGCGGTGTCGGTGCACAAAAGCCGCGGCCACCACTACCCCGGATCGCAGGACATTACGACCATCGTATTCGCCGAACGCGGCAGCGGGCGATTACTCGGCGCGCAGATGGTGGGTGGGGACACGGTCGCCAAGCGTATCGACGTCTTCGCCACGGCGCTGTATGCGCAGATGACGGTGGCCGACATCGCCGGGCTCGACCTGTCGTATGCGCCGCCGTTTGCGCCTGTGTACGACCCGGTTCTCATTGCGGCGAGCGTGGCGCTGAAAGAATTGAAGCGCTAGCGGTCGCTGGGAGTGCGTGTTCTTGCAGCTTGGCAAAACGCGCTGCGCAGAGTTATCCGGTTTATGAAGCCGGTCCAGGGCACACAGGCACATCCGTAGATCAGCGAGGAGAAAACAAGATGCCTTCATTTGATGTGGTTTCCGAGGTCAAGATGCATGAAGTCACCAATGCGGTTGATCAGGCCAAACGCGAGGTCAGTACCCGTTTCGATTTCAAAGGTACGAACGCAAAATTTGAACAGAATGACGCGGTTATCACTATGCGCGCGGAGTCCGATTTCCAGCTCAAACAAATGCTCGATATCCTGCAGGCCAAGCTCGGCAAGCGCGGGGTGGACATCGCCTGTCTGCAAGCGGATAAACCGGAAATATCGCTGCACGAGGCGCGTCAGACCGTGACCCTGCGTCAGGGGCTGGATGCCCCGCTGGCGAAAAAAATTATCAAGATGATCAAAGATGCGAAGCTCAAGGTGCAGGCCTCTATCCAGGGAGAGAAGGTGCGTGTGTCGGGCAAGAAGAAGGACGATCTGCAGCAGGTGATCGGCCTGCTCGGCGAAGCCGAGCTGGAGATGCCGCTGCAGTTCGATAATTTCCGCGACTGATCGGCACTGTCGCGCCTGGAAATGTTTAACGCATTAACCGCGAGCGCGGTGTCCCGCGCTCGGGGTGTTGACCGGTCGGAGCGCCGGGGCTTTCATCGCGTGGTCCTGTGTCAGCGCCCCGGCATGCGTCGCTCCCATCGGCCGAGCTTTAACGTTGCCGGCGATTTAGGACTGGAATAGGGTTTTTCCCATCAACCGTACCGGAATCGGGCTCCCGCGCCCGCGGCGCTCGTGTGTGCCGTGCGACGGGCGTTCGGGGCCGCCGGCCTGCCGCTCGCGATGCTGGTCGGCGGCGCGGTAGATGCATTCGCGCACAGTGACTCGTTGGCCTTTGAGCGTCAGGCCGTTGAGCTCGGCGATGGCCGCGCGGGCGGCTGTATCCGGGGCAATGAAGACATGGCCGTAGCCGCGGTGTTTATTGGTCGCAGGGTCTTTGATCAGCACCACGTTGAGCAACGTGCCGTGACCGCCGAACGCCGTTTTGAGGTCATTTTCCGTAACACTAGGCGCCAGGTTCCCAATAAAGATATTCATATCACACCCCCTTGGTGTACGCGTACTTCCTGTAATGCCACCCGGCGCGGATCCTTGTCGTTAAGCGTGCGGATGACGGGTTGCATGCTGGCAGGTAAGGCTCGCCAGCTCACTATATTCAAGGGTAATACGTTCCGTATAGCTTGTCTGTGAATTAATGTTAAATCTCAATGGCTTGTCCGTGAATTAATGTTAAATCTCAGCTGTACACAAGCGCATGGTAGCCGGATTTTACACAGGGCTTGATCCCACAAGCTGTGCGTGAATCATTGCTCCAGGTCAAAATTCCAAGCATTGCACGCGGCTTATAATGCGAAAAAATAAACCCTTAGCGATCGTAGCAGCATAACAAACTGTATGGATTTAATGGCGCCGATGTCGCTGTGCGTGCTTGATGAGTGGGCGCGGGAGGGAGTCATCGCGCCTGCGTATACGCCTACCACGTGCAGGTGTAAAACTCGCAAACGCCGGATGATGTCTATACTTTGAACTGCGGGTGCAGGACAGGGTCGCGGATACGGCAGGTGACGGGAAAGGGAATACGATGAAAAAAATGACCGCACACGATGTTATGAACGTCGCCATCGATATGGAGCGTGCGACTCCCCTTTATTCGGGGGAGGGGCATCATATCTATTGGCTCGGGATCGCTGAGGCGACCGCATTCCGCTGCAATGTGTATTTAATCAAGGATCACGACGAGGCGATTCTGGTCGATCCCGGCAGCCGGATGTTCTTTCCTCAGGTCAGGGAGCGGGTGGCCCAGGTCATGGAGCCCGAACAGGTCACAGGTATGATACTGTGCCATCAGGACCCGGACGTGGCCGCTTCCATTGTGGACTGGCTCGATGTGAACCCGTCCATCCGGGTATTTACCACGCCAAGGACTCATATTCTGCTGCCGCACTATGGCCGGGCCGACTACGAGTACTATGATATTACACATAGCCCCCGGGTCGATCTGCCTTCGGGTGGCCATCTGCAGTTCGTCGAGGCCCCGTTTCTGCATTCCCCTGGCGCCTTTGCGTCCTACGACAATGTCTCGCGGTACCTGTTCTCCGGCGATATCTGGGCCGCGCTGGATCTGGACTGGTCCCTGACGCCGGATTCATTTGAGGACCACGTGCAGAAAATGGATCTCTTTCACGTGGAGTACATGGCGTCCAATCTGGCCGCTCAAGGCTTTATCAAGCGCCTGTCCGGGATCCCGATAGACGCTATCCTGCCGCAGCACGGATCGGTCATCGGTCCGCAGCACGTGCAGTCCGCCTTGCAGTATCTGCGTGATCTGCAGTGCGGCACCGACATTATCTATGCCCATCTAGAGCGCTAGTTATAATTATGTCTTCCAGTAATGCACATCCTGACCTGCACGTTCGCGTTGAGGATCTGGAAAAGAAAAACAAGCTCCTCAACGACGGCTTGAGACAATCAGGCAGACTCCAGGCGCTGTGGGCGCAGTCGGTTGAGGAGCTCAAGGCCACCAAGGAAAAGTTGCGGGCGTCAAAGGAATTCCTGAGCCATGTTCTGACGACCACCCCGTTGCCGATCGTGGTGCTCAATCGATTGGGGCGCATTGTACTGGCCAATGCCGCCATGGAAGGATTGATGTGCATGCCGCGCGACGAGCTCGTCGGCAAGCGTATGCTCAATCTGTTGTATCAATATGACCGGCGCGATGCGCTGAGGTGGTTTCGCGCGGGTTGGAACGACGGCTATCAAGCGGGCCGGCACGAGTTTTTGCTGCGCACGCCGGACGGGGCCACCCGGCTGCTCGACGTCGAGTGGGCCAGGTTCAGTGAGGATCGTGTCGATCATGCACAGGTGATCTTGCTCGGGCAGGACATTACCGAGCGTCGCAAGGCCGAAGAAAACCTTCGCCTGGCCGCCAAAATCATCGAAACCAGTCCTCAGGGCATCATTGTGCTCAGTGCCGACGGCCATGTTGTCGACGTCAACTCGGCGTTCCAGGGAATCTCGGGATACGACAAGCAGGAAATACTTGGAGAGCACCTGCATCGATTGGTCTCCCCGGACGCAGTGGAGTCTTTTCAGCAGCGGGTGTGGAGTCAGGTCGGCGAAAGAGGTTTATGTCAGGGTGAGGTCTGGTTTCAACAGAAATTCGGCAACATATACCCTGTTTGGTTGGCTATCCACCGCTTGGAGAGTGATGATGGGGAAGTCACACATTATATTGTGCTTTTTACCGACATAAGCGAGCGCAAAAAAGTCGAGGACCGGCTTGAATTCCTTTCTTTTCACGATCATTTGACAAGTCTGCCGAATCGCCTGCTGTTCAGAGAGCGGCTCGACAACGCGCTCGTGCACGCCAAACGCCGTGAACAGATGGTGGGCATTTTGTACCTGGACCTCGACGGGTTCAAGCACATCAATGACAATCTAGGACACGACACCGGAGACCAGTTATTGCAATCGGTCGCGGGACGCCTGAAGGAACACCTGCGCGATGGCGATACCGTGGCCCGCCTTGGGGGCGATGAATTCGCCGTGATCCTTACGGATATGGACAGCCATCACGGTGTAGAGGTCGTGGCGCGCAAGATCCTGGATGCCGTGTCAAAGCCTTTTGTCTTGGGAGGCGAGACGTTTTTTGTCACCACCAGTATCGGCATCAGTCTTTATCCCAAAGACGATACCGACATAGACGGCCTGATGAAGCATGCCGATATCGCGATGTACAAGGCCAAGGAACAAGGTAAAAACGCCTATCAGCTTTACACCAGCGACATGGACGCGCAGGCCGCCAGGCGCATGACCCTGCAGAATCAGATGCAGATCGCGTTACATCAGGGACAGTTCGTGGTCTTCTATCAACCCCAGATCTCCGTTTCCACCGGCAGGCTCGTGGGCGCGGAGGCGCTGGTGCGTTGGCAGCATCCTGAGTTCGGCCTGATGGCGCCGTTACAGTTCATCCCGCTGGCAGAGGAGACCGGATTCATCGTGCCGTTGGGTAACGAAGTGATACGCCTTGCCTGTGAACAGATGACCGAGTGGCACGATCAGGGTTTTCCCGATTTGCGTCTGGCGATCAATCTGTCGGCGCGCCAGCTGCGCACGGACTCCCTGCTCGACGTCGTCGGAGATGTGCTGACAACCACTGGAATGGATCCCCGGTGCATTGAGTTGGAACTGACGGAAAGCGCGGTCATGCAGAACGTCCAAATGACCGAGCAAATACTGGAGGCCTTGCAAGGGCTAGGTATCAGCTTTGCGCTGGACGATTTCGGCACGGGTTATTCGTCCATGGCACACCTGAAGCGGTTTCCGATCACCCGTCTGAAGATCGCCCAGCAGTTTCTACGGGATGTCTGGAACGATCCGTATAACTCTGCGATCTCTGAGGCCATTATCAACATGGGGCACAGTCTGGGCTTGCGTGTGCTCGCCGAGGGTGTGGAAACCAAAGAGCAGGTGCGCTTCCTGGCTTCACGCGGTTGTGACGAGGCCCAGGGGATGTATTACAGTCGCCCCTTGGCGGCCGATGCGTTCCTTGAAGCATTGCACGGTCAGTAGCCGCCGCGATTCTGGTCGAGCGCCGTTTCTTCCGGACTCAGGATACGTTCCTGCGTGACCCGCCATTTTCCATCGGTTTCCTTTTCAAGGACGATTTCCACCGCCATTGTATTCACCGTACCATCGGTCGCCTCAATGGTCTCCATCGTCTTGAACATGACCCGGCCGGGCATATTGACGAGCACTTTCATTCCCTCATAAGACACTTGCTTGAGTATGTTCTGCCCGAATTCGTGCCTGCACTGCGCGGCCCACGCATCGTAAGTAATGACATCAAAGTCCGGTATACCGAACACCTTGACGTTCTTGGAGATCAGATCCATGTGGGCCTCGTAGTCCTTTGCATTGGCCGTTGCGGCCATTGCCTGCAGCCATGTCTGCGCGACTTTGCTCTCCACCGCTATCCTCCTGTATCTGTTGTTTCACTATCCTGCGAGATTAATCTGAACGGCTTGTTTCTAGAACCTGTCTCAAACCAAATTGCTCAGCAACCCTTTACGCCCTGGAAGCAACGCAAAGGACGCCAAGGCGCAGAGGACGCAGAGAATACCTCAAAATATAAAGCGTTTTTGCTTTCTTCGCGACCTCTGCGTTTTTTCCACAGCGCCAGGGGGGCGGAAGGTATTTTGAGAGAGGTTCTAACAAAGTCAAAATCGGTCAGACGCAAACCATGCATCTTGGCAGCGGCCGTTGCCGAAGTCATCAGGCCTCCCGTTCGGCGTCCTCCAGCCGCTCGCAGAGACTCAACCAGGCTGCTTCGGCTTCGCCCAGATCCTGGTTCATGCGCCCCTGTTCCAGTAGCAACTGTTTCAGGCGTTCCTTTTCGGGTTCTTCATACATCCGGGGATCGGCGAGCTCTCGCTCCAGGGCGGCCTTCTTGGTATTAAGCCGCTCGATGGATTTTTCCAACCGCTGCAACTCCTGGCGCAGTGGGTGTAAACGTAGTCGTTGCTCGGCCCGCTCGCGGCGTTGGTCCTTGCGTGTGCCGGTATCGCGGTTGTTTGCCGGACTTTGCTTCGCGGCGCCGTTGCGTTGTGCCAGTAACCACTGACGGTAGTCATCGAGGTCGCCGTTAAACGGTGCCAGATTGCCTCCGGCAACCAACCACAAGGTGTCGGCGACACTGCGTATCAAGTGGCGGTCATGGGACACCAACACCATGGCCCCCTCGAAATCCTGTAACGCCAAGCCGAGCGCATCGCGCATCTCCAGGTCCAGATGATTGGTGGGTTCGTCGAGCAACAGCAGATTGGGCCGCTGGAACACCAGCAGCGCCAGCACCAGCCGCGCCTTTTCACCGCCCGAGAAGCTCGCCGCCGGTGCGAGCACCCGGTCCCCGCTGAAACCGAAGCCGCCCAGAAAGTCACGCAGGGCCTGTTCACTGGCGCCGCGGTCCAGCCGCTGCAGGTGTGTGAGCGGACTCTCCTCGGCGTGCAGCTGTTCGAGCTGGTGCTGGGCGAAGTAGCCGATACGCAGGTTCGGGGCCGGTTCGCGACGGCCGGCGAGCGGCTGAAGCGTGCCGGCCACGAGCTTGATCAGGGTCGATTTGCCGGTGCCGTTGGCGCCCAGCAACCCGATCCGGTCCCCGGGTGTAAGGGTCAGCGCCAGGTCCGACAGGACGGTCGTCTCCCCGTAGCCAGCGCTTACGTGTTCCAGGCGTAAAAGTGGATTGGGCAGCTTCGCGGGCGCGGGGAAGCTGAAGTGAAACGGGGAATCCACATGGGCGGGCGCGATCAGCCGCATGCGCTGCAATGCCTTTAGCCGGCTCTGGGCCTGACGGGCCTTGGTGGCCTTGGCGCGGAAGCGATCGACGTACTGCTGGATGTGGGCCACTTCGCGCTGTTGTTTCGCGTGAGTGGCCTGTTGCCGCGCCAACGCCTCGGCCCGGCGCCGTTCGAACACGGAATAGTTGCCGGCGTAGAGCTGCGCCGTCTGCCGTTCCAAGTGCACGACATGGTCCAGCACCTGGTCGAGAAACTCGCGATCGTGCGAGATCAGCAGCAGCGTGCCCCGATAGGCGCGCAACCAGTCCTGCAGCCAGATGACCGCGTCCAGGTCCAGGTGGTTCGTGGGTTCGTCCAGCAACAGCAGGTCCGAGCGGCACATCAGAGTCTGCGCGAGATTGAGCCGCATGCGCCAGCCGCCGGAGAAGGTGCGCACCGGGGTGTGTTCCTGTTCTGCGGTGAAGCCCAGGCCGTGCAGCAGTCGCGCGGCGCGGCTGCGGGCCGCGTAGCCATCGATCTCCTCCAGGCGCGCGTGCAGCGCCGCCTGCCGGGCGCCATCGCCGGAGTGTTCGGCCTGTTCGAGCCCGGTCCGGACGGCGTGCAGTTCGGTATCGCCGCGCATGACATAGTCGATGGCGGGTGTGTCCACCGCCGGGGTTTCCTGTGCCACATGGGCCGTGACCAGTCCGGCTGGCAGACTGACGCTGCCGGCATCGGGTTGAGGCTCGCCGCGGATCAGGGCCAGGAGACTCGATTTGCCCGCGCCGTTGGCCCCGGTGACGCCGACCTTGTGGCCGGCATGGACGGTAAACGTCACGTTCCGGAACAACAGCCGCTCGCCGCGGCGCAACGTGACATCATTGAAGCTCAACATGGCGCGGCAGTGTACCAGCCGCCCGGGCCGGATGCTGCATGAAATAACGCGTAGATCATGGCGATTTAAAAGCGGGGTTATCGCGGCAAGACATACTCAACCGCAGGCCGCATCATTGAATCCAGACTGGTTAGGGTGTTTCATAGAACCTGGGATTGTACGATAATTTTTGCGGACTCGCTGGAGAGCTTGGGGACCGCTGGCAATATCTCAAAAAAAGTACGGCGGGGATTAAACCCCCGCCGTCGTCAATTACGTGCGAAATGCTTTGTGTTGCCGGCCTGGAGCTTATTGAACGAGCATCAGAAGTGATGGCTGATACCGAGGGAGATCAAATCGATATCAAACTCGTCACCAAGATCGTCGAAGCGCTCCCACTCAAGACGTATGCTAACTTGTTCCGATGTCTTAAAGTCTAGGCCAATACCGAAAAATGTATCGATATCGCTTTCGTCCCTGATATCGGTAAAAAAGATACCTGAAAGTCCGAACCCCCCTGCGCTGAGTTCGGTCTCATGGTCAAAGACGCCAAGCTTGCCTAGGCATGAAACTTGGTCGTTCACGGCTAAACGCCCTACGGCGGCTATTGTCAAACCATCAGCCGAGCCTTCAATGTATATAGGCCGTGCGGCGCCCCCTTCTCTGGCATCTACGAACGCGGTGAACTCCCCAAGATCAACATAAGCGGCCTCGAGTGCGAAGTAGCTGTTCAGTCGGTAACCGGCGAAGATTTTATAACCACTATCGCTGTCGTCTTCACTCGTATCCAACACAGTTAAACCGGCAGCGACAGCCTCCGCGGCAAGCTCATCAACGATGATATTTCTGGCTGCCGCCATTCCCCAACTCACGCCAATATAACCGCCCGTATCGGCGGCGTGTGCCATCGGCGCTGCCAACGAAGTCATCAATAGCGCAACAAATGTCTTAGATATGATTTTCACTACTGTGCCTCCCATTTTATGTCTGTATTCTTGGTGGCCGCCAATCCGCGAAACCACCTGGCTCTGTAAGTAGCTACGATCCGTAGAAGCTAAGTACCGCAATTTTACAGTAATTATTGTCAACGTTCCTTATCTTTGCCCGCGTGTTTGAAAGATTCGCCGTGTATGAAAAACCTCGACCCCCAGGCGTTTGCGGTTCACGTTTAACAAGCGTTTGAGCGCAAAGTCGAAGAGCAGAGGATTATAACGGCGAACTTCTGATAATACCTGAGCTTCATACTCGGTGATATAACCCCGGCGCGAGAGGTCCCACAGCGAATAGATCGGCATCACCCCGGGCAGCGGATAATCCGAGCCGTAGAGCAGACGTGCGTGCCAGTCGTCGCGGCCGACAATGACGTCGATGACCGTGGTCGTGCGCAGGAGCTGCGCCAGCGAGGAGATCTCGCCGAACAATAGCGCCTGGTAACGCGGCTCGTCCATCAGGCGCGCGAACAGCGCGAAGTTGCTGCGGCGCGGTCCGTCGGCCCCACGATCGAGATCGGTATTGCTTCCCAGTGAGGCGCAATGGGCGACGATGACGCGAACACCATGATCGAGCGCGCGCCGCAGCCGCAGCGGGTTGTTCAATGCCTGATGGCTGCCGCCATGGACGGCCATTTCATTACCGGCATGGCTGAGCAGCGGGATACCCGCTCGCGCCAGGGTCTCGTAAAAGCGGTCACACAGAGGCGAGGCGGGATCGATGCCCATGGCGGACGGCAGCCACTTTACCGCCCGCGCGCCGTCGTTCATCGCTTGCCGCAGCGCCTCGACGCAGTCCTCGCGGTAAGGGTGGATCGAGGCGATCCACTCGAAGCGTTGCGGATAACGCCGTGCCATGTCGCGCGCGTATGTGTTCGGGGTGTGAAACGGGCTCAGTGACGTGACCCGCCGGCCTTCGTTATCGTAGTGATAATCAAATCCCAGCAGCATCAGGCGCGGACCGGGTGGGAAGTCCCCATGCAGTGCAAGCAGCCGGCTGATGTAATCCTCATCGCCCGTGCCGCGCAACGACAGGCAACTCGCATCGAGATAAAATCTCTTCTGCAGGTACTCAATGGGATGGACTAGGCTGTCCATGTTCGGATTGAGCCAGACGCCGGAATTGGAATCACCGAGCCCGAGCAGATGCACATGGCAGTCCCACACCTGCGTGGGGTCGATGTCCGCCCACACCGCCTGCACGACTGTATCGTGCGCCAGGCGCGCCGGCAGCGGCCCGGGCAGGCAGGGATTGTCGAAACCTTCATCGGGCCAAAAACGCCAGACCAATCCCCCTAAGCCTCCGGCGGCCAGCAGTGCGATCCATTGCCGCCGCTTCATGGTCGGAACTCCGTCGTGTCGGGGACCAAGGCCGCTAACCGAGCAAGGCGTCGAGGTGCGCCGCGACGCTGTGTCCGAGGGCCCGCAGGGCGTAGCCGCCTTCGAGCGAAGAGACGATCCTGCCATTTGAGTGGGCCTCGGCGACGCCTTTGAGTTCTCGCGTGACCCAGGCGTAGTCGTCTTCCGTCAAACCCAGCCCGGCCATGTCATCCTCGGTATGGTCGTCGAAGCCGGCGGAGATCAGTAGCAGCTGTGGCCGGAATGCATGCAGCGCCGGCAGCCACCGGGTTTCCACGGCATGGCGGAAGTCGCTACCGGTGCTGCCCGCTGGCAGGGGAACATTGATGATGTGTTCGCCTGAAGGCTCGGTGCCGCTGTGTGGATACAACGTATGCTGATGGGAAATCAACACAATCGCCATGTGAAATTTCTGTGCTAGGAAGTGCGTGTTGCCCGCTATACCATGAATCCTGACGGTGTCAGTTGCGAATTCGCTCTGGTGGTCGCCGATGAATGGCGGCACCAGGGGATCGGCTTACAGTTTATGACCCGTCTCATGGATGCCGCCGGGGCCAGGGGATAAAAAACCATGGAGGGCGAGGTCCTGGCAGGCAATCCAGGGATGCTGGAGCTGGTACGGAGCCTCGGTTTCTCCATCCATGCGAGCGAGGAAGGATATGCCATTAAGATGGTGAGCAAGGCCTTGTGATTGTGTTATTAGGCTCGGCATCCGGTGCACACTGCCAGTCGTTCCCGCCATTGGGCAAGGAGCTGTGTCCGAGCCGCCTTGTCTTCCCGGCTCGCCAATAACAGGGCCTTGTCGACCGGCAGGGTCGTTGACTGCCAGCCGCCGTCGATGGCGCACTCCACCTGCAGGTGCCAGCGCTCCTCTCCCGGTTCGATCTCGAACAGATAGGCCTCCAAGCCCAATTGTTCCAGCAGGCGTGCGGCGGCCTCTTTTGCGTTCGTCAGTTCTGTCAATGATGCAGGCATCGTGAATTCAACTATTCCTCAGTCCAGCTTTAACAGCGGGTAGCGCTGCAGCTCGTCCCGCGTCCAAAGCGACAGCCCGGCCCGCTGGTTGACCGTCTCGATCGCGAGGATGGCGTCCGGGTCCTCGAAACTGATCCGGCCGGGGGTGCCCGCATCGTTCAGTTTTTCAAGCAGCCAGCCATCAAGAAACTGCTCCTCCCCCTGGCTGGTGAGCCTGCCCTTGAAACCACGGCGGTGCATGCGCACGTGAAAACCCTTACCCGCGAGTGCCGGGATCCATGACAGCACGGCCTCTTTGGCCTTGGCCTCGAATTCCTCCGCGTTCTGGAAGGTGAACGTTCGACTGACCGGCATCATGCGACTAAGCAATGTACCTAGTTCGGGATCCCGCGCGGCCTGCCGCGACCAGTCGGCCAGCCATTGCCGGGGGTCTTCCACCTGCATGACCAGGACATTGTAGAAATCCGTCTTCGCAACGTTGCCGAATTCGGCCAATGCCTTGCGTGCCTGTTTGTATCCGCGTTCAGCGACACTGACCACGACGTTCCAGTCTTTCATCTTATGAGATACCCGCAGCGGCTCCATGCAATCTCTCTGGCGCGAGCGGCAGGGCGAACCCGTGCCTCGATCCCGGCGTTGGGCGCCCCGCCCGTCAATTGTTGACCAATTCGCGCTGTTGGCCAAGTCTAATCAGGCTCGTCTTGGGCCAGACTGCCTTTTCATGCGATCGTGACACAAGACGGCCCGTCCTTCGTCCGCTATATTGTCTCAGTTTCTGTGGAGGACGCCACAATGAAAATTGCCGTTGCCGCCACGATCTCGGAGCCGGGCGCACAAATCGGGACGCATGCCGAAAACCTCCCGTTCTATCTGCATTTCAGTGAGAGCGGTGGATTCCTCGAAGCCATTGACAATCCCTTTGTGCAGCTTCCACAGCGTGGTGAGGCCGAATCAAACGCGCAGCAACCCTTCACGTCCTGGACGCAACGCGAAGCACGCCAAGGCGCAGAGGACGCAGAGAATACCTCAAAATATGAAGCGTTTTTGCTTTCTTTGCGTACGTTGCGCCTCCGCGACCTCTGCGTTTTTTCCACAGCGCCCCGGGGGCGGGAGGTATTTTGAGATAGATTCTAGAGATAATGCAGGGATCGTGCGCGATTGCGGCAGTGCCGAAAGACGAACACGCCCCCGCGTTTCCGGCAATCAATCATACTTCCGGAGCCATGATCCATGACAGCTTCAGCAATCATGTCCAACAGCTGCGATATTAAAGATGGCACGCTGGCCGATCAGGGTCGGGACCGGATTGAGTGGGCCCTGCAGGAGATGCCGGTGCTGCGCGAGTTGCTCGAGCGCTATTCCCGGGAGCGGCCGCTGAGCGGGGCGCGTATCAGCGGTTGCCTGCACATCACCACGGAAACCGCCAACCTGGCGCGCGTGCTCTCGGCCGGGGGCGCGGAGCTGGTGTTGTGTGCCAGCAATCCGCTCAGCACCCAGGACGATGTCGCCGCGGCGCTCGTGCGCCATTGCAAGATTCCGGTGTACGCCATTCGCGGTGAGAGCACTGAAGTCTATTACCGGCACATTAATGCCGCCCTGGATCACCGACCGCAATTGACGATGGATGACGGCGCCGATCTGGTCAGTGAGTTGCACAAGCGTCGCACCGAGCTGTTGCCGGAGGTGATCGGCAGTACCGAGGAAACGACCACAGGGGTGATCCGCCTGCGCGCCATGGCCGCGGACGGCGCGCTCAAGTGTCCTGTGATCGCCGTGAACGATGCCATGACCAAGCATCTTTTCGACAACCGTTACGGGACCGGCCAGAGCGCTCTTGACGGCATTATACGCGCCACGAACATCCTGCTTGCCGGCAAGGCGTTCACCGTCGCGGGATATGGCTGGTGTGGTCGCGGTATCGCGATGCGCGCCAGGGGGCACGGGGCCAATGTGATCGTTACGGAGGTCGATCCGCTGCGCGCCCTTGAAGCGGCGATGGACGGCTACCGCGTCATGCCGCTGGCCGGGGCGGCCGCCGAATCGGATTTCATTATCACGGTGACCGGCGATAAAAACGTGATCGACCGGCGGCATCTCGATGTCATGAAAGACGGCTGTGTCATCTGCAATGCGGGCCACTTCAACGTCGAGATCAACATTCCGGCGCTGGAAGCCCTGGCGGTGAGCCGGCACCGGCCGCGCCGTGACGTCGAGGAGTATCGTTTTGCCGACGGCCGCACCATACGCCTGTTGGCCGAAGGACGGCTGGTCAACCTTGCCGCCGCCGAAGGTCATCCCGCCGCGGTGATGGACATGAGCTTCGCCAATCAGGTATTGTGCGTAACCCACTTGTGGACCCACCGCTCCTTGCCCCGCGACGTTCATCCAGTGCCGTCATCGATCGATACCGAGATCGCCCGCCTCAAGCTCACCGCCATGGGTATCGCCATCGACACCCTGAGCGATGAGCAGCGGGCCTATCTTTCATCGTGGCAAGAGGGGACATGACGAGTGCAGCGGTGCTGCATTTGCGCCAGGTCAAGGCGCGGAGCGCGGTTTCGCGGTATAAACATGTCAGGTAAACGATTGGGAGGAAGGCCCATGAATGATCCCGCCGTTGCGCCAAAGGTCGGTGCCCCGGACCCGGAACTCAAGACTTCGCCCATTTTTGACCGGGAAGACGATGAGATCTTGTCGTTCGACCTCGAGCTCGAAACCGGTGTGTGTTATTTCAACAACGAGAGCTTCCCGATCGGGCAGTACGTATGCAGCGGCGAGGAGCTGCTGCGTTGCGAGGAACGGGGAATCTGGGTGCGAGAGGGTTCTTGTTATCCCGGCTAAAGAGGTTGTAAACGACATCGTTTAGATAGGGCACAACCGTTTGTGTTGTCGCTGGCATTGATAGCGCAGGCCGTGATCAGAGGGGTCGTCGTATCCTGACTTTTTGCAGGAAGCCGCCCAGCCCGGGATTGCGTAGGGGTCGAACGCGTCGACCAGGGTTCCGCGGGTGTTATCCCGGGATTCAATCGCATAGACCACCGACTCGTCGTCGGGATCAGCGATGGCGCTCTACAATGGTCAATTCCTCCGCTTTAAAGGCCTTTCCGTTATCCACCGCGCGGAAAAGTATTATCCAGATATTCGAGTGGCCGTGAAACCCCGGCGCCGCAGGTCTGTTATGGCCTCGGTCTCGGTGTTGTACAGATTGATGCCCATATTTTCCTTCAAATAGACGCCTCTAATTGGATAGACGCCTCTAATTGGATGTCAGCGCTGTGGGTTTGGCGAAAGCCGTGATGAGACTACGACTTTATGGCGCGTTCTTGCCCGGCGCAACCCGTTTTGATACGCAGGGCCGGCCCGCAATACCCCATAGCGCATGCAGGGGTTGCTCGGCTGCCCGGAACGATATGCCCGGGACGATTGTCAAAAACCATACATGGGTTATTCCTTAATTACTGCATCGAAAGGGGGCTCGGTATGACACATGACCGGCTTTCCTATGAAGTCCGGGCACCGAGCCGCCCGGGGTATGAGACGGTGCTGACCCCCGAGGCCCTGGCGTTTGTCGCCGGACTTGCCGGGGTTTTTGGTCAACGGGTCAAGCAATGCCTGGCCGACAGACAGGACGTACAGGCGCGGCTGGATGCCGGCGAGAAATTGGATTTCCTGCCGCATACCCGTGGGATACGCGAGAGCGAGTGGTGCGTGGCGGCGCTGCCGGAGGATCTGCTGGACCGTCGCGTGGAGATTACCGGCCCGGTGGACCGCAAAATGATGATCAATGCCCTGAATTCGGGTGCCAGCTGCTTCATGGCGGATTTCGAGGACGCCAATGCGCCGAGCTGGGACAACCTGATTCAGGGCCAGGTGAATCTGCGTGACGCGGTTGCCGGGACCATCGCCTACGATGACCCGGAGTCTGGAAAATACTATGAGCTCGGGGAAACCACGACGATGCTGCTCGTGCGTCCGAGAGGCTGGCACCTGTGGGAGTACCACATGCGGGTACATGGGGAACTCGTCCCCGCCGGGCTGTTCGATTTTGGCTTGTTCTTCTTTCATAATGCGCACGCTTTGCTCGCCAAGGGTTCGGCACCCTATTTTTATCTGCCCAAGCTGGAGAGCCATTTGGAGGCCCGGCTGTGGAACGACGTTTTTCTGCACGCCCAAGAGCGGCTTAATATCCCCCGGGGTACCGTCAAGGCCACGGTGCTCATCGAAACCCTGCCCGCGGCCTTCGAAATGCACGAGATCCTCTATGAGCTGCGGGAGCATTCCTGTGGCCTGAACTGCGGACGTTGGGACTATATCTTCAGCTTTATCAAAAAGCAGCGCTACGATCCCGCCTGTATCCTGCCGGACCGCGGGCAGGTAACCATGACCCAGCCCTGCATGCGTGCCTATTCGCAGTTGCTCATCAAGACCTGCCATCGCCGCGGCGTGCATGCCATGGGCGGTATGGCGGCCCAGATTCCGATCAAGCATGATCCGGCGGCCAATGAAGTCGCACTGCAAAAGGTCCGTGCCGACAAAGTACGCGAGGTACACGATGGCCACGACGGTACCTGGGTGGCCCATCCCGGGCTCATTCCGGTTGCGATGGCGGTGTTCGATGAGCACATGCCGCACGCCAATCAGATCGCGCGCCGACGCGAGGATGTCCATGTGACTGCCGAGGACCTGTTGCGCGTGCCACAGGGTAGCCGCACCGAAGACGGAGCCCGTGAAAACGTTCGCGTCGGCGTGCAGTACATTGAGGCCTGGTTGGATGGGAGAGGGGCAGTGCCGCTCTATGACTTGATGGAGGACGCCGCCACTGCCGAAATTTCTCGTGCCCAGATCTGGCAGTGGATCCACCACGGTGCCAGCCTCGACAACGGCGAGATCGTCACCAAGCAATATTTCAACGATATACTGGCACAGGAAATGGAACGCATTCGTCATGAGGTCGGCGCCGAGCGTTTCGAGCGTGGACGCTTTGCCGAGGCCCGCGAATTATTCCAGCACCTATGTCTGAGCGACGATTTCACGGAGTTCCTGACAGTGCCCGCCTACGAACACCTGCTTTCCGGCGAGACCAAGGGCAGGTGACACACATGGCTGCGGTGGCAGCCATGACAGGCACGTCGGGCGCACCCGATCTCACCGCGTATAGCCGGCGCGGCGGTCAATGCGGGCGCCGCGCGGTTTCCGCCGCCACATCATATTCAGAACCTGTCTCAAGATCGAACGCTCACCAAGCCTTCACGCCCTGGAAGCGACCCAAAGCACGCCAAGTCGCAGAGGACGCAGAGAAGACTTCAAAATAAAGCGTTTTTGCTTTCTTCACATACTTTGCGCCTCCGCGACCTCTGTATTGGTTCCACAGCGCCAGGCAGTGGTAAGGTATTTTGCAGATAGGTTCTAATTCTTACAGGGACTTGCGCCCGCGCTGCCCGCACCCGTGTGGCGGCCGGGGGCCGCCGTGCGAATCAGTTCACCCAATGACACTTCAATTGCCCAAATATTTGGCAGATTTTGAGGCGGGTCAATGCAGATCGCCGCCGTGTGATTTAATCTATACGATATTTTGCTTTTATATGGGCTTTTGGCGCATGCATGTATACCATGCAAAAGCGCTACCCAAGCGCTACCAGTCGCCGGCGCCGGGTAGCGCGTCAATGCAGACTGGGGTTACCGCGGATCGTCGGCTGCTCGAGCGCCCGGGTTGCCAACTGCGTTGGGAATCGTTCAAGGTGATTGCGCAAATGGCTACACCGGAAGCGGTCATGACGGACAAAGAAACGCCCATTGGTACCGTCTCTGAGGTTCAGGGTCCGGTAGTGGTCATCGCGTGTAAGCAACTCCCGCCGCTGCGCCAGGCCTTGCGCGCCCACCTCGACAGCGACACCTATCTATTTGAAGTCCACCAGCACCTGGACGAGCGCCGCGTGCGGGCCATCACGCTGCATCGCAGCGCCGGCTTACGGCGGGGGATGCCGGTCTATGATACGGGCGCCCCACTGCGTGCGCCGGTGGCGCCGGACTGCCTGGGCCGGGTAGTGAACATGTTCGGCGAACCCTTGGATAACGGACCACCGCTGACAGCCCGGGACTTTCGTAATATCCACGGCCAGCCGGTCCCGCTGCAGGAGTCCACCGGCGTCAGCGAGGTGCTGGTGACCGGAATCAAGGTCATCGATCTCCTGTGTCCGTTCGTGCGCGGCGGAAAGACCGGGCTGTTCGGCGGCGCCGGTGTGGGTAAAACCGTGCTGATCATGGAATTCATGCACGCCGTCGCCGCGATTCACAAGGGCGTATCGGTGTTTGCCGGCGTGGGCGAGCGTATCCGCGAGGGCCATGAACTGTGGTACGAGCTGCTCAAGGCCGGGGTGATGCCGCAGTCGCTGCTGGTTTTTGGTGAAATGGATGAATCGCCGGGTGTGCGTTTCCGGGTCGGGCTCACCGCGCTGACCTACGCCGAATACCTGCGAGACAGTCTGCACAAGGAGATCTTGTTTCTGATGGACAACGTATTTCGCTTCGTGCAGGCCGGCAGCGAGATCTCCAGCCTGCTCGGGCGCATGCCGGCGACGGTGGGTTACCAGCCGACGCTGGCGACCGAGGTCGCCGAACTGCAGGACCGTGTGACCTCGACGTCCATGGGCGCCATCACCGCGGTACAGGCAGTCTACGTGCCGGCGGACGATATGACCGACCCGGCGGTGAGCACTATTCTGAGCCATCTCGATACCACCGTGATCCTCTCGCGCACCCAGGCCGGGCGCGGCATCTATCCCGCCGTGGATCCTCTGCGTTCCGGCAGCAAGCTCATGGATCGTCATGTGCTGGGCGACCGCCACTACGCCGTGGCCGGGGGGGTGCGCGAACACCTGGCGCGCTACCATGAGCTCGAAGACATCATCGCCATGCTCGGCGTCGAGGAGCTCTCGGAGAAGGATCAGCGCATGGTCATGCGCGCGCGCAAATTGCAGCGTTATCTGACGCAGCCGTTTCATGTTACGACAGATCAGACCGGCATCCCCGGGGTTTCGGTGCCACTGGATATGACGCTCGCCGACTGCGAGGCGTTTTTGCGCGGCGACTATGACGATCTCTCCGAGGATCAATGTTATATGCGTGCCACCATGCAGAGGTCGGCTTTGTGAATACATTCGTGCTGCATTTGCAGGATGCGACCCGATACGAGCGCATCGAGGGCGTCAGCTCCTTTGTCGGGGAAGACGCCTCGGGCAACTTTGGCATCCTCGCGCAGCACGGGCGTTTTATGACTTCGCTGGTGTTCGGGCTGGCACGGTTTCGCGTGGGCAAGGACGCCTGGCAGTTCCTGGCCGTTCCCGGCGCGGTGCTTTATTTTGTGGAGAATGAGCTGTATCTGTGCACGCGCCGTTACCTTCGTGATGAGAGCTATGAGCGCATCAGCGCGGCACTGGAGGCGCAACTGCTGGCCGAGGAGGAACAGCTGCACGGGATCAAGGAGAGCCTGCGGCGCATGGAGGAGGAGATGCTCAGGCGCCTGTGGGAAATGCGGCGTATGGGGGAATTACGTCTATGAATACCGCCCATCAACGGCTGAAGAAACAGGTTGAGCGCCAGGCCAAACGCATGAGGAACGCGGAGCAGCAGCGATCGACGCTCGTCGGTCAGGCGGTTTATCTTGGGATGTTGGGCCTGCTGTTCGTGTTGCCCGTCATCGGGGGGGTCTACCTCGGCTACTGGCTGGACAGCCGTGCCGCGGGCTACTCCGTCGTGTGGACGGTCCTTATGCTGCTGCTTGGGGTATTGGTCGGGGCGATCAACGTCTACCTGTTTATCGTGAAGCGAGAGTAGTCGATGGAAGGCTCAGAACTGTTAGAAGGGGCTGTACTGCGGATCGGACCGGTCACCATCAGCGATACCGTGGTCACGACCTGGGGACTGATGCTGGTGCTCGGGGTCCTGGCCTGGTTGCTCACGCGACGCCTCAAGATGGATCCCGGGCTGCTGCAGACCGCGATCGAGGGGATCGTGAGCAGTATCGAGGAGGCGATACGCGCCGTAGTGCTGGAGCACACCCAACGAATACTGCCTTTTATCGCCACGCTGTGGCTGTTTCTGATTTTCGCCAATCTCAGCGGCCTGATTCCGGCGGTCAATGCGCCCACCCGGGATCTCTCGGCGACATCGGCGCTGGCCATGCTTGTATTTCTGTCGGTTCACTGGTTCGGCATCCGCCTTCAGGGCCTTCGTGGTTACCTGCGTCACTATCTGAGCCCGAGCCCGATCCTGTTGCCGTTTCATCTTATCAGCGAGGTCACCCGCACCGTGGCCCTGGCAGTGCGTCTGTTCGGCAATATCATGAGCCTGGAAATGGCCGCTTTGCTGGTCTTGCTGGTCGCCGGATTTCTGGTGCCGATCCCGATTCTCATGCTCCATATCATCGAAGCCCTGGTGCAGGCCTACATCTTTGGCATGCTGGCGCTCATCTATGTCGCCGGTGGCCTACAGTCACAACAACTCAGAGAACACAAGAAGGAGTAGCCCATGTCGGATATGACTTTGTTTATTCTCATCTCCACGGTAGTGGCCGTCCTGGGCATCACTCTGGGTGTGATGTTGCCGGCCATCGCCATGGGCCGGTCCATCAGTCAGGCCATGGATGCGCTGGCGCGCCAGCCGGAGGCCGAGCGATCCATTACGCGTACCCTGTTTATCGGCCTGGCCATGATCGAGTCGCTGGCCATTTATTGTCTGGTCATCGTGCTCATCGTGCTGTTCAGGAACCCCTTGCTTGACTACCTGTTGCGGTAAACCGGCCTCGCCGGGAGCACGGCCGTTGAGCCGACAGCTGCCACTAAAGAACAACCGGCACGATCCGGGTATCGGAGGCATTCCTTGGAACTGAACTGGACGACCTTTGTTCTTGAGATCATAAATTTTTTGATCCTGGTGTGGATCCTGAAACGGTTTCTTTATAAGCCGGTGCTGGAGGTAATCGCGCGACGCCGCGCCGGTATCGAGCAGACACTGGCGGAGGCGGAGAGCCAGCGCAGCGAGGCCCAGGCCATGCAGACGCAGT
This sequence comes from Acidiferrobacterales bacterium, assembly GCA_947258385.1. GTDB lineage: Bacteria > Pseudomonadota > Gammaproteobacteria > Acidiferrobacterales > SZUA-150 > CAMYII01. The sequence continues at coordinate 37,300 of CAMYII010000062.1, forward strand.
ATAAGAACCGCCTCAGCGACTGGGAAAAAGAAAAGCAAGCCGCGCACGAGGCCCTGCGCACTGAGCTCAACGCGGAGCGCTCCCGGCGCATGGTGGCGCTGGAGGAGTCGATGGAGCGCGAGCGCCACAAGGCCCACGCCGCGGAACAGCGGCGCCTGGAAGAACTCATGCGCAGCAACGAGACGGCAGCCCTGGAGCAGGCAGGTCAATTTGTCTCGCGGCTGTTCTCCCGTCTTACCGGGCCGGAGCTCGAGGCGAGACTGGTCGAGCTGCTCTTAGACGAGCTTGCGGGGCTGCCGGTGCAACGCCAGGAGGCGCTGCGTGCCGCCGCCGCGTCGATGAAAGAGCCCATTACGGTCATCAGCGCCTATCCGCTCGACGCCGCGCAACGCCAGGCCCTGGAGCAGGCGTTTGGGCAGGTGCTGGGAGAGGTGACCGTGTTGTGGAAGTTCCATGAAGACCCGGAGCTCATCGCGGGCCTGCGCATCAGCATCGGACCCTGGATGCTGGGCGCCAATCTGCACGATGAGCTTTCCTATTTTGTTGAGGGCACCCATGACTGAAGCGGCCCCCGGCATCGCCGATTCACCGCTCGCCAGACAGGCGTCCTGGCTGCAGGATTATCGCCCCGGTCTGCGTGTCTCCGAACAGGGCCGCGTGGTGTCGGTCGGCGATGGTATCGCCTGGGTGCAGGGCCTGCCTTCTGCGGCCATGGAGGAAATCCTGGTGTTCGGTGACGGCAGCCGCGGCGTGGTGTTTCATCTCACGGAGGACGTGCTCGGCGCCATTCTCTTGTACCAGACAGAGACGTTGACAGCGGGCACGGACGTGCACCTGACGGCCCAGCAACTGAGCATCCCGGTCGGCGACGAGCTGCTCGGCCGCGTGGTCGACCCGCTCGGCAACCCGCTGGACGGCCTGGACAGCCCGGAGTGCAAGGTCCGGCAGAAACTCGAAACGCTCTCGCCCCCCATCCTCGAGCGCGACTTTGTGCATGATCCGCTCTACACGGGGAACAAAATCATCGACACCATGATCCCGATCGGCAAAGGGCAGCGCCAGTTGATCGTCGGCGATGAGGGCATGGGCAGGAGCTCGCTCGCCATCGATGCCGTGATCAATCAACGCGGCAAGCATGTCTACTGCGTGTACGTGCTGATAGGCCAGAAGCGCTCGGCCGTGGTGAGTACTTTGGAGATCTTGCGCCGCTATGACGCGTTGGAATACACAACCGTGGTGGTGGGTGAGGCCAGCGCCCTTCCAGGACTCCAATATCTGACCCCCTTTGCCGGCTGTGCGATCGCCGAGGCATGGATGACGCAGGGCAGGGACACACTCGTCGTCTATGATGACCTCAGCACCCACGCGCGCAGTTATCGCGAGCTGTCTTTGTTGCTTCGGCGCCCGCCCGGGCGCGAGGCCTATCCCGGCGATATCTTTTTTCTGCATGCCCGCCTGCTCGAGCGGGCCACCTGTCTCGCGCCCGCCCGCGGCGGTGGCAGCATGACGGCGCTGCCCGTGGTTGAGACCCAGCAAGGGGAGATCGCCTCGTATATTCCCACGAACCTGATCTCGATTACCGACGGCCAGGTCTATCTGGACCAGAGCCTTTTCGCTGGTGGATTCCGTCCCGCCATTGACGTGGCCAAATCGGTGTCGCGCATCGGCGGCCGGGGGCAAGACCCTCGTATCAAGGAGGAGGCGGGCCGTATGAAGCTCGATTACCTGCAGTTCCTGGAACTGGAGGTGTTCACCCGCTTCGGGGCGCGCCTGGAGGCGTCGATGGAGGCCAAGATCCGGCGCGGCCGCGTGCTGCGCGAGATCCTCAAGCAGGAGCGCCTGGCCCCGCTGACGATCGAGTTCCAGCTCGCCTGGCTCGTGGCTTTCAACGATGGGCTGCTCGATGAGCTCGACCCGGAATTGATTCCGGACCGACTCGAGCGCCTGGCGGCGCGCGTCGCGGACAGCGAGCTGACGCTGGATGACGATCACGAAACCTGGGGCAGGGCGGTGGCCGGCTGGTTGGCGTTAGATGAGGACGCGACGCCATGAGTCGGCGCAGCGAAGTCGAGCGGCGTATGCACACCATGGGCGAGATCAGCAGCATCATGGGAAGCATGAAAACGCTGGCCTTGCTGGAGACGCGCAAGCTCACGCGCTTTCGCGCCACCCAGCGCAGGGTGGTCACCACGATCGAGGCCGCGGCCGCCGACCTGCTGCGGGTCTATCCTGTGATGCCGCCGCAGCCCGGGGGCGCCCGTCACGCCTTCGTGTTGCTCGGATCGGAGCGCGGTTTTTGCGGGGATTACAACGAAGCGCTGCTCCAAGCGTTTGACGCCCATGTCGCCAAGGCCGGTGTGCCGTCGCCGCTGTTCATTGGCGTTGGGCGCAAGCTCTGTGTCAAGCTGGAAGACGATCCCCGCGTCGCCGGGCTGCTGGATGGCGCCAGTGCGGCCGAGGAAGTGCAGGCCGTGCTGACCGGTCTGATTGATGCCATCAGCGCCCTGCAGGACCAACACGGCGCCTTGTTCCTCTCGGTCGTGCACCACCGGGAGGACCACGACGACGTACAAATAAAATTGTTACTCCCACCGTTCCGGCACCCGTCCGAGGAAGCGCGGCGTTTTCCCGATCCGCCATTGCTGAATCTCAGCCCGGAGGCATTCTTCGCCGAGCTGCTGGATCACTATCTGTTCGCCGCTTTATACGAAGTGTTTTATGCCTCATTGACTGCGGAAAACCACCGTCGCGTGCAGCATCTCGAGGGGGCCATCAGGCGCCTTGACGAGGAAACCGCCCGTCTGGCGCTCAAACGCAACAAACTCCGTCAGGAGGAGATTACCGAAGAGATCGAGGTGATCCTGCTGAGTGTCGAGGCGACCACACCACGCTGAAGCGCTTGTTGTCCGCTTGCACGACAACACCCTTAGCCGACACAGGAGTTTGTCGAAGCGTTACCGCGGGCGCACGCGGGCCTACTTTTTCTTTACCGTTAATATATCCTTGAGGTCTGCAAACGGCTTGTGGGTTGCCGTGCGGTCCTTGGCCTCGGTCTCGCCCAGGGAAAAGCCCTGTCCCCGGACGAGATCGGCATGACGCGCGTGCTCATTGTCGTGGCAATACAGACACAGGTTCTCCCAGTTACTGCCATCGGGCGAGTTATTGTCGTGATTGTGGTCCTTGTGGTGCACGGTAAGCTCATGCAGGTTCTCGCGCGTGAATTCACGTCCGCAGCGTCCGCAGACCCAGGGGTGGATCTTCAAGGATTGTTCGCGATAACCGCGCATGCGCTCATCGCGGGCCTGATTCGCCTTGGCGACGATCTGGTCGAGTTTCGTGCTGCTGGCTTTCCCGGCGCCGGGTTTGCCCCGGCCGTGACGTTTGATTGGCATAATTTTATTCTCCGCTAGCTGTCCCGTATCGCTCGCGCCTTCCCCCGGTATTGCACGGCGGTTCTGACGATATTATAAGATTTTGTGCCCGATGGATGAATGCGATTCCATCACTGTCGGCAGGGCTATCGTTGTCGATTTGCGGTGAGGCCTTTCAGGTAATTGTCGATCAATGATTCCACCAGCGCCGGTACTGATGCCGCCCCCACCACGTCCAATTTGTTGGTGAGCGCCAGGATGCAGATCCCATGTACGCCGCCCCACAAGGCCCGTGCCGCCACGGCCAGCTCCTGTGCTGAGGTGTTCTTTGCCAGCGGCTGCAACGTGTCCTCGACCAGCGCCAGGTTGCGCGCAACCCGTTCGCGGTACCAGTCGGGGATCGCATCGCGGTCCGGCAGCGGGTGTTCGTAGATCATGCCCCACAGGTGGGTGTTCTCGGACGCAAAGCGGATATAGGCCCGTCCCAGCGCCATGATGCAGGCGCGCGCGTTTTTGCAGCGGGCCTTGGTCGCGAGCATGGTTTCATAGAGCGCGTCCAGGGTCTGTGCGTTGGCGCGCATGACGAGCTCGTCCAGGTTCGCAAATACCAGATAGAGGGTCCCCACGGTGTAGCCGATGGTCTTGGCCACCTTGCGGGCGCTCAAGCCGGTGTAGCCGTCCCGCGCCACGATGTCCCGGGCGGCGTCCAAGGCCATCTGCTGGATCTGTTCGCGGCTGTGGTCACTGCGCCGGGCCATAGGGTACCTGCCTGATCAAGTCGTTGATTTGCCGTTATTATAAATGACTATTGAACAACGTTCAATATTATGCTATGGTTAACTAAACACTGTTCAATATAGCCGGTTTCGGCAGCCAGGGCGGCATATTTTTTGAGTGATAATTGAACAATGTTTAGTTAAGACAAGGAATCGGGTTAAACCTGTATTGATGAAAAGAGGAGGACGCCATGAGAATTTTTCCATACATGAAATTCTGCTTAATACTGACGGCGCTGCTGTTGCCGGGGGTGGGCCGGGCGGCCGGTCTGTTGACCCCCACCGACGGCAGCCTGCCGGCTCTGGAGATCAAACAGCACCAGGTCAAGGTGGTGATCGAGGACGGGTATGCGATCACCACGGTTGAGCAGGTGTTCCACAACCCGCACGCGCGTGATCTGGAGGCCGTGTATTCCTTCCCGGTGCCGACGCACGGATCGGTGGCGGAGTTTACCCTGTGGATAGACGGCAAGCCGGTCAGCGGTGAGGTCCTGGAAAAGCAGGCCGCGCGCCGCGTCTATGAAGAGGAAAAGGCCGCCGGTCGGGACGCCGGTATCACCGAAAAGGACCAATACAAGACCTTTGATATCAGCGTCTCACCCGTGCGTGCCGGTCAGGATACCCGCATCCGTCTGGTGTATTTCCAACCGGCCCATATCGATACCGGCATCGGCCGCTATGTCTACCCGCTGGAGGAGGGGGGCGTGGATGACGTCAAGCTGGCGTTCTGGACCGCCAATGAGAAGGTGACCGACAGCTTCAGCTTTGATCTCAAGCTCAAGTCCGCCTATCCGGTGGATGCCGTGCGCGCCGCCAATCGACCGCAGGCCCAGGTACAGCAGCACGGCGCCGGGGAGTGGAACGTCTCCCTTGGTTCATCGGCGGTTCGCACCGCCAGCGCGGACAATGAGGGCGTCGCTGCTGCCCAGGTACCCGCGGGACAAGGTTCGGCGAATTTCAATCCCAACGCCGGTGCTATCGCCTACACGCTGGACAAGGATCTGGTGGTGTACTGGCGCCTGCAGCCCGGGCTGCCCGGTTCCGTGGATCTTGTGGCCTACAAACCCGAGTCAGGTAAACGGGGCACCTTCATGATGGTTGTGACCCCCGGGGATGATCTCAAGCCGATCACCGAAGGCAGGGACTGGGTGTTCGTGCTGGATATATCCGGGTCCATGCAGGGCAAGTACGCGACCCTGGCCGATGGGGTGCAGCGCGCATTGAAGAAAATGCGGCCCGAAGACCGTTTCCGTATCGTGCTGTTCAACAACACGAGCCGGGAGCTGACGCCGGGCTTTGTCAACGCCACGCCGGATCAGGTCACGCACTACAGCAACGCCGTCGCGCAGATCGCGCCCGATAACGGGACGAATATGTACGCCGGTATCAAACAGGGTCTGGCCTCGCTGGAGGGGGACCGCACCAGCGCCATCGTATTGGTCACTGACGGCGTCGCCAATGTCGGTGAGACCCATCAGCGCAGGTTCATCGAGCTCATCAAGCAAAAGGACGTGCGCCTGTTCACCATGGTGATGGGCAACAGCGCCAACCGCCCGTTGCTGGAGGCGCTGACGAAGGCCTCGAACGGCTTCGCCATCAACGTCTCGAACAGCGACGATATCGTCGGCCAGTTGCTCACCGCGACCAGCAAGGTCAACCATGAGGCATTACACGATGTGGAGATAAAGATCCGCGGTGTTAAGACCTCCGAGATCAGGCCGGCGACCATCGGCAGCCTCTATCACGGCCAGCAACTGGTGGTCTTCGGGCACTATTGGGGTGACGGCCTCGCCGATGTCAGCCTCACGGGGCGCATCTCCGGACAGCCGAAGGAATACCGCACCCAGTTCGCCTTTCCGGATGTCGCGACGCAGAACCCCGAGATCGAACGCCTGTGGGCCTACGCCAGTATCGAGGACATGACGGCCGAGATCGAGGATTTTGGCGAGAAGGCCGATCTCAAGCAGGCGATCACCGATCTCGCGGTGGAGTATAGCCTGGTGACCGACTATACCTCCATGGTAGTGGTACGCGATGAGGTGTTTGCGGCACACGGCATCGAGCGTCACAACCGCAAACGGCTCGCGGTCGAGCAGGCGGCGCAGCAGAGTCGTGCCCAGCAGGCGGCTCCGTCGCGGCGGGTGGATCAGCAGCAGCCCATGTATCGGTCTCCGCGCCCGAGCTTTAGCGGTGGCGGTGCGCTGGATGCATGGACCCTGGTGTTGTTGCTGCCGCTGATCTGGCTGGGATGGCGTCACCGCCGGACTGCAATGAGCGTGTAATGCACGCGCTCGCACAAAACTCGCTCCGTCACGGTGGTATACCGCTGCCGTGGCGGAGCATTTTACTCGGCGCGACGGCATTGCTGTTGTTTCTGTTAGCCGGCGCCGCGCCCGAGGCACTGGTATTTGATCGTCAGGCGATCCTTCACGGTGAGCTCTGGCGGCTGCTCAGCGGACATTGGGTGCACAGTGATCTCGAACATGCCTTCTGGGACATCACGGCATTGCTGATCCTCGGTTGCTTGTTCGAGCCGCTATTGGGCAGGCGATTGATTCCCATACTGTTGTCGGGCACGATAGCGGTCGATGCCTGGCTGTGGTGGGGCATGCCGATGCTCGACCGGTATTGCGGGCTGTCGGCGATATTGAACACCTTAATGGTGGCGGGACTGTGGGAATTATGGCGCGAGCGCAGGCATCCGCTTATCGTCCTGGTGGGACTGGGCGCCGCTATGAAAATCATCCTGGAAATCACCACCCATCAAGCTATTTTTACACATACGGCCTGGCCCAGCGTGCCTGAGACGCATGCCGTAGGCTTCTTGACAGCGGTAATTGTGGCCACACTGACAGCGCCAGGATCACGGATCGGTGGCCGGCACAGGCCGGATCCGCGAGCAGAGGTGATTGGAGGGCATTGATCCGTGTCGCGGGATCCGATTCAAATAACCGATACCATCGCGATTGACGAGCGCGAGATCGAGCAAAAATTCATTCGCGCCTCGGGCCCTGGGGGGCAGAATATCAACAAGGTCGCCACTGCCGTACAGCTGCGCTTCGATGTCGCCAATTCGCCCTCACTGCCGGCCGAGGTCCGCGAGCGTCTGATGGGGCTGGCCGGCCGGCGGATCACCGCGGACGGTGTACTGGTGATCGAAGCCCGGCGCTTTCGCACGCAGGCGCGAAACCGCCAGGACGCCATTGAGCGGCTGATAGCGCTGATCCGCAAGGCCGCCGAAAAGCCGAAACCACGCCGCAAAACCAGGCCGACGCGACGCTCGCAGGAGCGCCGCCTGGAGGGCAAGCGCCAGCGGGGGGAGACCAAACGCGCGCGTGGTGTGGTACCAGACTCTGAGCGTTGAATATGCATCGGGAATCGTCAATGAACCTGCACGCGAGTTTCATGCCCGGGGAGATTGTGTAATGACCGGCGAGGCGGGGGCGTGGTATGTCTACATTGTCCAATGCCATGATGGCAGTTTGTACACGGGAATTGCCAAGGATCTTGAAAGAAGGCTTCATCAGCACAATAACAGCAAGACCGGCGCCAAATATACCCGATCGAGGCGCCCGGTCTCGCTGGTCTATTTTGAGCAAGCGGTCTCCCGCGCGCAGGCCCTGAGCAAGGAATATCGTATCAGGCAATTATCGCCTTCCGATAAAGTGGATCTGATTCTCAAGGATCATGCCAGTCGCACAAAGAAATATGCCAAGGCGCGTGTCGCGCAAGCAGCGCTTGCACGCCTGAGAGGGAAGGCCCCACCGAATCCGGCTGATTGATGCGTTCGACGCCATCAGATCAGCAACCCTTCGCGCCCTGGAAGCAACGCAAAGCATGCCAAGGCGCGGAGGACGCAGAGAATACTTCAAAATAAAGCGTTTTTGCCTTCTCCGCGACCTCTACGTTTGTTCCACAGTGCCAGGGGGCGGAAGGTATTTTGAGACAGGTTCTAGTCTTGACAGTACGAGCGACTATACTCCTCTTAGGCAGTGTCGCACGCCCGGTTATTGGGTTGATTTGTCTATCTAACGCGTGTGACGGTGGTCATAAACCTCAGGGATGGAAATGACATTCACCGCGTTCTCCGAGACGACCAAGTACACCGCCTTTGGCATTATCTTCGGATTCTGGTTTCCGGTCGGCTCAATCGTCTTTCTGCACCTCACGGGCGGCCTTCCGCATGCGAACGGATTCGTGGAGTTGGTTGCCCACGCTCACGTGAGCAGTCCGTTAATGTACGTCATCGACAGTTCGCCTTTGTTCCTTGGCCTGGCCGGCTTTTTCGCCGGTATACGCCAGGACCGCATCCGACGTTTTTCCGAATCGTTAGAGATTGAAGTGGCGGAGAAAACCGAGTCGCTGCAGCGTGCATTGGAAGAGGCCCGCAAGGCGAACGAGATGATCGCCCAGATGGCCGAGCAGGATACGCTTACCGGGCTGTTAAACCGGCGGCGTTTCCAGAAAGAGCTCGGTTATTGGACGGATTACGCCATGCGTTATCAGCGCATTGTGGCGTTGATGTTCATTGACCTGGATGGCTTTAAGGCGATCAATGATGCCTACGGCCACGCAGTGGGTGATGACTACCTGGTGCGTGTCGCCGAGATTCTTGGAAAGGCCTTTCGTTCCACCGATTACCTGGCCCGTTGGGGCGGTGACGAGTTTGCCGTCCTGCTCCCGGAAACCGACGCGCAGTCGGCGATGGCGGTCGCCAATAAGGTGCTGCATCTTTTTCACGATAATACCATTGCCGTCGCCGGCGAGCAGCGGCCGATTGCAGGGAGCATCGGCATCGCGCTCTTACCGACCCACACCCATAATGCCAATGAACTGGTGGCCTTTGCCGATGCGGCCATGTACGAGGCCAAGCAGCGGCGTACCGGCTGGTGTCTGTACTCCGCCTCCGCCCAGCAGACACGGCGTGTCGAGGAGACCGTACGTTGGGAGGCCCGTATCCGGCGCGCCCTGGAAAGCGATCAGTTTGTCCTGCTCTACCAGCCATTGCTGATGCTGGAAAACGGTGAGACGCGGCACTATGAGGCCTTCGTGCGCCTGGAGGATCGTGATGGGCAGTTGATCAGTCCGAGATTATTCATGGAATCGGCGAAGCGGTTCCACCTGAGCGTGCCTATCGACCGCATGGTGATCCGCAAAGTGGCGCGTCGGGTCAGCGGGCTGAAGTCCCAGCGTCAGGATCTGGTGCTGTCGGTCAATCTATCGGAGCAGAGTTTGAGCGATGCCAAGCTCGTCTCTTATGTCAAAACCGTATCACGCGAAGCGGGGATCAGCACCGGGCATCTGGCATTCGAAATCAGCGAACAGGCCGCGCTCGAAAATCTGGGCCAGACACGCAAGCTTGCCCAAGAGTTGAAGGAGCTCGGTTGCGGTCTGATGCTCGATGACTTCGGTCTGGGATTTTCCTCACTGCATTACCTGCAGCAGTTGTCGGTGAGCATCGTCAAGATCGACGGCGGTCTTATTCGGGATCTCAGGGAAAACTCCCAAAATCGGGGTTACATCAAGGCCGTCACTACCATGGCCCACGACCTGGGGATCGCGGTCGCTGCCAAGTCCGTCGAAGACCCCGCGCTTCTGGATGTCTTGCGTGAACTCGGGGTGGATTATGCGCAGGGGTACGCTGTCGGCAGGCCCATCGAATCCATCGAGGAAGTCGCCCTCATCCACATTGAGCAGACGTCGTGAGCATCGCCGCTGCAGCTGTGCCCTGCTAGGAGGATACTGAAAAAGTCCTTCCATGGACTTTTTGCATCCTTGGCTCCGCAGGCGTTACATCCGTGTACCGCTTTTCAGCTCGCTTCGCCGCAGCGCATGTGCTCGCCGCCTCCTTGCGACTCACCCCTTCGGGGCTTGCGCGCAAATCCGCTCCCGGCGGATTTGTCTGCGGCTCGCTCCGAGAATCAAACACTGACATGTTTGATACTCGATGCGGCACATCCTGCAAGCGCGGTTCGTTTGCCTCGGCCAATCCCCGCTTGCCTCGGCCCAATCAGTCCTTGCAGGCGTCCCTAGAACTAAACGGTCTGTCCACCGCCAATCCTGACGCGGTTTGAATCTTTTGTCCTGGACAGGGCTGTCCGATGTAGGTTAAATTAATAACTAACCAGTCAGTTATTAAGTGTGATGCCTATATCCAGACAAACAGGCGCAAAACGGCGCCGGTGGGAACGGCGTAAGGCGTCCAGGCCGGAAGAAATTGTCGCCGCCGCGCTGGAGCTCTTTGTCGAACGCGGGTTCAGCGCGACCCGCCTGGACGAGGTGGCGCGTCGTGCCGGGGTATCGAAGGGTACCCTCTATCTGTATTTCGAGAGCAAAGAGGCACTGTTCCGAGCGGTGCTGTTAAACGTGGCATTACCGATACTGGAGCAGGCAGAAAAACGTGTCGCAGACCATGAAGGCAGCGCACGGGAGCTGGTTCAGCAGCTCGTGCTGGATTGGTGGGGCATGATCGGCGAAACGCGGATATCGGGTATTCCAAAATTAATGGTAGCGGAAGCGAGCAATTTCCCTGAGTTGGCCAGATTCTTCGTCGACAATGTCGTGCGGCGCGGTCGCAGAATCTTCACCCGCGTCATAGAGCGAGGCATCGCCGCGGGTGAATTCAGGCCATGCAATGCGAGGTATGCGGCCAGGGTGTTGATGGCGCCCATGGTCTTCGCGGCGATCTGGCAGCATTCCTTATCTCCCTTTGACGCGGATACCTATGATGTCAGTGACTATCTGGATCTGCATTTGGATGTCTTCGTGCGCGGGCTTTCCGTGGCGCGGTCGGATTAACTGTCTGGCAGATGAGCAGTATCCGGTCGTTGTTACGCTCATGCACAAAAGCAAGAAAGGAGTGCGGGTTTAATGGATTTGATCCCCATCGTTTTGGGTCGTCGCATTTTTTTTGACCGGTGGAACTTCGTTGCCGATCGCTGCTCTTACTGTTGATTAACAATGAGAAAAATACTCTTTTATTTGGTAATCGTCGCGCTTGTGGTCTCCGGCCGGCTATTCGGCGCGGAGACCATCACACTGCAGCAGTCCCTGCAGCGGGTCATCGACACCTATCCTTCCTTGCGGGTGGCCGAGCTGCAACTGCGGCGCGCCCGTCAGGAGAACGCGCGGGTCGAGAGCCAGCTCGGGTGGACCTTGGCCGGCAGCGGCGGCCGTTCCAGAGACACCGCTCTTGGTGGTGCTGCTTCCTATCGCACGGATATTGCCGCAAGCCTGCAGCGCAGGCTGTCCTCCGGGGCGAGCGTCGGTCTTGACGCGGGCTATTCCCGTGAAGACGTGTCCGAGACGTTCATCCCGGGTATTCCAGATCCCACTGATGTCACGGATGTCGGTCTGAGCTGGCGGCAGCCGCTGGCGAAGGGTTTTGGTAATCCGGCGTACAAGCAGGGTCTGGTCAGCGCCGAGGCCGAGGTGAATATCGCCGAAGCCGGCCGGCGCGTCCTGCATGACAGCCTGGCGCGGCAGGTTGCGGACCTTTACTATAGCGCGGCGCTGACCCAGGCCAATATCAAGAACGCGGCACAAGCGCTTGACCGCGCGCGACGCCTGAAAAAATACCTCCAGGACAACGCCGGGCTGGGTATTGCCGAGGAAAAAGACCTGCTGCAGGCCGAGGCGCAGCTACGGACGCGCGTCGCCGAGCGGCGCTCGCTGAAAGTGGCCTGGGAGCAGCAGCGCACCAATCTCAACCGCCTCATGGGCCGTGCCTGGGACGCGGAGTTTAACCCGGCCCCGGCGGCGTCCAGGGTACCGCTCGCAGGAAATTTCGACGCCATGTTCGAACAAGTCGAGAACCACAACCCGGACCTGATGCGGAGTCGCGCCCAGCTGATGATCGCCGATGCGGCCATTGCCCTTAATCGTGACGCGCACAAGGACGACCTGGACGTGGTCTTTTCCGTCGGCAACCGGACGACCACCGGCGATCTGCCGAGTGGCAATCTCGATGAGTCGGAGCGCATCGCTGGTGTGCGCCTGGAATACAGCCGTGCGCTCGATCAGCGCGGGCTGGATGCGGAGTTGTATCAGGCCCAGCTCGATCGGGACATCGCCTCCCAGGAGATCAAGACGTTGCGCCATGACCTGCGGTACACCCTGTCGAGCCTATTGGCGGAAATCGAGGCCAGCCGCGCGGCCCTGGACAGCTTTCGGGCCCGCCTGGTCAGCGAGCAGAGAAAATTCGAAGAGGCGGTCCAGCGGTATCGCACCGGCCGCACCACGACCGAGGACTTGATCCGCTTTGAGTCCGATCTGTTTCTCGCCGAGATCACGGTCGAACAACAGGCCATCGCGCTGGCGCGCCGGCACACGGAGCTCGATGTGCTGCGCGGGACGATCTGGAAATCCATCACACCCCTGAATCCGGATATTCCGGCGTACTCGGGACCACAAAGGGGCAAGCGATGACCGCCATCCTCCGGTTTCTGGTTGAACGCAGCCTGGTGGTCAACCTTATTTCGATCTTTCTGGTGCTTCTCGGTTTATACGCTGCATTTTTTTTGATCAATCGCGAGGCCTTCCCCAATGTGAATCTGGACAAGATCCAGATCGATATGACCTATCCCGGAGCCACCCCGGAAGAGATGGAGCGCCTCGTAATCACGCCCATCGAACAGGAATTGAAGGCCCTGGATGGCATCGACAAGATGATCTCGATAGCGTTTCCGGGTTCCGGGCGCATTTTTCTGGAGCTGGACCCTTACGCCACCAACCGTCAGCGTTTGACCAGCGATGCGCAACTGGCGGTGGATCGAGCGGACTTACCGCAGGACCTCCCCAACGACCCGGTGGTGCTGGAGGTCGATGGTTCTTTGATTCCCATTATCCAGATTGCCATCTCCGCGCCCAAGACACCGCTCGAGCTCAAGCGCGTGGCTGACCGTATCAAGGATGATCTTCTGGAAGTGGAAGGTGTCGCCAAGGTTCTCATAAAAGGCGACCGCAAGGGGGAAATCAGGGTGGTCGTGGATCCTAAGAAATTGCGCGAGCAGCGGATCTCGGTCGGTGAGATTGCCGACAGTCTGGCCAACTGGAACGTCAACGCGCCGGGAGGTGATCTCGATACACCCACGGGACAGAAGGCGGTGCGCATCGTCGGCGAGTTTCGTGACGCCGGGGATGCAGCGGACCTGGTGTTGCGCGCTAACGAGTTGGGGGGCGGTATTCGACTGGGCGATATCGCCACGGTCACCGAGTCGCTGGAAGAACCCAGCACGATCTATGACGTCGCGGGTGAGCCGGCGGCTGCCATGATCATAATGAAAAGGGCGGACGCCGATATTATTGCGACAGTAGACCAAGTCTCCCAATACCTGGAAACGCTACCGTTACGGTATGGTGCCGATGTCAAGGCAGCGACATTTCAGGACTTCTCCCGTTTTGCCCGTTTGCGTCTCGGTGTGCTGACCAATAACGGTATGGTCGGTCTTATCCTGGTATTTGGCTCGCTGATTATGTTTCTGCGCCCGTCGGTGGCCTTGACCACGACCTGGGGTCTGCCGATCGTGTTCCTGACGGGATTGTTCACGCTCCACGTGGTCGGCATCACGCTGAATCTGATTTCCATGTTCGGCTTCATCATGGTGCTGGGCATGCTGGTGGACGATGCCATTATTGTCGGCGAAAACATCACCTACCATATGGAGAAAGGGCTAGCCCCAAAAGCAGCGGCCGTGACCGGAGCGCTCGAACTGCTCGGTCCGGTCACCGCCACGGTGATGACCACTATCGTGGCCTTTCTGCCCATGATGTTCATGTCCGGTATTATCGGCAAGTTTATCGTCGCGATTCCCGTGGTCGTGATCTTGTTATTGTTCTTCTCCTGGTTGGAATCCTTCCTGATCCTGCCCAGTCATGTCGCCGCGGTGGCGCGCCCGGCGGCGCATCCGCCTGAACGCGCCTGGCTGAAGGCGTTGGAAAATGGTTATGTGCGCTTGTTGAACATGGCGCTGACCCACCGCTGGCTCACCGTTGGGGTCTCGGTGCTGATCCTGGGGGGCAGCCTGCTGCTCGCCAAGCTTTTCATGCCGTTCCAGTTGTTCCCCCCGGCCGGCGTGGACGAATATCTTGCCCGCATTACAGCGCCTCCCGGTACAACCCTGGAGACCATGCGGCAGCACCTTATCGATGTGGATCGCGAGATCCGCGGCCGTACGACCCCCGAGTACCTGGAGGCCACTTTACTTACCAGTGGCGAGATCGCCGTCGATGAGGGAGACCCGCTGACCCAGCGTGGCGGGCGATTCGGCCAGATACGGGTCATCTACCATCCCTCGGTGTTGCGGCCCGATCATAATGTTATGGACGATATGCGCGGGATAGTGAAGGCGCTGCCACCCTTGTTTCCCAAACTCGAATTCGCCTTTGCGGAAATCAAGCCCGGTCCTCCGACCGGCCGGGCCCTGGAAGTCGAGATTGCCAGCAGCGACACTGTAACCAGTGAGGCGGCGGCGCGGCGCCTGTTGGCATGGCTCAAAGAGGTGCCCGGTGTCATGTCCGTGGATAGCGGCTTGCAGCCCGGTGACGACGAACTGCACGTGGTGATGGACCGTACCCTCGCGGCCTATGCCGGGGTGGATCTGGCGACCGTGTCAAAACACGTGCGCGCGGCGGTCGACGGTCTGGTAGTCTCGACCACCCGCCGCGGTACCGAGGAGATCGACGTTACGATCCGCTATCCGGACACTGGCAAGCGCCAATTGGAATTGTTAGGGGAGTTGCTGCTTCCGAACAATCGCGGCGGCCTGGTGCCGCTGTCAAAGATCGCACGTCTGGAGGAACATCCCGGCTATACCACAATCCGTCATAAGGCCGGAATCCGCGTGGTCAACGTGGCCGCCGACATCGATACCGATGTGATTACCAGTGTGGAGGTCAATCGCCTGGTGGCCAATAGGGAATCCGAGTGGGTTGGCGATGCGGCTGCCATGGTGCAGGTGAACTATGGCGGTGAGGAGGAGAAGAACGTCGAGTCTGTTCAAGATCTGGCGAAGGCCATGTTATTCGCCTTGATCGGGATATTTTTTATCCTTGCCATCCAGTTCAACAAACTGAGCTATCCCATCGCCGTGATGTCTGCGATTCCTTTCGGCGCCGTCGGTATTATCCTGACTTTCTTTTTTCATCACCTGTTGTGGAAGCCGATGCCGTTGTCGTTCTTCTCGATTATGGGCATGGTGGCCCTGGCCGGTGTGGTGGTGAACAATTCGTTGATCTTGTTGGTTTTTGTTCAGCGTTCCATGGCTGAAGGCACGCCCTGCCGCGAGGCGATTCTGCTGGCAGGCCGCAGGCGTTTACGGGCGGTGTTGTTGACCGCCACCACGACTATTGTCGGTCTGCTGCCCACCGCCTACGGCTGGGGTGGTTTGGACCCGTTTGTGTCCCCCATGGCATTGGCGCTCGCGGGCGGGCTCGGTTTCGCGACGTTGATTACCTTGTTAGTCATTCCGGGCATGTTTGCGTTGGGTGTTGATATAAAGGCCAAGCTTCTCGAGTTGTGGGGCAGGAGAGCTCGACTTCCGGAGAGAGAAACTCAGCGCCTTATCGGATTGAATGTGATAGCAGCGATTTTTGCTTTAGAGGCGGTCGTGTCAGTCGGTGCTTATCTGGAAGTCGCATCTGCATTGAGGTATGTTTGGCTGGCTGCGGGCCTGTTGTCAATTTTTGTCAGTATCGGTTTATACAGGAGATATAATCCGGCCCGCATAACCGCACTTATCATGTTGGGCGCAGGTATTTTAATTAGTGGATTTGCAGTTCTTATAGGTTTCATAGCGTTATTATTCTTAGTTGCTTCTCCTGAGCTAACCATAGATGCAATTTTACTGAATCTTTTGGGGCTAGTGTTGCGTCTGGCGGTCCTGTCATTATGGGCATGGATGTTTGTCTATTTGTTTTTTGGTGGTAATGTGAGTGAAATTGCCAGAAGTAAAACGTCAGCAATCAGTGCATAGGACGTTCTCACGCTATCAAATCAGAGAATTCGGGAAAGAGTTCATGAAAAGTCGTCTAGCAGTGCTTGTCTTAATCTCCTTCATATTCATGTTTTGCAATGCGATTGCCGGTGAACCGTACGCGCCGAAGCTGAAACAAGCACCGAATCTGCCGGAGACCGAAGTGCCCGACAAAGGCGAGGTTGGGATATCGCCGTACCCGGGCGCGTTGGTCGCAGGGTGGGAGCATTCCGGTGACTTGCCGCTGCCGTATGTGGACATGATGACGGTCGACAAGGCGACAAAGGTTGTCGCCTTTTATGAGGTGCAGATGCAGCACGGCAGCATGAAGGGCTGGAAACACCAGCAGACCGGGTCCAGGCATGAGTTCTGGCAAGGCGGTGAGTTTCCTGACCCGCTCGGGGGGCTGGGGGATCCGACGCCGGCGATCACGATTTCAGTGTTTGGATATGAGCATCCGCGGATGCCGGAGGCCAAGACGCGCATTCTCATTTACTATGAGCCGGTTAAAGAGAAGTGATTTTTTCGCCAGCTTTCGCTTAGCGTGGCCCGTTCCCCGGAGATCGATTGTGCGGCGAAATTCCCATGTCTGAGTTGCCCGGTCGTCAACAACAGATTGTGCAGGCCCATGCGGCGCTGATCGTCAATGTCGTCAAAGCGTGTCATAACCCCGAGATAGTCTCCGAGCTCGAGCCTGTTCTGCGGGCCGCGGAAAGTGTTGGACAGCGGGATCTCGCTGCCGTCATACGGCGAATCCTGAACGGGGCACGGGATGTCAGCCTGATCAAAGGCCTCGATGATGACGACACGGTGATTGTCGAGGCGATCCTGCGCGGGCTGCAGGACCCTTCCAGTCTGCCCGATCCCGACGCCAGGCCCGACCCGGCAGTGGCCGCCCCGGGGTTTGCCTACATGATCCACGAGGCCGCCAAGGGAAATGTTCAGGCGATGCAGATGCTCGCCAACATGGCCGAGCAGATGATGGTGGTGGGAGGCGATATGGCGCGCCTCGGAGGTATTATGCGCCGCCTTATTGATGGTGAACGGGACGCCGATAAATTGTGTGCACGCATGGATGCGCGCGGTCAGTCACTGGCCTTGTCAATTCTGGAAGAACTGGCAAAACTCGACGCCCACTAGTTATAACAAGGGCGATGAGCGCCGCTTAATGACCGCTACGATTGCCGGCGGGCCCGGCAGCGTTCTTTCCCGAGTTTCGTTCATCCGGTTGAGGACGCTAACCATTCAATGTTAGACGCCGACTGCATCGGTTCCGATCTGCCTGACTAAACGGGCAAAAACAAGGGGGCAGCGCCCGACGGACACTGCCCCCATTAAGTACAGCAGAACCTAGCCTTGATGGGGAACCATGACGTAGGAACCGTCCTTGTTGAAGCTCAGCTCAGCATCCAGGAAGTAGACCTCGAGGTCTGAGCGAAACATCTTTACCATATCGTACGCCTCTCCACTGCGCCCCCCGCTGCCGCAGAAAAAGACGATCGGTTTGTTCTTCGGTAATGTGTTGATCTTTTTCTCGAGGTTGTTGATCGGAATATTGATCGCGGTCTTGAATGTGCCCTGTTTAAATTCTTCGCTGTCGCGCACATCGACAAGCACGACGCTTTTCGGATCCTCTTTCAAAATCTTCTCAAGTGAGGCAACGGTGATAGTGCCTGCTTCGGCACCGGCCTTGATGGCGGGCTTTGCCGCGGCCGAGGCCGTGGAAATCATGCCTTTGCCGTGAGCCTTTTTCCAGGCGGGGAACCCCGCGGCGAAGGTCTTGACATTGGTGTAGCCCCGCTTCATCGCCTTGTGTGCCGAGTTGTCGCTCAACTTGCACTTGTAGCCGCCGCAGTAGAAGAGGAGTGGAGTGGATTTCTCGGCCGGCAGCTTGTCGGTCATCTTGTCGAAATCCGTGTCGGGAATGCTGATGGCGCCGGGAATATGGCCCTTGTCGTATTTTCTTGCTTTCGGCCTTGAGTCGACAATGACGACTTTGGCGTTCGTATCGATAAGCTTTTTGACATAGGCCTCGCTAACGCTGACAACGTTGCCATTCTTCACCCAGTCGGGATAGCCGTTCGCATACACCTTGATATTCTTGTAACCGAGCTTCTCCGCCTTGCCCGCCGACTTGTGACTCAGTTTGCACTGGGTGCCGCCGCAGTAGAATATCAATAACGTCGACTTGTCTTTCGGCAGCAGCTGCTTCATTTTGTCGAACTGGGAATCGGGGATGCTGACGGCGCCCGGGATATGGCCCTTGTCGTATTTTCTGGCCGTGGGCCGGGAATCGATGATGGTCACATCGTTGCGTTTCGGCAAGACGGCGTATTGTTTTACAAAGTTGACATCAACAATGTCATGGTACCAGCCGGTCTTGTCGACGGCCGGTTTGGCCTCGGCGGCGTTGGCCGCGCTCTGGGCCAGCATCGGCGCCATGGCCAAAGCTGCGAGAAGATAAAACCACAAGCACTTGCTATGTTCTTTCATCGTTGCAGACCTCACGGTAATGTATGGAAGTGACGCTGCGCCCCGAGGCGTGTTCAAACTGCTTTGCCGTAAGCCGTGTAAAACCTACTGGCAGCTTGCCGGGGTATCGGAATCCTTGGCCCCATGGATCACAAACGCGCGCACGTCTGCGAACAGGTCTTTGTCGGGAATATTCAGCAGTTTGGCCGCTGCCTTATTGGTATCCTTGGCGCTCTCGCGGTATTCCTTGCTGGTGTAGTAGCTCACCTTGGGATTGGCCTTGCCGCCCTTCGCGTGTTTATCCGTATCCATGTAGGCCTTCCACTGGGCGATCGTTTTGGCGCTGGGTGAAATGGCGCCGCCGGCCTCCTTCACATGGCAGGCGGTGCAGACCATGCGATAGTAGACGCGGCCGCGCTTCCAGTTTGCCTCAGCGGCAAAGGCGTTGCTGACGAACAGCGCTGCCATCGAG
>CAMYII010000063.1 GCA_947258385.1 Acidiferrobacterales bacterium
GTGCGACGGGTGAGTTTGAAAGAAATTTATAATAGCGGGGACCGGCCCCCGCACGGCCGGTGACTTTCTTTGTTTGCGCAAAGAAAGTCACCAAAGAAAACGCACCCGTGAGGGGAGACTAGATAAATGGGACCGGTTTAGCAAGATAAGTGGGATTTACAGGGATAAAATGGGAGATCACGGGACGGATTTTTGAAAAAACTTTTCAAAAATTTGCGAGGGCTGACAACCACCAACATCTGGGTGTCTAAGAAAAACCCCCAAGGTCAAGGGGGAGACCTTGGGGGTTGATGGCAAATCCACATGGTAAGTCCCAATCGACCGGGTGGGAGGAAAGCCGGTGGGACCATACATCAGTTTAGCCCAGGTGAATCGGCCGTCAACTCTGACTCCCTCATTCCCGTGCACGCGAGAATAGCGCGCTTCGCCTTCGACACCACGCGTGAACTCCACCTCCAGCGCGCTGTGCTCGCGGAAAATGGCATGCTTCAATTCCAGGAACATGCCGGTTAAGGCGATGTCACGCGTTCTCGCCGGCGCCACGGGTTTATTGTCTAGGCAAAGCATCACATCAAGCTCTATGGGAATACGCGGGCTGCAGCGGTGTTCCATCCTGGCCATCTACGACTCCTGCTACAACAAAAACCCCCAAGGCAAGGGGATGCCTTGGGGTAAGAAGGACCCAGCCCGACACAGGGAGGCGTGCCGGCTGGAGGCTACTATTCTAGTGTCTAGTGGATGGACAAAACAAGTCGGAGGAAGCCGAACGGAAATGAAAACTTGGGGGCCGGTGTCCGAGAACTCCAGGCCCCATGCTCAAAGTGGCGATTAACCGGATATCTCAGATTGGGGCGTCTCCTTGTTGCATGTACACGAGGGGCTAAATGAACCGTCGCAACAGACAACTCTCCCGCCCTGGCAACCGCATACGCCTTGATGCCAAGAACAGCATCCGCGCTTGGCTAGTGTTTCCTGATCAACGCCGTCTTTCGTTAATTGTTCGCAGATCGCAGGCGTAGCCTGAGGTTGTAATTGATCGGAAGCAGTTACAGTAGAAGCCAGGACAAAGATGGCGAAAAGGCACGCCAGTAGATAATATGGGATCTTCATTGTCGGTCCTCCATGATGGCCATTGATTGAGGGCTTGCGGTGGGGGAGCTGTATTAATATGCTACTAAAAGCCGTTTGATGCAATAAGGCCCAGAATATCCTTCTATTATCGTTTTCTAATTTACTAATGGAATAGGATGGTGTGTGATGCGATGGATAACATTAGTTTTGTTGATCCCTGTCGTTGTTCTTGCCCAAGAGATCCACAGCCCTTTGTGCCTCGGCGGCTGTCCGGCCAGCGCGCCAAGCTCGAATGATCTTATTATTCGCGAGATCTATATTCTCAGCTCAAACGACCACACCAAATTTGCCGACTGGGCGGCATATAGGGTTACAAAGAAAACGATCGGTCACAGTGAGACCCGGACCTGGAAGGCCGATCCTTTACTTGCCGAAGATGAGACCTTAGAGCCCAAAGACTATAAGGACGCCCACAGGCGCCTTAAGACCGATCGAGGACACCAGGTGCCGTTGGCGAGTTTCACTGGTACGACCTATTGGAAGGAGACGAACTACCTTTCTAATATCACGCCCCAAAAGTCCGCGCTGAATCAGGGTCCGTGGCAACGCCTTGAGAGCGCCGTGCGTAATCTGGCGAAGCAGGACGATGTGTTTGCTGTCTATGCAATGACAGGGCCATTATACGAGCGTGAGATGCCAGAACTGCCCAAGGCGGATGAGTCCCACACTATTCCCAGTGGATACTGGAAGATCGTAGCAATAGAGCAGGAAGGTAAAATACAGGTGACAGCATTCGTGTTTGATCAGGAAACATCACGGGCAACTGATTATTGTACGGGATCAACGACAGTGGATGAGGTGGAGGCCCGCAGTGGATTGAACTTTTTTCACGCCTTAACGCCTTCAGATGAAACGCAGCTGGAATCCAGCACCGGAAAATTATTTATTAGACTTGGTTGTGATACCTCTCCAGGCAGTTCTGTACCGGAGTCTAGTTAAGGCTGGCGGCGGTAGGGATTGTACTGAGGTGTTTTAAGCGGTTAGATTTTTTGTCTTGCCAAATGTTGCCATCTATCTTATTTAGAACCAAATTTAATATCGTCTCTTCTGAATGCAATATCGATAACTAAGTGATCTAACTGGTGCCAGAACCTGGATGCTTTTGCGGCTGCGGTTTTATAATCCTTGCCATATTAGTTTTGATAAAAGCTTTGCCCAAATGGTTTTCTATGATTTTCACTGCTGATGTTGCGTCAAAGGTATGTGTTGTTGCATGAAATACTGATAGAAAGATCTCCTGGGCATTTTGGTCATGTTCCAGACGATCAATAGTCAACCCTCTTTGTTCCAACGTATCTCTATCAATGTGTCGACCATGAGTTTTGTGGCTACTGTGCTTCGCCAACCACTTTGCGATTGAGCGGGCTTTGCTTTTATTTTTTGGGTCTCCTTTAAACATGTAAGTAGCGAGCCAATTAGCGACAAGTTTCTCAGATAGCTGTGAGACATTTTGACACTGTACGAGCAGATCAGGGCCATACTGATTTAACATTGGTAGCCAAGCGGCTAGATTCTTCCGGTCCTGGCATTCCTCAATCGCCCATTGAAATTGCTCCATGATAGCTGCGGCAGGAATCATTCGCCTTCCAAGAGGCGTGTTCACAACAATTTGAGGATCAGTTGGGCCTAGCGAAGAATGTTTTCCCATTACGATCCGATCAGCGGCACAAGCAACCATCGTTGCTGCGGACATCGCTAACTGAGGTACGACGACACGAATATGCTCAAATTTTGACCTTAGATAACGAACAAGCCCTTCCGCTGCCTCCAAGGAACCACCCGGACTATGGAGAATCAGATCCAGGTTCGGTCCAGACAAACCGTGGATTACTTCCATGATTCCTTGGATATCCTCGTCGGTAATACTTACAAGATCTGGGGGGATTGTCGGATCATGCTGAGTAAACTTTACAGCATAAAGGATAGTATCCCTTGCGCTATGCGCATGAGCTGCTGCAAGATATTTACGTCGAATGCCATCAAAATCAGGCGGGCCACCTTCAGTGAGTGACTCTTTTAATTCTTGGAGAATACCGCTCCAGGTTGGCATAAAAAAGGCAAATTCTATTTATCGAATATGTGTCAGGAAAAGTTATTTAGTGTCTGTCGCTGAGCTAACTATAGTTGTCACCTGAGTCGCTTGAATATACTCCTCATACATGACTTTCAACGACCGCCAATTTTCGTAGACTTCCATAACCTCTGGAATTCCAGGCTGTTTGAGCGCTTGATCTATTAATTTAGAAACTTGCTTATCTCCGCGCGCACGCTGCCGGTCATGATGTGGCTTTGTGTTTTCCATTGTGGCCTCCTGTGGCTTGTCCGGCAATTGGGTAATCTTGGCAGCTAGACAATAAAAGCATAGCAAACTTAGCAGATTTTCCACGTATCCGCTATCCTAGCGGCCAAAATCCATCTAATTTTCCCTGAAAATATTTAACTTTCTTCGGCGATCGGCCGCGCTCAGCCCCAGGTAGGGCCGGGCCGGGATCTCGCTGCCTGGATGGTTCACCGACCGGACCGGGTGGTTGGCTCCGGCCCAGTACTGTAACGCAACAGATGGATTGCGACGCAGCGACACGTGACTTGGTAGTGAGCGCTCATGTCATTTCGCTCGCAAACCATGTGTCGCGGTTTTGCAAACCAAGTGTAGCGTTACAGGTCTCCACATGGCGGGTTGTACTGGTTACGCAACTCTTGCTCGATCTCCTTCCGCCCAGCTTGCTGTTTATTCGGCGTATAAAGGACCGAGACGGTGAGCGTTCCAGAGCAGTTTTTGTTCCAGCATTCAGCGCGGTCATGGTTGTCGACGCGGCTCTTTACGGTTGCGGATTCACCGACATCGATCAAGCGGTACTCCCCGTCCCTGTTGCAATGAATGGCGTAGACGCCCGAGTTGTCGTTGAGTGAGGACGTGTTCGTATACGGGCCCTCAAACGTGTAGTTCCCTACGGTGATGGTCATTGTGCTGCTCCTCTACTGCGCATAACATACGGGTATACAGATACCGCAGGATAACATTCTATTTTATAACGGTATATTGGGCTATTAAATCCTTGATTAACAGACATGCTTCAGCAGTATATGAGTATGTCCTAATGCGTGATGTCCGGCAGTTGCCGATATGCAGGATATACTGTGGCCGGTGTGATCGGCCGCGGCTAGCCAACGACCTACAGTAGAAGCATTAGTTACGCCCGCTACCCGGTTTTTCGCCGTCCACGAAGCTGCCTCCGGACGGCATGGAGGATCTGGTATAAGCGGCTCGGGGAAATGCTGTATCGACGACAGATCTCCTGGCGATTCGTGCCGTCGTATTCCGAATAGATTTGCCAGTCGCGTTGGTCCAAGTCGAACCAAACTCCTTTCGGAAAATAAAACTGCCGACCGCCCCATTGCTCCGCCATCCGTTTCGCAATCGTCATGCCAAGCTCGCTGGCAGTTTCAGGAGCCAAGTTGCCGACGTCCCGCAGTATCTCTGCCGCCTGGTCCGCCAAATCGAGTAACATCTCCGGCCCCCTGGAGCTGTTCTTCGCAGCCTCAGTCATGCAGCTTGATGTCGCACCGCCTGGCCCACGCTTTGAGGTGCTCAATCATCCTCTGCGCAACCCAATCAGGAAGAAATTCTGGCGCGCCGTAGCCCGCTTTCTGATCGTGATATCGGCGAGTCGCTGATCGGATCCAAGTACGCAGACCCTGCTCAGTGCGATCGCGTACAATGCCAGCATCCGCCATCCGGATCCAGATCGATCGGATCAATTCGACTTGCCCCTCCGATGCCGCTTGTGGATGTTTTGCTGTTTTTCTGGCCGCCGTCCGACGTGAGCGTCGGGGCTTCCATCCCGTCCTTCGGAAGTGCTCCAATACGCGCGCACGACCAGTTGGGTCGAGATCTGCGGCGCTGCCGGATCCGGCCTTTCCGATATTGCGGATGACGTCGCGATAGGTCTCGTCATCCAGCGCCAGGTCTTTCTTGGCGATGTGGATTTTCGCGAGATCGCTGGTACGTAACGTCATGATGCTCTTTATCCGTTTCGATTACCGACGGTCACTTGCAGTACCCGAAAAAGCAGATCCCAGGCGCCGAGCCGCTTGCGTGGAAAACCGATAACGCGACCGCGTTTCCATACACAACCCGGCCTACCCCGCTGTGACAAGGTCACATCATAATTTCCGATGCCACCGGCACCGGTGCCGTCGTTGCTGATGTATCCCGTGCCCAGATGTCTGGCTTTGTCCAGTCTGCCTTTCGGCAACAGCTCAATGGTTATGCGGAGCATCGTTGGGGCCTTAGCAACGTATGTGTTGTCTTGCCAAGATACGCCTTGGTCATGCAATTCGCTGCACGCTGGGCCTGACCCTGGGCGTGGCTCTTTGTGCCGTTACAGGCACCGGTGATCCTGTTACCGTTCGGACTGGTCACGCGCCAGGCCCATTGGAAATCTTGGATATCCCGCGGCGCCCAGGGCGCTTCGGTATACGCGCAGACTTCAATGGTTGGATCGAAGGCAGGCATGGATTGCTTTGAGACATTCTTGGGGTGATGGCGCTCAGCGCGCAATTCGCCAATATTATTTCCGATGCTGCAGGAAGGGCATAACCAGTTGTGCGATCCCTCTGAGAAAAAGTTCCGTTTGCAGCGCAGGCATGGCTGCTTCGTGCGCTGGCGCGGACGTTTCAGTTTCATGAATACGCGTGCGCCGCCGTAATGGAAAATATATTGCTCGACGGCCAGTTTCGATCGATGCAAAACATGGGCGATATCGGCAATGCAAAAACCTTGGCGGAGCATCTGGCCTACACGCCATCTTTCCTGATCCGTCCAGCGTTCTCCGTTGTTCATATCGACCTCCCCGTGGTTGCGGTGAAAAGCCCGTGACGTGGGCGAGCCGGCCAGATCATCAGGGAAAAGGTGAGAACCCCGACTCTGACTGCCGGTGTTGTTGGCGCCACCGCCGGCTGGGCGCCGCCCATCGGTGGGCGATGTGGAATCATGCGTCTTCGTCCTCATCGGCATCACTGGACAACAATGCATCGACCAACTTGTCGATCTCGGAGTCCGTGGGTTTGATGAGCACCTGGTCGCCGGTCGCCGTCACCGTGACGCCAATCTTCTTGAGGTCTGCCGTCTGCAGGCCTGACAGCGCTTTTCTTATCGGCGTTTCCGTGGTCTTGATGAGCACATCGACCTGCTTGGGGAAATGCTGTTTGATTAGTTTCACGACCCGCCCCGCGCTCTTCCACTTCAAAACGCCTTTGCCTTTCTGAAAACCTACGCGGATACCATGCAGGATGCGGCTGCGCGGTTTCTTGAACTGCTCCGGGCTCGACTCAATGGCGTAGTGCAGCGCATCGCGCGCTTGCTGAGCCTCGGCCACCGCATCCCGAATACCCGGCAGCCGACGGCGTTTGAGTTTGTTGGTCAGATCATCCAGATCGCGCACGCGATCGGTGAGAATGTTGCGTGCTTCGCTGTAC
>CAMYII010000064.1 GCA_947258385.1 Acidiferrobacterales bacterium
GCCCTTCGGGGTAGCGTCGACAACGCCCAGTACACTCACTTCGAGTGTCGCGTGTCCGGCAAGAAGGCGCAGGAAATTGTGCGTAAGCTCGAGTCGGCCGTTGAGGGCAGTTCGAAGGTATTGGTCGGGTTCACACTCAGTGATCTCTATGCCGAAACCTTCACCTTCAAGAACGGTGACAAGGCCGGCGAGACTGGCATCAGCCTGAAGTCCCGACTCCTGCGTATTGCGTGGGCCAAGGTCGACGGGCAACCGTTCTACACCGCACAAGAAGACGCGGCGTAAATCCAAACCGGTCGGGTAACTCAGTTACCCGGCCACCTTCCAACCCAACGGGGGATCATTCCCCGTGGGACTGGTCTCCCATTTTTTTGAGGAGATCAGTCATGAACAAAACGGATTCATCCGTAGAGATGTTGGTAGAGGACCGGTTGTCCGATCTGAAACCAGCAGACTTAAACGATGTGGAGAAGCAATCGGTGATCACACTGGCGATGAAGGTGCTGGCAATCAAACATCGAGCCGGAAGGCCTTTGAGCAATCCGGAGGCGACGCGGAATTACCTGCGTCTTCGCCTGGCAGATTACCGTAATGAAGTCTTCGGTTGTCTGTTTCTCGATAACCGTCACCGGATCATCGCGATGCGTGAGCTGTTTCAAGGCACCATTGATGGTGCTTCGATTCATCCACGGGTTGTGGTGCAGCATTTCTTCCATAACCATCCATCGGGAGTCGCCGAGCCCAGTCATGCGGACGAAGCGATTACACGTCGGCTTAAAGAAGCACTCGCACTGGTTGATGTGCGTGTGCTGGACCACTTCGTGGTCTCGGCTGGCGAGTCTGTTTCTTTCGCAGAACGTGGATTGCTCTGACATCCACAACTTTTCACAAACCCTGCCGGGGAAGTATCTTCTTCCCCAACAGGGAAGGAGGTGCGACCTGGCGTCAATTCATAACAGGAGAAACACCATGTCTAACACTTCAAATAAACAAACAGTCGAATCGTTTTTCGGCAAAGTCATTTCAACGTATACCCGTGCTCAGGCGATTGAGGACGGTGTGTTGATCGACCCGGGTTCAATGGCCAAAGAGGCCGGTTTCAAATGGCCGGTCGCTTTAACTGCCGATGCCTGGGCCGATTGTGTGGTCTGGACAGATGATGACAGTACGCAACAGGTCCATCAGGATCAGTCCGGCCGATTGTGGGATGTGCTCTTCATGGCATCCCACGTTATTCGGACCCGTAAGGATTCGGGTGACCGCATGTTGTTCCAGCTCTATCGTGTGACCCGCGATGGGCATTCGACAGAAGCGGTACTGACCACGCTGAAGTTGATTGTCGGGCCAGGTGATTATGGCGAGCCGGTGATTACAATCCTGCTGCCGCATGAGGACTGAAGCCTGGTTTTCGTGCGGTTCTTTCAACCTATCAAGTCGATGACTTGAGTATGTTGCCATACCCACTGGGGAGACTCTCTCCCTGGTGGGGGATGGTCTTGCGCGTTCCTTTCGTTCATTCATTCTTGTCTGCGCAGGTGCGAACAAGCTCGATATTATTTAATCACTCCCTGCCCGAATATTTCATAGCTGTCCACTAAGTCCACAGGAATGATTCTTATGGTACGCTGATAATAGTAGGTGTAGTATTGAGCGTCGGATATAGTACATGGATTGTTAACCAGGGAGGGCAAACAGTGGCTGTTACCATCGGGACATTCAACCTCAACAATCTTTTTTCCCGCTTCAATTTCCAAGCCGAGGTCAATCAAGCACCGACTAGTGAGCCGGGTGGCATTACGCTAACTTTTGATGAGGGGCAATTCACCGCCCGCACGTTTATGGGTCGATTGGTGCGCGCTAAAGACTCTGGGGAGACAATAGAGATAGCGCGACGTATCAGGGACGTGATGGATGTCGACGTGCTCGCAGTCCAAGAGGTGGAACATATAGGAATCTTGAAGAGGTTTAACAGCGAACATCTACAGAATCTTTATCCGCACGTGGCACTAATCGAAGGAAACGATCAGCGTCTGATTGACGTCGGCATCCTTTCCAAGTTTCCGATCGGAGCCATTGTGTCACATCAGACAGCTGTGCATCCTGCCGATCCACAAAGGCGTGTGTTCAGTCGCGATCTCCTGCAGGTCGAAATACTCAAGAATAATGGCGACAAGCTTCTAACTGTTTACAACACCCATCTAAAAAGCCACTTCGTTCCATTTGGACAAGATCCGGGACAGGGTGCGATACAGGCTAATGAGCGCAGACGCAGGCAAGCTGAGACAATAGCTCGGATTATCAGCAGAATGGAGCGCCCGAATAGTTCGTTTGTCCTTATGGGTGACATGAACGACCCACCGGATTCTGAGTTTCTGGAGCCGATGCTTACGGTAGATAATCAGCCAATGGTTAATGCGCTTGCAAACCCTCAAGAAACCCGCCCGCCCAAGCCAGAGACCCAGGGACAGGGTCCAGGCCCTCAGACTCCCGCCTGGACTCATCGATTCAATCCGCCGGGGCCAGCATTCCCAGAGTACCAGTTGTTTGACCACATCTGGGTAAGTCAGGCTCTCTCCGGTCGACTTGGGACAGCCCACATCGACAGACGACAGAAGCACGGCGGTGATGGTAGTGATCACGACCCCGCATGGATAGAGATAGATATCTAGGTAGATTCTGCTATTCTTTTGAAAGAAAAAGGTATACAATTTTCTTTCAAAAATATATGGGCAAACACGCAGACAGCACTGATAGCAAGATCCTCCGGCGGATCCGTTCCCGCAAGCGGGGTTGGGTCTTTACGCCTGACAGTTTCAAGGATCTCGGTACCCGCCAGGCGGTTGATCTCGCCCTGATGCGGCATCGGGATAGCGGCCTCATCAGGCAGCTGGCCCGGGGGTTGTACGATTATCCGAAAACCGATCCTCAGTTGGGTCCGTTACAGCCCTCTACGGATGATATAGCCAGTGCCCTGGCGGGTCGCGATGCCACCCGTTTGCAACCCTCCGGGGCCTACGCGGCCAATCTCCTTGGGCTCTCCACGCAAGTACCTATGAAGGTCGTTTATTTAACGGACGGCCGTACGCGAACAGTTCAGATTGGCAAGCGCCAAATCATCCTGAAACATACCACCCCCCGCAATATGGCTACTGCGGGGAAGAGCAGTGGGTTGGTAATCCAGGCTTTGCGCCACCTGGGCCGAAAAAATGTCGATCAGCAGATCATTGCACGGCTTGATCGCCGTCTCGATGATGCTGCCCGCAAGCAACTGATGAAGGACATTCGATATGCCCCGGCCTGGATCGCCGATATTATTCGTACGCTGACAGGACAGGAAGGGAAAGGATGAAAGAATTTATCGCGATGTCGGAAGAGCGTCGCAGGTTGGTCTGTACGGAAGCTGGTGCACAGCTCAACCTGTTTGAGATTGCCGTAGAAAAGGACTTCTGGGTTTGCTGGACTCTGCGTAAATTATTTGAGCTACCCGAATGGGGCGCATGCCTGACGTTCAAGGGTGGCACGTCATTATCCAAGTGTTGGAACCTAATAGAACGATTTTCTGAAGATATCGATATCGTCATCGACAGGGGTGCCTTGGGTTTTGATGGGGACAATGCTCCAGAGAATGCACCCAGTAAGAAGCAGACAGGAAAACGTCTCAAGGCACTGAGGGCAGCCTGCCAGCAATGTGTCAGCGACAGGATTTATCCGGCACTCATCGATGTTATTTCAGCGGATTTACCAGAGACAAGTGAATGGACGCTTGAAGCTGATCCCGACGATCCCGATGAACAGACGTTGCTGTTGTTCTACCCGACGGCCTTCCCGGAGCAGGCTGCCTATCTTCGTCGTGCCGTGAAGATCGAAATGGGTGCCCGCTCAGATACCGATCCTGCCGAATCTATCGGAGTAAGGCCTTACCTCAGCGATGCGTTCCCCGATCTTCTGTCAGAGTCGGGAACCGATGTTCGGGCGGTCATGCCAAGAAGAACCTTTTGGGAAAAGGCCATGCTCTTGCACGAGGAGACCTTTAGACCATCGGACAAGAAGTGGCCACGGGAAGCCATGGCCCGGCACTACTATGATCTCTACCGGCTGATCCAGGCCGGCATTGGAGATCAGGCGCTCCATGATCTTGACTTGTTCCATCGAATTGCCGCGCACCGCCAGGTCTTTTTCCGCTATACGTGGGTCGATTACTCGACGTTTGATTTTGACCAGTTGAGGTTGGTACCTGCAGAGGCTGACCGGCCTGATTGGCAGGCCGATTACGAAGCCATGCAACAGGAAATGTTTTATGGCGATGTACCAGCGTTTGACGAAATCCTGGCTGTAGTAGGCGATTTCCAAGCTAGATTAAACGCTGGGTAGATCCATCCACTCCGAGAAAATTACCTGTCCACCGAGTCCCCGGGTCCTGCCCGCCACGGTAACGCGAGCCTCAAACTCGCGTGCCAAGGGCGGGGTCGCTTCCAGCGGCGCCTGTGGACCCCGGTGGTCAGGTAGGTACGCACGAATGTCACAGCATCAGACTACAACAGCAAGCCCTGTGACAGGCGAATGCCTGGCGCAAGGCTTGCCTGAACCGAAGGCGCCCTCGTCACTAGTAAGCGAAGCGGGGTAGTGACGAGGGCGGCAATTCCATTAACGGCGCGGGCTTGCGATTGGATTTCAAGGTTACGGCGAGATTTTGTGTTCTTATACTGCCGCCCTCGATCGATTTTAACCGTGGCCACTGCGTGTACTAGTGGCAATTGAGCGTACTCGGATCCTGTGACGCGCAACGGCTGTAAGCCGTGGATCCATCTTCCAATCAACACGGACCGCCAGGTCCGCTCTTCACGTAGGCGCAAGCCTGTTTTTACTCGACGAACAGAGACGCCCGCCCCTGGCGGTGCCGTTGATGTTCATTTTCCATAAACCGCGGACGTGTTCCGCACATTTGAAAGGAGGTGTTTTATGAAACCACCCTGAAAGAAGCCCCGTGAGGGCATGTTGGCCAGCGCTGGGCCATTACCTGAAAGGGAAAAACAGCGTTGCCTGAGACCAGGCATATTCAGGTCGTATGGGAGTGGTGTCCCACGGTCGTATCGCGCAAGCGGGCCTCGGTAGCTTCTGTTGCCAGGTGACCATTAACACTGACCAAATGGAGATAACACCGTGAGAGATCTGAACTACCAACTCAAACAACTCTGCCACCGCAATCGGGATGGCAGTTATGCAACACAAGCCAAGCGGATGGACCACCTGATGCTGTTCGCGAACCAGTTATATGACTTGGGGTTTCGCGGTATGAAGCCACGCTCGTTGAAGCAAAAGCATGTCGATGCGCTGGTCAAGGACTGGCTGCGCCAGGAGCTGGCTGTTGGAACGATCAAGAACCGGATGGCGGTGCTGCGCTGGTGGGCCGAAAAAACGGACCGGCGGAACGTCGTGGCGGGATCCAACGCCTACTACGGGATCCCGGATCGGCAGTTTGTCACGAATACATCAAAAGCAAAGGAGGTGGATACTCAGGATCTGGAGAGGATCAGTGATCCGTACGTGCGAATGAGCCTCGAGTTGCAACAGGCCTTTGGTCTGCGCCGGGAAGAGGCCATCAAGTTCAGCCCGAGTTTTGCGGATCGTGGGGATCACATCATGTTGAAGTCGACGTGGACCAAAGGAGGAAAGGAACGTGAAGTCCCGATACGCACCGATGAACAACGTGAGGTGCTGAAGCGGGCGCACCAACTGGCGAGCAACGGCTCGCTAAAACCGAGCGAACGCAACTACGTTCAGCAGCTACGTGTGTATGAGCGACAGACGGCCAATGCCGGGCTATCAAAGCTGCATGGCCTGCGGCATGCCTACGCACAGGCCCGATATGAAGAACTCACCGGATGGAAGGCGCCCGCTGCTGGTGGGCCGGTATCCAAAGCATTAAGTCCCGGCCAGAAGGTGATGGATCGTCAAGCCCGCAGGACCATCAGCCAGGAACTCGGGCACATTAGGCTCCAGATCTCAGGTGTGTATTTAGGAAACTGACCTAAGCATAAGAAACGGCGCAACGGGTTGGATGGATTTCCCATTCCCTGTGCGACGGCACTTCGTAATGATGCATGCCTGGTTGCACAAGACCACTGAGGCAAGTTCATAATGAAAAAAACCATTCTTAATCCAACAAACCCGGTTACGGCGATCGCGATCTGTATCGCAGGGATCTGTACCGTGACCAGCGTGAACCTGCAGGCGAAAGAGCTTCAGGTCGGTCGATATTCCTTATTGGCCGCTACCCCGACCGAGGCACAGGCCGAACTGTTGGCGACGACCATGACGGTTCGGTTTCCAGAGCGGATTCAAACAGTAGGTGAATCGGTCCGGTATCTGCTGCAACGTAGCGGCTATCGGCTGGCCACGGCCGAATCCATCGGACCGGATACGGCCGCGTTGTTTTCGCTACCACTCCCGGCTGTTCATCGAAGTCTCGGTCCGATGACGATACGAGCTGCACTGGAAACACTCGCGGGACCGGCATTCCATCTGGTGCAAGATCCTGTCCACCGACTCGTCACGTACGAGCGTTGTGACAAGCGGGAGATTGCACTCCAGGATATTGAGCCCAGCATCGAATTGGAGGTTGTGCAGGATGACAACTAAAACGCAACCGGAACAACCCATCCTTACGGATGACGAGACCAGTCCGGAGGAAGTGGGAGAGCGGCCAGCATCCCATCGGGTGGCTTACAAAGCGGTGCTTGCCGCGATCGTAATCGGCATCATCACGATCAGTGCGCTGTGGATATTTGTGAATCGTCAGGAGGGCAGTCCGGTATATGAAGTATCGGCAAAGGAACTGGATGAGCAATTACACGAGGGCCCGGTTGCAAAAACATTGTCAGCCGCAAAGACAGATGCAGTAGTGGAGTCGATTGGCCGCAAGTTGTCGTCCTTGTCCGGTCGCATCGACCGGGGGTTCGAGGCACAACAAACCCATAGTTTGGATGTAAAGCACAATCTCACAGCCATGGCCGAAAGTCTTCAGACCATCAAGACAGCGATTGCCAATCTGGAGGAAAATAACCAGGAACTGGGTCGACGCATCAGTGAGGCTACCTCGCGGCTGGATACCCTCGTCAAGGATGTCCGGGCGCTCAAGGTTATCAAACGCAAATCGACG
>CAMYII010000065.1:0-2750 GCA_947258385.1 Acidiferrobacterales bacterium
TTTCTTTGGTGACTTTCTTTGCGCAAACAAAGAAAGTCACCGGCCGTGCGGGGGCCGGTCCCCGCTATTATAAATTTCTTTCAAACTCACCCGTCGCACGGGCGCGGAAGCCCGTTAATAGCATTGAAAGCATCGCCGAAGGCGATCACATTGCTCAGATCACATTGATCAATATCACTTCGCCAACGGAATCTCGCGGGCCAACTGAACGTTAATCAGCGCATCCAGTTTGTTCTCCGTCTGGTAATAGCGCATCACCTTCTTGGGCGGCAACACCTTTTCGAATTTCCTGACATAGCGCTGCCTGAGCTTCAGCTTCGCCTTCTCGATGCTCAGGTATTCGGCGACCATGGCCTTCGCCTTCTCATCCGACAGGCTGTTATAGTGCTTGGCGAAGTCCCTGATCAGCCGCACCTGTTTGTCTATGATCTTATTCATCTCGGCGCGGAAGTCGTTGTACACCGGCCAGAAGGCCTGGCTCTCCTGCTCCGAGAGCCGCATGGCGGCCGCCACAACCGCTTTTCTCTCTGTCTGCACGGCCGCCCGGGTCACTTCTATGGCGTCAGTGGACTGGGCGGAGACAGCGGCGCTCAGTGTCACGCCGGAAAGCGTTAAAATAGTCAATAAAGCGTATTTAAGTCTTTTCATTTATTGTTCCTTTCATGCGTCCAAACTTGGGTGTTGGTTAGAGGTTCTGTCTATACATTGTGGGCTTGCGACCCTATCAATGAGACAGATCGTGGGCAACTCGTAAATTTACCGGTTCCGGCTAAATATCCCCACGCAGGATCTGTGGGCCATGTAAGGGGCCATGCACACTCGATATCCCACGGGGCAAATAAGGAGAAAATCACTCAAAATCGATACAAACCGCTCAGCGTAAACAAAAGCAGTCGAATATTTCATGGTGGAACGTGGTGAAGCTAAGCCCGTAACGGTCGTCGTCACGCTCCTTTTTCTGGTTCTCGCCGATGTTAAACACCTACACCGGTTCCACCAGACGGCCGCAACCGCTGCCAATGGGCAGCGCAAGGAAAATAAGGGCAGACCAGAGTTTGAGGCGCATGTTGTTTATGATCAGCCGCGGCACTACTCAAAGGCCGCGCTCAGATTCCTCAGGTTCTGTTGCATCACCAGTATGAAATCGCCCTTTTCCGGCGTATTGCCACAGGGGTCGAACACCAGACTGCCAACGCCGAGCGACTCGAGGCGTTCGACCGAGGCGGGGTTCGGCTCGCCTTCCCAGATCATCCATTTGGCCGCATGCGCCTTGAGGCCGTAGCTCAATTCCTGCCACTGCGCCTCACTGGGCACGACATCGGGCTCCCACATCACGCTTTTCAGGTTCAAGCCGTAACGCCGGGCCAAGTATTGATACACCGGATGGGAGGCGACCAGTGGCCGGCCGGGGGCCTTGGCGGCGAGTTGCTGGATATCGCGATCGAGCCGGAGCAGATCTTTTTCGAGCGCGGCATAATTGCGCTCGAACTCGGCCGCGGACTGCGGACGCTTGCGGCTCAGCGCGGCCATAACGACTTTGGCCTGCTGCGCGGCCTGCGTGAAATCCAGCCAGGTCGTAAACGCCGTCCCGGCGTGCGCATGATCGCCCCCTGGCCCATGGCTGTGCGTGACGGCGTCGGTCACGTTAATATACTGGTCCTTGAATGCGGCCGAGGTGTCGACCAGCCGCAACCGCGGCAGCGAGACCTTATCCACCCATTTCGCATAGCCCGCGCCATTGAGCAGGATCAGGTCCGCGCGCTGATACGCGGTGATGGTCTCGGGTGCGGGCATCCAGAATGCCGGGTCCCCGTCCGCCGGTGCCGGGAACACGACCTCGGCGCGTTCACCCGCGATGCGTTCGGCGAAGTACTTCAGGGGATAGTTGACGGTATAAACGACCAGACGTTCTGCGCTATCTTCCCGGGCCTGAAGGAGAGAAGTCGCGCTGAAGCTGAAAGTTGTAAGTAGCGCACAGAAAAAAATCTGCGATTTCACGGCACACTCCTTATAGATGCATAACCAGCGCCCTCCCCTCCCTGGGTTTCATAAGAGTTCCCTCTCCCTCTAGGACGGGGAATTACCGAATAAACAACATCCGCACGAGGTCGTTGCTGTAATGATTCACCACCGCCATGAAGCCCGCGCAGAGCACAGTAGCTGTCACAACGATGATGAAGATTTCGGCGGACAGCAGGCGCGCGATGGTCATGCGGCTGCAGCCGAGTTTGAAAATGGTATTGATCTCTCTCTGGCGCAGACGCAGCGACAGTGCAAACACGAGCAGAATCGCCAATATGGTCGCGAAGCCCACGACCAGGATCACCGCGTCGAGCACGTGCTTGATGCGGAAGATGTTCTCCAGCAACCCGTCGATGACGTCTTTCGGCTTGACGATCTGATGAGCGGCCTCGGCGCCCAGGTAGCGGCCTCTTAGTATGGTGCCGGATTTAGTGTCGTGCGGCACCGCGATCACCGCGGTAATGGGATAGCCGGCGGGATCGCCGTGAAAGTGAAAGGTGTCGATATTGGTGTCGGTCACCTCGCGGTACTGCATCAGCTTGGCATTGGCGACCACGTTATCGTCCGTGCGCTTCAGGATGACGCTCGCGTCCCTGGTTTTTGTCACATCCTCATGGCCGTGCGCCAGGCCCTCAATCACCCAGGCGGTTTTGAGATCGACAAAGACCGCGAGATCATCGGCGCTGTGCGATCGCTCCAGGATGCCGACCACAGTCATCTTCAAGGGG
>CAMYII010000065.1:2787-19216 GCA_947258385.1 Acidiferrobacterales bacterium
CGATCACGCATTCCCCGAGTAGCGCGAGCGGGCGGCCCTGGGCCACGCGCAGGCCGCGAAAGTCGAAGTAATCCAGGGTGGTGCCGACAATGGGATGTCCGCGCGCGCGGAATCGTATATATAAAGGTATGGGCACCGCCAGCGCCGAGTCGTCGAGCCGCTGCGAGGCGGTCATGGAGATGAGCTCCGGCACCTCATCGTCGAAATACAAGGAATTCATCACCAGATCCAGGGCGCTGCCCTTGGCGCCGATGATCAGGGGGGTGGACTGCGCGCGCGAGAGCAGCTGGCGCTCACTCTCGCCCAGCAGCAGCTCCAGTGACAGCGGCAAAATGGCGATCAGGGTGATGCAGGCCACCAGGGTGGCGGTCTTCGCCTTGTTGAAGACGACGTATTGCCAGGCGATGTACAGGCTATCGATCACGCGGGTACTCCGTCGCGAAAGTCCTGAAAATCGATCACCCGGTCGAAGCGCGGCAGCAGCTCGTGGTCGTGCGTCACCGCCAGCAGCGTGGCACCGTGGGCCTCGATGCTGTCGAACAACAGGTCCAGGATGCGGGTCTTGTTGGCCGGATCGAGATTGCCCGTGGCCTCGTCGGCCAGGATCAGCCTGGGTTGGGGCAGCAATGCACGGCAGATGGCGGCGCGCTGTTTTTCACCCTGGGAAAGCTCGTTTGCCCGGCGCTTCAGTTTGTCGCCGATGCCCATGTCGTCGGCCAAAGACACGGCCCGGGCACGCACCGCGCTGTCCAGCTCGAGCGCCCGTGTAATCCGGTAAGGATGCAGGATGTTGTCGATGACATTGAGGTAATCCAGCAGTTCGAAGTCCTGGAACACAAACCCGATATTCGTGATGCGGAAATCCCGGCGCTGCGCATCGTTCATGCCGCTGACCGCGACGCCGCCAACGCTGACCCTGCCGCTCGTGGGCGTGAGAATGCCGGCGATGAGATTGAGCAGCGTCGTCTTGCCGGAGCCGCTCGGACCGATTACCGCGAGCCGCTCCGACGGCGTCACGGCGAACGCGGGAATGGTTAAATGGAAGTCGCTATCGCGGTAGCCGAATTCCAGCGACCGAATATCAATCATGGCGCTTGCTTTCTAAATTCTTTATCTGACCTTCTTTGTTATGGCGTCCTTCATTCGCTTCGATTTCGGCCCCCGAAAGCGGCACCTGGCGATCCTTTTTCGATCGATCACTGCGTGACGGGCGTGGCGGGATTCGCCTGCACGTAGGGGTCTACGCGTTTCTCTTCCAGCAGCTCCAGCCCGGTGATCATCCACATGCCGTCCACGGCCTCCACGGTTACGATGGCATCGTACAAGTTCTTGCGCATATGCACGTGCCCCCAATGCCCAACCGTGCCCATTGCCGACCATTTCGCCCTGAACGCGAACGTGAGCGGCCGGTCGGCGACTTTATCGGCGCTCACCTCCAGCACCTCGACCTCCTTGACCTTGGCCTGGGCGCCGCCGGCCTTCTGCACGGCGAAGGACTTTCTGTTCTGCAAGTAGATATCCGCCAACAGCTCGCCGCTGACACTGAGCGCCAGCTTGTCGTACACGTCTTCCTCTTCGCGAAAGTCAAAGGCGCGGTACACGTTCTTGAGCAGGCCTTGCAGGATCACGCCCGCCTCTTTCTGATCCAGGCTGCCCACTAGCGCCGTCGGTTTGGCGACGGACACCTGAAAGAAGGGCATCAGCACCAGTCCCGCCACCAGCGCCGCGCCGGCGACCACGAGCGGCAGGCGCACCGGTCTGCCGCGCTTGCGGGACATGCGAATCCGCCAGCCGAAAGGCAGCAGCACCGCCAGACACAGCACCGTGCCGACGGGAATCTCCAACCCAGACAAGGTGTCGGCCATGGCGACCCGCTGCACCGTCGGCGGCGTGTAGTTCTTAAGAAAATTGGTCCAGGTATGAACATTGTCCTGCGGGTCGACGTAGGACGCCAACGGACCAGCGGGATCGATGGCGGTCACCGGCACGCGCCGGACCTGATCGGTAAAGAGCTCCCAATCGACCGTCACCTGCTGGGGCAGACCGTCGGTGAGATAAGTCATGATCACGCCGATGATCGCGGTCGAGATCTCCAGGCGCTCGGGTTGCTCCAGGAGCTGGATGCCGGTGAGGCTCACTTTGACGTAGTTGCTCCGATCGAGAATGGGTTTCAACGCCTTGCCGTCGATCTTGACCGGATTCCGGGTGAGCAGAAACTCGCCGACGCGCTGCTTGAGCGGCTCGAGCTCGTCCACCTCGATGTACTCGCGGCCGCGCAGCCCGAGGTCCATCCACGCCTCGAGGTCTCTCACCCGGGTGAGGATCTCGTGGCGGACCTCATACGGTTCGACATACAGATAGGACATGAGCGCGGATTTGTGATGACGCTTCAGGTTCGGGTTGTCGAACTTCGAGTACCAGGGATCGTTCCAGTCCAGGGTCAGATGGGCCGGCGCGCCCAGATAACGAAAATCGATAACCGGCACCGCCTTGTGGTAGGCGATGAAGCCGATGGTGACCTTGGCCCGGCCCTCCTCATCCAGCGGCGGGACCATGGTCAGTGCCTTCGGCTTGCCCTTGAAAGGGTAGACCAGCTCGGCATAGAGCACGCGTTTGTCCGCCGGCGCCTCCGGCACCCGTTGCCGCGTTATGGGATTGATCATGCCGGCGAACGGCGATTGGCGGTCGGTGCGCAGCCGCGGTTCGACCAGTTCGAGTCGCGCGCGCAGTTTCTTACCGCTGTCTGTGACGAACTGAAGACCGTGATTGGAGAAGTGCTGCAGGCGCTGCTCAAGCGATCCCCGCCTGGCGCCCGAATCTTTCACCCAGTCATCCGGCACCAGGTCCTCGAAGACCGGAATATCGCCGATATAGACCTCCAGGTTCACCCGCACATGGTCATCGAGGACGTAGATCTCGGCGATATTGGGCGAGGTCTCGGCGCCGGTCAGATTGATCCAGTCCGCCTGCGCGGAGGGCGTCCAGGCGGCGGCAAGCACGAGAATCAGGGCCGAAAAAGCGCGGATCAATGGGCACATAGCATGAGCGAATGCAACTATCGACCGCACTAGCTTATTGCATAACCCCGCCCGTGACACCTGGGACTTTTACTAGGCTTCCGTGCCATCGTACGGGCTCTGCCAGCGCTGATGCGGTATCTTTTTTCCCGGTCCAATAAGCCCCCCGTCCATGACCGCCGACACCCATGACGGGTAAGGCGACGCCAACCCCGTCCCGGGTGCCGGGGTTGACATCTACTATAGGTTGGCAAGGTGCCGCTTTTTTTTCTAATGCATAGTGCTCATCCCGATGATAACCCACGGTTATCAATATCATTGATTCTTGGTGAGCACGGGTAATGGTGTCGTCAGCACGCGTGAAACGAATCATTTCCCTGTATTCGCCCTGAACTCGTCCTTCGAGATTTCATGGACCTCGGATGACTGCAGCGTGACGTTGGCGCCGGTATTCGCGTCCTTGAAGCGGACGCTGCCGCCGCTCTTCTCTTTCACGCTCTTCGCGTAGTAATTCTTGCCTGATGTCGGATCAGCGACTTTAGTAATGAGTCGCGCAGCCGGCCAGCAGAAATGCCAGACAGCATGCTACCCCTATTGCCAGGCGATTGGTTTTTATCACTCACCTCCTTTTCGCATCCGCTTCGTCGAATCGACGCCGCAATCGATCGGCAAAGCGCTTGAACTCGGCTTCTATGTCTTTCCAACTCGTGTCTTTCTCTTCTTTGCTAACTTTATCTTCCTTACCCAGACGCGTACCTACGATTGCCCCCAGCTGCCTGTATGTCTGTCCATCGATTGCTTCGGCTTCAAATTCGGCATTGGTCAGCCAGTAATCGGTGCCCGCGGCCTTCTTGACACCGGTCGTGATGGCTACCGGTGGCAAAACATTCAGCGCGCTCCGCTTTGGCCGTCTGGCATGCACGTTGGTTATGGCCAGATTGAACACCACCACGCCCTCGCCTAGCTTGTTGACGATCGTGCGCCGCTCGCCAAGGGTCTCTATCAGATATTCGCGGAACGTTTCGGTGATCGCCAATAATTTCTTGGGGCTGATGCCCTTATACTTGGAGTCCGGGGCATAAAAGACCTCGATTTCATTGATCATTACCTTCGGGTAAGTCTTGCGATCGAGTCTTTGTGTAAGGTCGTCCATGAATACACCCGGCCTTTCCGGGTCTGGACGCAACTGGGAATAGTCTTCAAGGAAGCCCGAAAATTTATGTTTAGTCTGTGCGTGGACTGTGCCGGTAAGCATCATCAATGCGAGCACCGCTGTGATAGCAAGTCGAAATAAGGTCTTCATGGTTTGTCCTCCGTTATCGTACTCAAAATTTCCACCGGTAATTGAGGTTCAGCCCGATGGCATGCTTCTTATCCTAGGAGCCGACGATGCGGCCGGAGAGCGGCGTGGGCTGGGAATCAATCGGCGCATCGCCCAGGTCGTAATAATTCACATTGAAGCGCCAGCTCCGCTCCTGGCTGACCTGCTTGGCAATGCCATAGCCGACACCAATGATGCGATCCAGGGGCAAGGACAGGCTGCGATCCTCGTCGCTCACGCCTTGTCCATCGTGGCCGCGCCATCCATCTGCAAACGAACATCGCAGATCGCATCTTTGTCTGAGGACCTGTCATTTCAATCTTATCCTTTCACCATGCTTCTCTGTCCACGCTGCCGTCCTTCACCCCCGTCGTGGCCGATCTCCGAAATCAAAAACGATACTTGAGATACAAGAGAAAACCGCTGAAGTCGTACTCGACTTTGTCGTGATCTTCCGTGTCTTCACCGAAAATCTCCACGGCGTTGTAGCCAAATCCAGCAGCCAGCTTTTTCCAGAACGCGCCCTCGACCGCAATCAGGACATCGAGAAGGTCGCCTTCGATATCGTCCTCATTGACTGCAAAGTATTGCACGCCGGCCATCAGCGAGTAGGTCCGGTCGAAGGCATGCATCACTTTCAACCCGAAGGCCGGAAACCCCGCGGTGGCGTCCTCGCTCTCCTGAACGCCGAGGTCGGATTCCATAAAAAACCCGGTATCAAATGCATACACCCCAGCAGCGAGCGCCAGGTCGGTCCTGGGCGTCTGATAAATCGAATACAGATAGGACAATCGGTAGACCTGTAAATCAAGATCGGTGGCAACCACGCTGCCCGCCACGAAGACCTGCTCATCGAACTGGATCTCCCGTGCCAATTGGGTTTTTCCGTCACGCGATGCGTCAAAGTAGCTGAACTCGATACGATGCCGGGCGGAGAAGCGGTGCTGGGCGTCAAGCCTGATCACCGTGTGTTCGTCATCGACACCGAGATCATCTTCGATATCGATGTCCGTACCGATTCCGAGCGTGCTCGAAGACACCTGGGCCGAGCTGTCGTAGGTGACGAGAAACCCACCAATGCTCACGGTGGTCCGGTCGGTCTGCAGCCAGTGGTTCGTTTCGTTCGCCACAACCGCCACCGGCACAGCCAGTGTGACAAACGTGATCCACCACTTGGTAAGGAGAGCGAATGACTTGCTCATACTTTCGTCCTCGGAATCGCTCCCATCCAGGGAATGGCCCGCCTCCCTTTGAACAAAACCACGAGGCTTTTTGATCAAACGGAACGCTGCCTGGTGAGCGATCCGTGTCACGGCACTGAACCGCGCATCGACACCGGAAACGGCAGCAAGCCCTGTCAGGATCGCCAATGCAGACGCCGGCTCAGGCGATCTGCCAGACCGGTGGCTGGTTCCACCTTAGCGGGCCTATTGGGGTTTGATAACTCGGAAAATTACCGGTTTGGCGCAGGGCCGGCACCGGGTCGCTCCTGTCGAGCGCGAAAAATGCCAACCTGTCGCCCGTAGGATGGGTGGAACACAGCGCAACCCATCAGAATAGTCCGATCCTACCCACACCCCACCACCGCAACAGAAAAGGGCCCGATGCCGGGCCCTTTGCGTTATGGACGCTTGCCGTCCGCCGGTAGCGGCTTATGGATCAGAACCGTACTGTGAGGCTGATCAAGTTGACGTCATCCTCCTGCCCGAAGTTCGCGTAATCCAACTCACCGAGGGTCGTGAACTCCAGCTCAAAGGAAACCGCGTGCATATTGAGCCCAAGGCCGATGCCGGCGGAGAAGTTGGTGTCGTCCTCGCTGACCGTGCCCACGGTGAATTCGTTGTACGCCGCGCCCACCTTGAGCTTGAGATAAGGCCCGATGCCCTTGGTCGCCGGTCCGCGGGTACGGTACACCGCGTACAAGCCCGCCGTGTCCGCCTCCACATCCTGGCCGAGATACTCTCCTTCCAGGAAATCCGTGGTGTAGTCGGCCTCGATCCCGATAGAACCGTATTTGACGTCCCAATCGTAGCCGATGAGAATACCGGCGTTGTCGGGATCATCGATATCGACATCATCGAAGTCGAAGTAGGCCAGCTTGAAGCCGAAGGCCCAGTCACCGGCATACGCCTGAGGTACCGCCGCAACCAGCCCGCAAAATACAATCAATGACCACAGCGCGTTACGCATCGTTATGCTCTCCTGTATCAAACTCGAGGTCCCCGTCTGCTTTACCGTCGGCTTGCGGCCCGCCATCAGATCCGCCACTCGAACATGAGGGTGCCGAAAGCGTTTTCCGGATCCTGGCCCGGCGGCAACGGAAACTCGTCCTCATCGATGGTGTCGGTGGTTAAGGTCCAGGTCAGATGGACGCCCCATGACTGGCGTTCGTAGTGCACACCAATGTTGGCCAGTCCCAGAAAGTCTTCCTTCTCCACGTCTTCGCCGATGTCGTTGTCTTTGAAGACATTGCCGTCCAACCCGATGTAGTGTCCCATCGCCGTGGCACCCAACGCCAATGATCCGTAGAACGACGCCTTGCTCCGGTTTGGCGGCGCCAGGGTCGCATCATAGGTCAGGCTACGGGCGGCCACATTGGGAAAGTAAAGGAAGCCCTTCGGCATATTGCTGCCGAAACGCGTCTCCAGGCGCACGTCGGCCAGCGTAAAAATCGTGCCCAGGGCGATGTTGCCGTTGATGGCCGCGTCGAAGGAGAAACCCGAGGGGTTCCCGGTACGGTAGAACTTCTTCTTGGCCATGTAGTTAAGGTTGATGGCCACCTCATCCTCGAGCTGGTTGTCCCAGCCTTCGGCGACGTCATCGTTGGTGATGACCTCGTGCACGAAGTTCTGCGTCTGCTCGGCCATGGAGGGCCGGCCGATCGCGCCGAGAGTGAACTCGAAGCCGCGAAAATCGGTGTCGTTGAACGCGATCCATGCGCCCTGGAGGGCCAGGATGCCGAGGTACGGGACATCGTTGGGAATGGGATTGGGGTTCTCGATCTCCTCCGGCGTTTGCAGGATCTGCCCGATGGCGAGACTGGCGCGGTACTTGAGGCCCTCTTTCGTCAGCGTCG
The DNA here is from genome assembly GCA_947258385.1 of Acidiferrobacterales bacterium. Taxonomy (GTDB): domain Bacteria; phylum Pseudomonadota; class Gammaproteobacteria; order Acidiferrobacterales; family SZUA-150; genus CAMYII01. The sequence goes on from CAMYII010000065.1 coordinate 10,202, forward strand.
GCAACCAGGCGCCGATTTTCTTGATCGGGTTGGCGGGTCCCTCCAGGGTCTCCCAACTGTCGGCCACCGGGGTATGGATCTGGAAGCTCCAGCCGTTGGAGAACTGGTTGTCTGAGCCGAAGGCGACGTCATTGTCGAGCTCGAGGCGGTACTTGGCGGCCTCGCGCAAATGACGCTCTTTGTTGCCCGGGAATGGGTGCGCGCTCTGGCCGCCGGACGCCGCCTCTTCGCTGCCGAGCGCGGCGAGCCGTATCGGCTGCGCCTCCGGGTCGCTGCCGGCCCGCGCCGAGGCATACGGCTCATTGGCCAGGCAGGTGCCCGCCAGCAGCGACAGACAGGCGGTAAGGGTGACGGTGAGACAGCATATGGGTTGCGTCATTATGTTCTCCCTCTCGAGTACACGCTCTCTCATTGGCTTCAATTTTCAGTGGCTGAAGGACCGCTGCCGTGTCTGCGGTCTGTGCCTGTATCTTGATAATGTTAGTAAGTGCTATTGGCGCTTGTCACCTCGTAATATTACGAGGTTTCGCGGAATCCTTACTTGAAAGACCCCGGTCTTACTTGACGCGCAGGATCTAGGGGGTGCGATATACACTCCGCCTGCTGGTGAAAATCGGAACGCTTCTCAGTACAGAGGATGGGCAGCCACCCACACTCCTTGATCGTGATCATCTGAAGAATATTGGACTTTAGCCTTATATCTTAGGTAAGGTTAGACGAGTGATAGATGGGGATAGCCGTTTCGCATAATTCCGTTTTATCGGTTTTTTATCACTAAAGCCGGCGGTAGCGAGTGAGTTCGCCGTTCGAGCTTTTTGGTCAAGCCTAAAATCCAGACAGCGGGGTTCTGCATGATGCCGCAAGCAAGCCGATAAGGCCCGCTATGACGTCTGATAATCTGGAGAATAAATAATGCTATGGGAAATTACAGACGGTACACTGCACATTGGACAGTATAGGGCGATCACCTGGGGTATCCTCGTATTATTTCTTGGGCGCTGGCTGGTACAACGCTCGGCATTTCTGCGCAACTACAACATTCCCGAACCCGTGGTCGGCGGGCTGATCTGTTCTTTGGCGCTGACGCTGGTTTACTTTATCTTCGGAATCGGCGTCGAGTTCGACCTGCAAGAGCGTGATGTTCTCCTTGTGTATTTTTTTACAACCATCGGGCTCAACGCCAGATTGAGTGATCTGCTGGCGGGCGGCAAGCCACTGGCAATCCTGCTGACCGCCACGGTCGGGTATATGGTGATACAGAACCTGACCGGTATCTCGATCGCAACCTTGTTCGACCTGCCGCCGCAGGTCGGACTCCTGGGCGGCACCGTGTCACTGATTGGCGGGCACGGCACGGCGATTGCGTGGGCCCCCGTTTTCTCCAGCGAGTACGGCATTACCAACGCCATGGAGATCGGTATTGCCTGCGCCACATTTGGTCTGGTACTGGCCAGCCTGATGGGTGGACCTATCGCCAAGTTTCTTATTGCGCGCCACAAACTTGAGCCCAAAGCCTCGACCAGGGACCAGGTCGACGTGGGTGTCGGGTTTGATGAACAGGCGACGCCAATCAATTATGTGTCCTTTTTACAGGCGATTCTCGCCATCCACCTGAGCGCCACGTTGGGCTTTATCGTCTACGAAGCCCTGGGACAAGCGGGACTGAATTTGCCGCTTTTTGTGCCTGCATTGTTATCCGGTATCCTCTTGTCCAACACCATCCCCTACCTTCTCCCCAAGGTGCAATGGCCCAGCCGCACAACCGCTCTGGCCTTGGTCGCCGACGTCTCACTGGGCGTATTTCTGGCGATGTCGTTGATGAGTATGCAGCTTTGGGCGCTGCTCGACCTGGCTGGCCCCATCTTGACCATATTGCTGGCCCAGTTCGCGATCGCTTTCACTGTCACTTTGTTCGTAATTTTTCGGATCATGGGGAGAAACTATGACGCCGCCGTCATCTGCTCAGGTTTCGGGGGGATCACGATGGGCTCCACCGCCACGGCAATGGCCAATATGACGGCGGTCACCCATCGCTACGGCCCATCTCATTTGGCCTTTATCGTGGTACCCTTGGTCTGCGCTTTCTTTATCGATCTGGTGAATGCCTTCATGATCCAGTTCCTGCTGGAGAGATTCTGAGCACGTCACCCATCCTACGACTAGAGCGATACCTTCCACTAGTTGTAGGTTGGGGTGAGGCACGCGACGCGAAGCTAGTCCAGAGGGAACCCCAACGAAACAAGCTCCAAGCTTCAAATCTGCCCGTTCATGTTTGACGACAGAGTAGTAGATTGGCGTGAGGTACGCGACGCGGAGCTAGTCCAGAGGAAACCCCAACGAAACAAGCGATCAACGAAGACGGTATGGACGATGGAAATAACAGGGAGGACTAAGAATTGTATTACCGATGGACAAATATAGCCGGTGGGACATGTCGCCGTCACAGCCAGTCGGCAAGCATGATGCCGATACCAAGGCGGTTGATATCCTTGTTGTAGTCGAGCAGGCTCTCACCATAACCACTGAAGTATTGCACGTAACCTTGCAAGGCACCGGATATGGGGAATGCCCAGTCCAGTTGAATGGCACCGTTGTTGTCGTCGGTGTCTAAATTGTTTCGCAGCATTGCCGAGAACAGATGTCCACGCCAGCGGTAGATGCCCCTCAGCTCGAAATTGCCGTAGAAGTCATCAATGTCCGGGTTGTCGTCATCGGGGTCGTCCTCAGGAATCCAATACCAAGGCCGGAACACTAGGGCGAAGTTGTTCCGCTCGAGCCCGAATCTCAGGAACACGCGGTCCCAGCTCCGGGACAGCGGCTCGGCACGCCCGTTGGACTGGTGCACGAATCCCACATCGAGCACGCGATTGGTGAGCCCGAACACATTCCAGTCGGTGCTGAAAGAGAACCACAGCTCCGGCTCGTAATTGGTGTCGCGGAATGGTGAAGAGAAATCGGAGTTGTAGAGCTGCCAGAAGGCGACCTGGGTGTAGCCAAACCAGAGGTCGCCGTTATCTGCGACGGGGTCGTCCCAAACCTTGAACTTGGCGCTGAGCTGAAACTTGACTTCGGTCTCATCGAGCTCGACATCGGGCTCGATCGGCAGCCACTCCTCTTCGTTGGGCGAATTTGTATAGGCAGCGGGAAGGATGTAGGACGGTTTGTGGGGCATCAGTCGGAAGGGTTCCCGCTCGGTTTCAAAGCGCCAGCGCTCACGGAAATTCAACAGGTCCGGCCTGGTGTCTTCTTTCTTTGCTATGGGCTCCGGCTCTGTTTCACCTGCGCCTTCCCTGTCCTGCTCGACTGACAGTGCATCATAGCAACGCAGGCGCTCATCTTTATCTGCAATCTGCGGGCATAGGTGCAATTCGTGTGACACCTCCGCCCACACCGGTTGCATTAGCCCGGCGAATATAAAGGCCACTAATAATCGTGTGCGCATGTTATGATTCGATCGCAATGAGCGATGCACCATATGGAACTCAATCCTGAAACACCGATTTGTCAAACGTTCTTAACTTGAACGACCCTCGATGACAGAAGCCAGGTGCGAAAGGCCGGGCAGTGCCCGGCCTTTCCATCACAGTTACTTCGGCTTGGGCAACGGCGGCGGCGTGTAGCCTTTCCATTTGCCCGCGTTGATGTCGGGTGAAATCCATTTTTCCGCGACACTGGGTGGTTCACGCTTGGCACTGCGATAAGCGGCAGATGTGCCCGTTGGTGCGACGTTTTCGTCCTCAAACACCTCGCGCACCACCACCTGCTCGTCGGTCACATTCCACACCATCATATCCGTGGCCAATGTGAGCGGACCGTCATAGGTCTTGCGTACCGCCTCCAGGTTCTCGTCGTAGATATCGTGCCAGGTCCAGAAGTGATAACCGATGGCATGGCGCGGCTTGACCGTCGACATGATCTTGCCGAAGGCCTGGGGTGGCGTATGAATATAGGAGGTTATAAAGATCGCCTGGGCCGGTGGTATGCCCAACAACTTGCCCAGGTTTTCCGGGGTAAAGAAACACTCGTGCACCACGAGCTCACCGCCCTTGGCGTATTTGATGAACCACTTGTTCGGATAGGAGTCCCCGCCAAACACGAAGCTGCGGCCCTTCCAATCGAGGCGAAAACTCACCGAGCCGTCGAGAATATGGATCGCGGGGAAGGAACTGATCTTGACGCCGTTTTTATTGTAAATCACACCCTCGTTACGGAAATTGAATTCGTGGGCGATGACCTTGCCGCCCTCGATCGGGAACCCCGTCCGCCGCCCCTCGATGTCCCAGGCCCAGCTCTTCACCTGGTTCTCGACGAAGGCCTTGGTGCCCAGGCGTGGTTGCGCACCTGATGGGCCGTAAAATTCCAGTGGTTTATAACGGCCGTTCATCCAGCCGCCGATATAGAGCTCGGCGAAGCCCCCCACATGGTCTGAGTGCAGGTGACTGGCGAACACCTTGTCCACCTTGTGCCAGTCTGGACGCAGCTTGGCCAGGTTTTCCATGGAACCACTGCCCAGGTCGAACAGGAATTTCTCACCATTACCCAGTTCCACAAACCAGGCAGAGGCCTTTTGCTTGCCGGTGATGACATTGGGCATGCCGGTCCCCAGCGCAATCACGCGCATCTCATTTTTGCCCAGTTTTTCCGTATTCGGCACATAGACACGGGGGTAGACGCCATTCTTGATCGGCATAGGCGTGTAACCGTGCGGATACAAGGTGCCACCAATCATGTTGTCCTTCGGCGGTCCCTTGGCCAGCGCAGAGGCACTCAGAGCGACGCCACAACCAAGTAGTAGAGGAATTAATATCTGCTTGATCATCGCTTAATCCTCATGACTTTTAAACTCAGATATGTTTCACCTTTTCCTAATTCGCACGAAACTGTCCAACGCGTTCCTTGCGGCGCCCGCCCTGAAGCGCGTCTCACTTGAGACCGACATCCTTCAGCGCCTGATTGCAACGCTTTTGGATCTTTTTGCTGTTTTTATCCAGGCAGGCCAGCAAACGCCCCTCGCCGATGCCGACCGACGAACAATACTTTTCCAGATCCTCGTCGCATTCGTTGGCCACATACACCAATGCGGCGACAAAGCGCTCCAGTTGCACCGCGGCATCGTAGAGCGCATATTCACACTGGCCGGAGAGCTTGTCGCTGTGCGCGTACAGGCAGGCGAGCACACGCCCCTCGCCCACGGTCACCTTCTTGCAATACTTGTTGATCTCTTTCTCACAACCCTTGGCGACGGACTCGACGATGTTTTCGACCGCGAAGACCGAAGCGCTGAAGGTCAAGCACATGACCAATGAAACCAGGAAGCTGATAGAACGTTTCATGACAAACTCCTTTCATTGCGCATCGAAATGGCTCGTAGCTGAGCCGGCGTGAATAAAAAACAGAAAATAACTCAAATAGGCCAGACTCAGCCTGGCCCATTTTATAACTCCTTACTTCTTACCTTTTTTGAACATCTTTGGGTCGAGCTTATATTTCTTCATATACTCCTGTACCATTCGACCTTCCGCCTCGCTGACGTCCAAGGTGCCGGCTTTCATTTCCTTACTTAGCTGACCAGGTACCTGGCCCGGTTTACCCATTGGTGGTGGTTTCGCACCCGCTACAGCCCAGGCATCATCCGGAGACACAGCCATGCGCTCTCTAATGCCTTTCTTGGTAATGTTCCAGACCATCATGTCGGTGGCCATGGATAGCGGACCGTTGTAGATTTCCCTCACGCCCCGATAAATCGCATAACGGGTGCTTTCTTCATTGAAGAAGTGATAGGCCACCGCATGTCGGGGTTTGATGGTGCTCATGATCTTGCCAAAGGCCTGCGGCGAAGTGTGGATCTGGGTAGCCACATAGAGTGCAACGGGCGGTGCCTGATTGTACCATTCCACCATTTGTTCGGGCAGATGGAAACATTCGTGCACCACAAAGTCGGCATCCTTGGCATATTTAATCACCCATTTGTTTGGCAGCGTGTCGCCACCGAACACAAGTTTGTAACCCTTCCATTCCAGCACATAACTAATGGAACCATCACCGGAATGAATGGCGGGGAAGCTACGTATTTTCACCCCTCTTCTGTCGTAAACGATCTTGTTCTCACCACGGTAATCAAACTCAGTCACTTCGATCTTGCCGGGGATCGCAGACAGTTTTTGCAAGCGCGTCACATAGTCCCAGCGATAGGTTTTCATGAAACCATCGATGGCGGCCTTGGTCCCCATCTCGGGCGTGGCGCCGGAGGGGCCCCAGACTTTTAAGGCTTGCGTTCGTCCCGCCGTCCAGCCGCCGGCCCAAAGTGCGTTCAAGTCACCCCAGTGATCGGTATGTAAGTGAGTCAAAAATACCTTGTCGAGATAATCGTAAGGGATCATCAGCGCAGCGACATTGGCCATGGAACCGGTGCCGAGATCAAAGAAAAACTTATCACCATTGCCCAGTTCCACCAGCCAGCAGGTCGCGGCTTCACCACGACGGGCCGCGGGCATGCCGGTGCCGCAGGCGATAACCCGAATTTCATCTCTCTTTAGCGCCTCGGTGCCGGGGTAATACGCATACCTATTTGGTGCAACACCAGCGGGATCTTTGACCGCACCGCTGCCGGCATAAGCAAGGCTGCTCATCAAGCCACAGAGTAAAGCAGTCGTTGTTAAACGAATGAGACTATTCATAGTGTGACTCCTATACTTTGTCTATCCTTACTTGCTCGGCTTGTACCAGGGCTTCTGTTTACGCCAGTCCATCTTCTTGAGGTTGTACTTCTTGGAATGCGCGTCGAGCATCTTGTTTTGCGCATTGAAGGCCGGTCCCCATTCCCCTTTCTTAATGAAGTCACTCATTGGGCTAGGCTGTCCTCTCACTGGCGGTGGCTGACGGGTTGGACCCCGAACGCCTCTAGCACGGTCAGATGAAACCACCATACGCTCTACAATCTTATCTTTGGTAATATTCCACACCATGTTATCAACCGCGACTGATAGTGGGCCATCATAGGTTTCACGGATACCGGCACGTACACCGTCTATTGCTTCCGCAAAACTGTGGTAGGACACCGCATGACGGGGTTTAATGGTGCTCATGATTTTACCAAAGGCCTGCGGGGAGGTATGGAACTCACAACACGCACGCCATGCTAACTGTGGTGGCTGGTTATAATCCCTAACAAAGTATTCAGGGGTACCAAAGGCTTCATGGATGACGAAATCAGCATTCTTGCCATGCTCAACAAACCACTTGTTAGGCGAAGTATCACCGCCAAAGATGAGCTTCATGCCGGCGTATTCGATAATAAAGCTTACCGGGCCATCACCCGCATGGATCGCAGGTATCGAGAGAACCTTGATACCGTTTTCGTTATAAATAACTTTATTAACCGCCTTGTAATCGAACTCAGTCACGTTAATCTGGCCAGGCTTCGGCGTAATCTTGTAGGCACGGGTCACATAGTCCCAGTTGTAGGCCTTGAGAAAATGCTCAACAGCATACTTGGTACCCATATCTTTGGTCTTTCCGCTTGGTCCCCAGACCTGTAGCGGAACCGGCCGGCCCGCAGTCCAGCCGCCGGCCCAGAGTGAAGCCAGATCACCCCAGTGGTCAGTATGCAGGTGACTCAAGAACACCTTGGTCAGGTATTCACTAGGAATCATCAGTGCATTGATATTACGCATTGAGCCGGTACCAAGGTCGAAAATCATTTTTTCGCCATTACCAAACTCAAACAAAAAACAGGCTGATGCCGAGTCACGGCGCGCATCGGGCATACCAGTACCGCAGGCAATGACGCGCACTTCCCTTCTGTCCAATTTTTCCGTACCGGGATAATAAACGTAGCGATCCGGGGCGACCACATTGGGGCCCTTGACCACGCTGCCGGCGGCCTGCGCGGTCTTGATCAGATTGAACGCCGGCCCGGTGTTGCCGCCGAGCTCGCCGGCCGTGTAGATCGCGGCCGCCGTAATCACGGTGGCGACGGTCGAAAGTGCCAAGATTTTTCGAGTTTTCATGTCCAGACTCCTTTGCTGCGATGGGGTCTTCTGAAAAAAATACGCCAACTGTGTCGGAAACCGGATACGGTCTCCGGTGTTATGCCTGTTGCATCGATGGGTTTCGCTAAAGGATTAGGACTTCCAGTCCGTCGCGCTGCGCTTCACCCATCCTACGTACTGCTTCGGGGCCTTTCATCATGATGGGTTGCGCTTCGCTCCACCCATCCTACGGTCTCGGTCTGCGCTTCACCCATCCTACGTGCGAAAAGATGATTTCCCGAAAACAAATCTCTACTGCATCCACTCAAACAAAGCGGAGGGCGCCGCCGGAATCACGTAGAAGCGGAAGTCCCACTTGGTGCCGAGCACATCATCCGGCCTGACCACCGAGTAATGCGCCTCCGCACCAAAGCGCACCGGCACTTTGCCAATGTTGACCGTGGTCGAGAAACCCAGACCGAGCGGCACCGTGCACTCGTTGCTGCTGGTCTGTTCCCAGTTGCAGATGATATTGGGCGACGCGCCAACGGCCGTGGTCTCGCTCAGGGAGTAAAATAAAAAGTACTGTAAGTTGGTCAGGCTCACATCGGCGCGGTCTTCCTCCTTATCGGCGAAGTCCTCGAAATGCGTGATCAAACTGCCCACTTTCCACTTCGGCCCCATGTAGACGACCAGCGCCGAGGGACCGGCGGTATACTTCTCTGTACCGAGGATGTCCTCCGAGGCGGTTGGCAGCCCGAGGTCGAAACCCAAGCCCCATAGGAACTTGCCCTTGCCCACGTCTTTGCCCTTGGCTGGCGAAAAAAGGCCGACGTACATCATGTCGCCGAAGCCGGTGGTGCGGCCTCTGAAGACGTCGATCGGCAGCGGCTGTTCGGGCGGTGGTAGGATATCACCACCTCCCGGGGCCGACCCAAAGCCACTATCGTCGGGCACGTCGAGCGGCATGCTGGACACGTTCCAGATCACGCGGTTGATCAGGTTCCAGTTCTCGGTCAGTTTCTTTGGAAACTGAAAGATGCCC